>DASQPA010000040.1:0-12619 GCA_035644215.1 Thermoanaerobaculia bacterium
GACTTCGTGGCGGTCAAGACCACCTTGGCAGAGCTGGCCGCCCGCTTCGACCACCGGCACGTCAATACCGTCCCCCCCTTCGACCAGCTGAGCCCGACGACCGAGCGCCTCGCCGCCTGGTTCTACGAAGAGCTGTCGCGCCGCCTGCCGGCAGCTCCCCTGACCGGCGTGACGGTCTGGGAGGGGCCGGACTGCTCGGCGACCTACCGACCGTGATGCTTGACACCCACCCGCGCCATGGCTAGCGTTCCCTCACCCATGAAGGCCCCCACCCGTGCCCTCTCCCTCGCCGCTCTCGGGCTTTTCGCCCTGGCCTGCGGCAAGGCGACGCCGGTGGCGCGGCTGGAGGTGCAGCCGCAGCAGTTGACGCTGGGCTACCCCGACATCCAGCTCCTCCACCTCTCCTGGGAGCCCGAATCCGCCCTCGACCCGGCGGCCGGCACGCCGACCGTCTTCGTCCACCTGCTCGACCCCCACGGGCGGATCGTGCGCACCTACGACCACCCCTTCCCCGGCCCCTGGCAGGAGGGGACGCCGGTCGCCTACGACGTCAAGGTCTTCCAGTCCGCCCTGGCGGCGCCGCTCCCCCCGGGGGCCTACACCCTGAGCATCGGCCTCTACGGCAACCGCAGCGGCCAGCGCTGGCCGCTCGACGTGGCGGCGCAGGATTTGAAGCGCCACGAGTACCAGGTGGCGAAGGTTCAGGTCCCCGCCGCGGGGCACGGCCCGCGCTTCTCGTTCTCCGGCCCCTGGCTGGCCAGCGAGTCCGGGGGGAGCCGCCAGATCCTCGCCCGGCGCTGGCTCGACGGCCCGGGGGTCCTCCGCGTCCAGGGGCTCTCCGGCCCCGGGAGCCTCTGGCTGGTGATCCGGATTCCGGCGGGCGACGGTCCGGCCGAGAAGCTGGTGTTCGACGGTCCGTCGAACGCCCCCTCGGTCGTGGTCAGCGCCAGCTGCAACGGCGGGGTGGAAACCGGCATCTCCGGCACCGGCAGCCACGAGATCGAGATCCCGGCCGAGGGGGCGGCCAACGGGAGCTGTGAGATCCACCTGCGGCCCAACTTCCACCTGCGCAAGGCGGGGCTTCCCGGCACCCGCTCGATCGCCCTGGAGAACGTCGCCTGGACCCCGGCCGGAGCCGCTCCCCCCTCCCCCCCGCCCGACGAGCCCGATTCCCCGACCGCCCCTGCGCCGGTCAACTGAAACGCTACTTCGGCGGCTTCGCCGGCGCGGCCGCCTGGAGCGGCACGGCGAGGCGCGTCTGGACCGGCAGCCCCGGCACCTTGTCCAGAGGCGTCGTGACCTCGGCGCCCCCCTCGTTCTTCACCTCCACCCAGCGCGCCTCGTCGAGCGCCACCTCCACCCGGAGCTGGCCGTCCTTGGGCAGCGGCCGGCGGGTCTCGGTGGTCCAGAAGTTGAAAAGCCGGACTTCGCCCACGGTCCCGGGATCGACCGTCTGCAGATAGGTCTGGCGCTGGTAGACCGGGACCGGCTCGCCGTTGATCCGCACCGTAAAGGCGAAGACCGAGGCTTTCTTCGTGCCACCGTTCTTGAGCTTGACCCGCAGCTGGCAGAGGGTGTCCGGCCCCGGATGGGCGGGGCGGATCTCGACCGACTCCAGGGCGAGGGGTGACGCCGGCTTGCCGGCCGGTTTCTCGACGGGTTTCTCGGCTGGTTTCTCCGCCGGGGGCGGCGCCCCCTGCCCAGCCGCCGGGCCGGCGAGAAGAGCGAGGAGGGAAAGCAGGAGGGAGGGAGCGTTGAGTCGTTTCGGCACGGTGGCACCTCGGGATGGGATCTTAGCGTACCCCTCGGCCTGCAGCCGTCGTCGGGCCGGCCGGAATCCCTCCGGGAGCATCCCGAATCCCTCCGGCCGCTGCCGAAACTCCTCCGGGCGCTTCCCGACCGTCTCCGGGAGGTTCCGGATTCCCTCCGGCCGCTTCCGGACGGTCTCCGGGAGGTCCCGAAATCTCTCCGGACCCTTCCCGACCGCCTCCGGGGGCTTCCGGAATCCCTCCGGCAGGTTTCAAAAACTCTCCGGGACCTTCCAAAAACTCTCCGGGAGCTTCCAGACGCTCTCCGGACGCTTCCGGACGCGCGGGAAGTCACTTTCCACGCCTCGGAAGTCGAGCCGGAGGGATGAAAAGTCTTCCCGGATGCATGGAAAGTTACTTTCCACGCATGGGAAGTCGAGCCGGAGGCGTCCGAAGTCGGTCCGGAGAGGTTGAAAGTCGAGCCGGAGGGATCGGAAGTCGAGCCGGAGAGATCAGAAGTCGACCCGGAGGCGTTGGAAGTCGACCCGGAGACCTTTTTGAAGGCGCTCCAGGGCTTTTGGACCTACGCGAGCGATCCCGCCCCAGGGGCCTTATAGAATGCCCCTGCCATGCTTCCTCTCCTGCCCGCCCTCCTGGCCGCCCTGTCGGCCGTCTGGTGCGGGACCTTCTCCGGTGGGGCGGGCTGGGCGGGCGGCGCGGCGGCCGTGGCGCTCCCCCTGGTCCTCCTGGTGGTCGCCGGGAGCGGCAGCGGTGATGGCGGCGACCCCCTCCGACTGGGCCGGGCGGGACGCCTGCTCCCGGCCGCCCTCTGGATCGCCGTCGCGGCGAGCGCCTGGGCCTCGCCTGTGCCCCGGGCGGGGCGGTTCGCCGTGGTCCTGCTGCCGGCCTACCTGGCCCTCCCGGGGGCGGTCGCCCGCTGCTGGCCGACGGAGACCGCCCGGCGGATCGGCCTCTGGGCGCTGTCCGGAGTCGTCGGCGGGGTGGCCCTGCTCTCCCTCGCCGGCATCGTCCTCCGGCACACCGGGCGGGCATCGCTGCCGCTCGGGCACCACAACCTCCTCGCCGCCTGGCTGGTGATCCTCGGGCCGATCGCCCTCCTGCCGGCGCGGGAGACGGGAGGCGGGCGGGGGCTGGGGTGGGGGAGCGGGGCGCTGGGGGCCGCGGCGGTCCTCGCCAGCCGGTCCTTCCTGGGGATCGCGGGGCTGGCGATCGAAGGGATCGTCCTCATCCTCTGGATCGGGAACAAGCGGGGCCGCTGGGCCGGGATCGGGCTCCTCGTCGTCGTCCTCCTCCTGGGGGGGATCGTGGCGGGCCGGCGGGCCGGACAGATCCTCGCAGGAGCCGATCCCTCGGCGCAGACGCGGGCCGTCTACTACCGCGGCGGCGGGGAGGGCTTCCAGGCGCGACCCCTGCTCGGCTGGGGTCCCGGTTCGACGCCCTGGACCGTCTCCCGCTTCCTGCGCCCCCGGCCCGGGGTAAACCCGGCGAGCGAGGTGGTGGGCGAGCTCCACTCCCTGCCGATCGCGCTGGGTTACGAGCTGGGCATCACCGGGTTCCTGCTCGCCGGCAGCCTCGCCGCGCTCTTCGTCCTGCGCCGCGGGGCGGAGCGCCGCGCGGCGGCCGATTCCGCCCTCCTCCGCGCCGGGCTCCTGGGGCTCCTCGGGGCAGGATGGGTCTCCCTGGGGAGCGCCGCGCTCGCCGTGACCGCCCTGCCGGTCGCGGCCGCCCTCGCCGCCGGAGCGGCATTGGCCGGCGCTCCGGACTCTCAGAACCCCGGAAGGCGTTCCCGGCTCCCGGCCGCCACCTATGCGGCGGCCGCCCTCCTGCTCCTGCTCTCTCCCCTGCGCGCCAGCTACCACTACGGGCTGGCGACGACCGCTCAGGATTCTTCCTCCGATCGCGCCGGCGACCACCTCGCCCGGGCGGTGGCGCTCGATCCCGCCTTCCCCCTCTACCGGGCGCGGCTCGGCTGGTGGGAGGCCGGCCGGCCGGGGGGGCGGCAGGAGGGAGCCGACCAGGCCCTGCGGGCGGCGGCGGTCGCCCCGGGGGTTGCCTCTCTGTGGCTGGCCGCGGGCATCCTCGGGCTCGGGGCGGAGCGGCCCTGGGCCGGGCGGGCCCTGGAGCAGGCGTGCGCGCTCGACCCGCTCGCTCCTTTCGCCCCCTACTTCCTGGCCGTCGCCGCGCCGGCCGCTCCCCAGGCGCCGTTCCAGGCCGCCCACGCCCTCCTGGCGGAGCCCCGACTCCTCGCCGCCACCTTCTGGGACGGCCACGCTGCCCTGCGGGCCGACGCCCTGCGCGCGGTCGGGGCCACCGAGGGGATCGACCCCGGTTGGCGGGAGGCCCTGCTCGCCGCGGCCGGCCGGCTGCCGCGGGAGGCGGACGACCGGGGCGCCCGGGCCTGGCTGGCGTTGGAGATCGACGCGACCCCCTCGCTCGCCCTCTCGCTCCATGCCTTCCGCCGGCCCCCCTGGCCGCTGGAATGGCCTTTGGTCGAGGTCCGCCCGGCCGCCCTCGCCGGCCTCACCCTGCCGTCGGCGGCCGCGCTGCCGACCCGTACCTCCGGCAGCGCCGGCAGCGCCGAGGCTTTCCACTGTCGGCCTTGAAAAAAGCAAGTTGAGCCAGTCCTCCCACTGCGCGCCCGCTGCCCAGCCACTGCCCAGCCGCTGGGCGACGGCCGGATCTCCACAGAGGCTGTGGAAAACTCGGTGGAAAGCCGGCCTGAGAGACGCCGAAAGACCACGGGACATAGGGCTTTGGTCCACTTTGAACATGTTTTTGTGCAATCGTGGTAAGTGTAGACGTAGGAGCAGGTTGCAAGATTTTCAGCACGCCGGAGCAAGTTTCTGCCGCGCTCCCGCTCGGCCGGCATGACGATTTTCCACAGGTTCGGGCGGCCGTCCTTTTCATGGGACGGTCGAGGGGATGGTTTCGGCGGTTCTCAGCGGATCATGAGGCGGCGCAGCCAGCGCAGAGGAGCGGTGGCGAGCCGCCCGAGACGGAAGCTCGGGCTGGCCTCGACGGCCGCCAGGACCTGGCGCACCTCGTCGAGCCCGCGCCGGAGGTCGCCGGCCTGGCGGCGCGCCTCTTCGAGGTCGCTCGCCAGGCTGAAGCTCCGGCGCTCGGTGGCGTCCAGCGCCTCGCTCAGGCGACGGACCTCGGCCTCGCGGCTCTGGCTCTGCGCCGCGAGGACCACCTCTTCGGTCGAGACGAAGGGGGGGAGGCCGGCGGGCGGCGGTCCCTCGATCCGCACCAGCTCGGCGGCGATCCCCTCGATCGCGAGGTCCGCCTCCGCCAGGCCGGGGAGACGCTCGCGGTAGCGGGCGAGGTCGGCCAGGTGGCGGTCGCGGACGAGGCGGAGGTTGAGGATGGCGAGCCCCGCCTGGCGGATCGCCTCCAGGAAGTCGCCTAAGCGCATGCGGTTGAGCGAGATCTCGTCGACCAGGTAGGTGCCCAGGTCCATGGCCCGCAGGGGATGATGGGGGCCGAGCCCCGCCTCTGCCGAGACGAGGCGCTCGCGCACCGCGTCCGGCTCGCCCCAGAGGTGCTCCCAGGGCTCGACCGGCAGGTGGGAGCCGGCCGAGGAGTAGTAGAGCGGGTCGGTGAAGATGGCGATCCGCCCCCGGTAGGGCTCGACCAGCCGGGCGCAGACGGCGAAGGCCGTTGCGAGCCCGGGGAGGTGCTCGAAGACGTTGTTCGAGAGGACGAGGTCGAAGCGGCGGCCGAGCGCGCCTGCCTCCTCGATCCCCAGCTGCCGGATGGCGAAGCGGGGGGCATTTCCCGGCGTCCCGAGCCCCAGCTGGGCGACGGCGGCGGTCAGCGCGGTCTCGCTCTGCGGGACCACGTCGAGGCCCAGGACCTCCCGTGCCCCATGGCGCAGGCACCAGAGCATCTCGGTCCCGGCGCCGGCCCCCACCACCAGGACGCTCTTGCCCGCGGGATCGGCGAGCGGGGTGAGGAAGTGGTCGCAGTGCTCCTGCGCGGCGAGGACGTACTCCAGGCGCTCTTCGTCGCTGTCCGACTGGAGCTTGACCTTCATCGCGCGCGGGGCTACCCCGGGACCGGTTGCACCCGCGTCGCGGTGGGGTGCGGATGCCCGAGGTAGATGGTGCCGACGAACGGCCCGGCCATGAACTTCGCGGGGTCGATCTGGCTCTGCAGCTGGACGCCATGGAGGTCGTCGTCGGTCAGCAGCAGCCGGGCGGCCTCGGCGAGGGCCGAGGAGGTGGTCGCCTGGATCGCCTTGAGCAGCCGGGCGCCGACCCGCACGGGGTGGATGACGAAGGAGCGTTCGAGGCGGCGCAGGGTGCCCTCCCGGTCGTGCCCCTCGACGGCGGAGTAGATCACCACCTGGTCGTCCTCGACGAAGGGGATGGTCGACTCCATCCGCGTCTGGAGGTATTCGCAGAGAGCGGCCGGGCTGCTCCCCGGGGGGGCCTCGGCGAGCAGGCTCTGGATCCAGGCGTAGTGTCCGGGGTAGCGCAGGGTCTTGTAGTCGAGGTGCCGGACCTTGCCGGCGAGCACCGCGGGGAGGTCGGCGGCGCCGCCCGAGGTCAGGGCCTCCTCGTACTGGATGCCGTGGATGATGATGGGGGCGAGGTCGGCGAGCGAGGGGCGGGTCGTCTGCTGGAAGTCGCGGAGGACCGTCGCCGGCTCGATGTACTCGGTCGCCACCCCGATCGAGCTCCAGGTGAAGCCGTAGTAGTGCGGCGGGTGGGCGTTGGTGGTGAGCGCTCCCACCCGCATGGCCAGGCTCTCCGCCTGGGTCGCTCCGTGGTCGCGGCAGAAGCGCTGGTAGAGGCCATGACCGAGGACGTCGACGAAGCCGGGGGCAAGGCCGGTCTGGAGGAGGAAACCCTCCTCGGCGCCGGCGGCGATCGCCATCACCTCCTGGGTTTCCTTGACGTGCTCGGTCAGGTTCGCATAGTGCAGGTGGTGCGCGCGGGCGAGGCGGGCGAGGCGCGGCGCCTCTTTGCCCGGCAGGCAGTCGAGCAGGATGTTCCCCTGCTCCAGCACCTGGACGAAATCCGGGCTCGACCCCTGGGAGGGGAGGCGGAAGGCGGTCACCTCGCCCGGCCGCTCCGAGCCCTCGTGGATCCAGGCCGCCGCCGCCCGGGCCCGTGCCTCGTTCGAGTCGCCGATGAAGACGTCGACCTCGAAGTCTCCCAACTCGCGCAGCAGCAGGCCGGCGGCGCTCCCCATGCCGCCGGCCCCGGCGATGACGACCTTGAACCGCTTGTTCATGCTTCGTATCCTCGGCTTCCCCTGGAACCGGCCGGGCACAGTGCTCGCCGCGAAAATGTCTGCGCTGCTTCCCATGGCCGGGGAATGGAGGGGGTGGGGAGTCTCCCACCCCTGCGGAAGTGGCGGCATCCTAACACCCGCCGGAGGAGGGAATCAACGCGAGGGGCTGGGGACCGACGCTCTCCGGCGGACCGGCTGACCGGCCACGGCGGTGCGGTTGCGGCCGGTCTCCTTGGCCACGTACATGGCCGCGTCGGCGAGGCGCAGCAGGGTGCTCTTGCGCTCCTCGATCGGCAGCTCGTCGGTGATGTGCTGCTTGAGCGTCGCGATCCCGATCGAGCAGGTGAGGCCGTTCAGGTGCAATGGCTCGGGCTGGATCTCGCCGGGGACGGCGCAGAAGGTGGTGGTCAGGATGTCGGCGCGGATCTCCTCGGCGAGGTCGACGGCGCGGTCGAGGTCGGCCCCGGGGGCGAGGAGGACGAACTCGTCGCCGCCGTAGCGCGCCGCGAGGCCCTGGATCTCGGCGAGCTTGCCGCGCAGGATGTGCCCCACCTCGCGGAGCACCTGGCTGCCCGCCAGGTGGCCGTGGGTGTCGTTGACCCGCTTGAAGAAGTCGAGGTCCAGAAAGAGCACGGAGAGGTCCAGGTCCACGGTGTGGCAGCGGCGGATGGTGTCCGAGAGGGCGATGTGGAGGTAGCGGTCGTTGAACAGGCCGGTCAGGTTGTCGCGCTTGGCGATCTCCTGCGCCTGGCGGCCGTCCAGGACGTTCTGGATCGAGATCGAGATGTAGCCGGCGAAGATCTCCAGGAGGTTCCGATCCTCGCCGCTGTAGGAGGCCGAGTTCTTGCGGTTGATCAGCTCCAGGACGCCGCAGACCTCCTGCTCGATGCGGATCGGGATGGCGATCAGCGACTCGGTCCGGTAGCGGGTCTGCTCGTCGACGCCGCCGTAGAAGAAGCGGTCCTCGCGCGCCTCCGGGGTGACGTGGGCCTCGCCGGTCAGGTAGACCCGGCCGGCGATGCCGCGGTCGGCCGGGATGGTCTGGCCGAGGAGGCCCTCCGCCTTGTCGCCGAAGGCGGCGATGAAGGTCAGGGTGTTCTGCCGCCGGTCCTCTTTTTTCTCCGAGGGGTTGTCGAGCAGGATCGAACCGGCCGCCGAGGGGACGAAGCCGTTCGCCCGGCGCAGCACCTCGACCAGGTTCTCGGCCAGCGACAGCTCCAGGGGGAACTGGGGGCTGGCCCGCCGCCGTTCGAGGAAGCGTTCGAGCTGCAGGTGGTCCAGGCACTGGAAACCGTCGATCACGCGAAGTTTCTCCAGAGCGCCGTTGCGCACGAGGAAGAGGGCGTCGTTGCTCATAGAGCCGCACCCCGAGGCGCCGTCTGGTCGCGCTTCAGGACTTCGCTCATCATGGAACTCCAGAACCTTTGAGTACTGATTCGACAACAGGAACGATAGCAGAAGTCCCTGCAAGTCGAAACGCCCCAAATGTAGAAAAGACGGCTGGAGGGGTCAAGAGTGCCTCTAAAGACGGCGGATCAGCCGCCGGGAACGTCCCAGGGCCTCGCTCTCCAGGGCGCCGACCGCCGAGAGCTGGGGCGCCTGGCGCAGGTACTGAAGCTCGTCGGCGAGCTCGCCCAGCTCGCGCGCCGCCTCCGGATGGGCGCCGCGGGCCGCCACGAGCTCCCGCCAGCGCGGCGCCGGGCTGGCCTCCGGGATCTTCCAGCGCTCGGCGAGGAAGCTGCGCCAGGCGTCCTCGATGTGCGCCGCCGCCTGGCGGGGGCGGCCCAGGGCCTCGGCCTCGCGCAGCTGCTCCTCCAGCCGCCGCGCCGCCTCCTGCCGGGCGCCGCCCCCCGGCGGCCGCTGCCGGCGGACGAGGGTGACGACCAGGGCCACCCCCATGGGGAGGGCGAGGAGGGCGACGAGCCAGGGGAGGAGGCGGCGCCGGTCGTACGCCGAGAAGGCGGCGCGGGAGCCCGGCGGAGAACCGGTCGGACTGCCGGCCGGGGCGGCGGGCGGCGGGACCGGCGGGCGGACGGTCAGGGCGAGGGCCGGCGCCGCGGCCAGCCGGTAGCCGCGGGTGGCGGGATCGAAGAAGGAGATCCCGGGGGCGGCCAGCTGGAAGCTGCCGGCCCGCTCGGGGACGACGGCGTAGGTCCAGGTGCGCTCGCCGCGCACCGCGTCGCCGGCCAGCCGGTCGCCGCCCTCCTGCTGCGGGGGGAGGACCTTGAGGCCGGGCAGGGCGGGGAGGACCGGGGCGGCGACCCCCTGGAGGTTCCCCTCGCCGGCGAGGGTGAGGGTGAGCGCGGCGGCCTCCCCCACCCGCACCTGGCGCGGGGCGAGGGTCGCCCGCAGGGCCATGCGTCCCACCGCGCCGCGGAAGCCGGGCGGGGCCGGCGGCAGCGGCTGGACGTCGATCGAGAGCGGCCGGGTGGAGAGCGCCACCTCCTCGGGGCGTTCGAGGGCCGGCCCGAAGAAGCTCCGCTCGAGGATCCGCACCATGACGTCGACCGCCGCCGGCTCGATCGGGTGCGGCCCCGGGCGCAGGGGGAAGAGGGCCTTCTTGACCAGGACCACCCGCCCGTAGCGCAGGCCGCCCATCGCGACCATCTCGGTCGGCAGGTTCTGGGGCTGCGGGACGTCGCGCACCCAGAAGCCCTTGAAGTTGGGGAGCTGCCGCGGGTTGACGGCGTTGACGTCGTCCCGGGAGTAGAGGGAGACGGTGTAGAGGGCCTCCTGGCCGACGAAGGGGCGCTCGGGAGTGACCTCGGCGCGCAGGAAGACCCGCGGCCCGTCCTGCCGCGACGGCGGCTCGAGCAGCTGGCGCAGGGGGTAGCGCCCGCCGAAGAAGCGCTCCAGCGGATCCTGCTCCTCCGGGTCGCCCGGCGGCCGGGTCGGCTGCTGCTGAACCCGGAGAGCGCGCTCGGGGAGGTCGAGCGTCTGGTCGCCCAGGCGGACCGAGACCGCATACACCCGCGCCCGTCCCACCCCCTGCGGTCGCAGCTCCCAGGAGAGCTTCAGGGAGCGCGAGAAGGTGCCGTTGACGAAGCTGATGCTCTCGGACTCGAAGGGGCCGGCGGCGATCTCCAGGTTCTCCAGCTGGAAGCTGGGCTGGAACTTGAGATGGCTGAAGCCGCCGCCCTTGACCTCGATGCTGAAGCTCGCGACCTCGTCGACGCCGATCACCTCCGGGCCGAGCGTCGACCGGACGTCGATCGTCGCCCGGGCGGCGCCCGAGAGGAGGAGGAGAAGGAGGGTTGCCACGAAGGCCGCGGCGCGGAGCCGCGGGCCCTCACCCCCGGCCCCCATAAGCGCTAACTGTGCAGCCCGAGAGGGGGATTCGTAGAGACGTCCCCAGCCGCCGTCCGGAGCCTCCCCGGAACCACCTCTGTCGGGGCGTCTCCGCAGGCCTCGGACGCCTGAGATCTCGGCGGCGTTGGAGACGCCCCGACGGCGCGGTAACGGCAAGGATTTCGATAGCGCCTGGGGCGTCTCTACCCCTCCTACCGTGGGGAGAGGGGGGCCGGGGGGGTGAGGGGACATCACCAGTCCTTCCCCTTCGCCGCCCGCCGCTGCGCCCGCTGGGCCGCCTGGGCGCGGCGCTGCTGGCGCTCCAGGTTCTCGACCGATTCCAGGAGGGCCGCCGCCTCGGCGGCGCTCATGTCGGGCTGGTTCTTGAACTGAGGGAGCGGTTGGTCGCCGGGGCGGGGCTGCGGCTGCCCCTGCGCGCCCCCCCGATTCGCCTCGCCGCCCGCCGGCTGCTGGCTCTTGCCAGGATCGGGGGTCCCTTCGTCCTTCTTGCCCGGCTGCTCGTTCCCCGGGCTGGGCGAGGGGGTGTTCCCGCCGCCGCTGCCGCCGCGCGAGCCGTTGGGTCCCTTCATCTGCATCTGGTCCTGGCGCTGGCGCAGGGCGAGCTCCAGGTTCCACTTGGCGTTGGCGTTGGCGGGATCGGCGCGCAGGGCCTGCCGGTAGGCGGCGATGGCAGGATCGAAGTGGCTGTCCGCCAGCTGGGCGTTCCCCTGGTTGTAGCTCGCCGCTGCCGCGAGGTCCGGTCCGGCGTGCGCCAGGCCCTTGGCCGCGCGGTCGAGGAGCCCGGCGGCGCCCCGGGGATCGCCGGCCGTCAGGTGGACGGTGCCGGCGTCGTACTGGACCAGGGAGTCGTCGGGGGCGAGGCGGACGGCGGTGTCGGCCTCCCGGACCGCCCGTTCCCGGCTCGCCTTGTCTTTCTGCTGGGCGTCCGCGATCGCGGCGTTGGTCTCCGCGCGGGGGTTCCACAGCCAGCGCTCGATGCTTGCAGGCAGCACAGGCAGATGCGGCGTCGGCAGGTGGAAGGGGAGCGACGGGAGAGCCGCAAGGGCCGGCAGGGAGCCGGCGAGCAGGAGCGCGGAGAGGCGGAGGCTCATGCCGCCCTCCGGGTTGTCCGGGGCGCGAAGGGGGCGACGCCCAGGTAGAGGAGGAGAGCGAGCGCGGCGGCGGCCGCCGGCCACTGGAAGCGCTCCTCGCGGGTGTTGACCGTGTCGCTCTCGACCGTCCGCTTCTCCATCGCCTCGATCCGCGCCACCATCGGCGCCGGATCGGTCCCCGCCGAGGTCACCCGCTGGTAGAGGCCGCCGGTCGCCCGGGTGAGGGTCTCCAGGGTCTCCTCGTGCAGGCGGCTCACCACCGGGCGGCCGTTCTCGTCGAGCTTCTCCTGACTCGTCCCGGGCACCGGCACGTGGACCCCCTCGGGGGTGCCGATGCCGAAAGCGTAGACCACCACCCCCTCGTCCTTCAGTTTGTCCGCGGCAGCAGCCAGGCCGCCGCCGAAGTCCTCGCCGTCCGAGAGGAGGATCAGGGCGCGGTGCTTCTCCCGTCCCTCGCCGAAGAGCTTGAGAGCGGCGTCGATGCCGGGGGCGAGCTCGGTCCCCGGGGTGGGCATCGACCCCGGCTCGACGGTGTCGAGGAGCAGGTCGATCACCGCCCCGTCGACGGTCAGCGGGGCGAGGACGATGCCGGTCCCCTCCGTCTGCACGAGGGCCATCCGGTTGCCGGGCATGGCCTCGGAGAGGCGGCGGACGAGCACCTTGGCGGCGGCGAGCCGGGAGGGGACGACGTCCTTCGCCCCCATCGAGAGCGACGAGTCGAGGAGGTAGACGACGTCCACCCCCTTCCGCTCGACCTTCTGCTCCCCCTCCCCCCAGCGCGGCCGGGCGAGGGCGAGGCAGGTGCCGAGGACGGCGACGGCGAGGGCGGCGACCGAGAGGGTCATCCGTCCCGGCCGGTAGGCGGCGAGCAGACGGTCCCAGAGCCCCCGCGCCGCCCAGGCCGCATCCGCCGCCAGCCGCCGTCGCCACAACCCCACCGCCGCCACCGCGACCAGCGGGGCCAAGAGGGCGAGCCAGAGCAGGCGGGGCTCGGCGAAGCTCACGGCTCTGCCGTCACTTTCAGCCCCGCCGCCGCCAAGGGCAGGAGGAGCAGCCCGAGGCCGGCCCACAGGAAGGGCGGCGCGGCCTCGCGGTAGCGGACGTAGCGCTTGACCTGGAGCGGCGTCTTCTCCAGGCGGTCGATCTGCCGGAAGATGCCGCGCAGGGTCGCCCCGTCGCTCGCCTTGTAGGTCTGCCCGCCCGTCTTGT
>DASQPA010000041.1:0-9043 GCA_035644215.1 Thermoanaerobaculia bacterium
GAGCCGGCCCGCGCCGGCCCCCAGCGCCGCCTCGACGCGGATGGCGAGATCCGCCAGCCGCGGCGCCGCGAAGAGGTCGGTGAGCGGCAGCTCGACCCCGAAGGCGCCACGCAGGCGCGACATCACGCTCGTCGCCAGCAGCGAGTGTCCGCCGAGGACGAAGAAGTGATCGTTCGCCCCCACCCGGGAGAGACCGAGCACCTCGGCCCAGATGCCGGCGAGCACCTCTTCCACCGGCGTCCGCGGCGGCAGATGAACCTCTTCCGCCGGTTCCCACTCCGGCGCCGGCAGGGCCTTGCGGTCGACCTTGCCGCTGGGGGTCAGGGGCAGCCTGGCGAGCGTCACGAAGGCGGCCGGCACCATGTAGTCCGGCAGCCGTCCCCGCAGCGACCGGCGCAGCGCCTCGGCCGTGGCGTCGCCGACCACATAGGCGACCAGCCGGAGGTCGCCGGGTCCCAGGTCCGAGCGATCCTCGCGCGCCACCACCGCCGCCTCGCGGACTCCGGGCAGCGCCAGAAGCGCCGCCTCGATCTCGCCCGGCTCGATGCGGATGCCGCGCAGCTTGACCTGGAAGTCGACCCGTCCCAGGTATTCGAGCTCCCCCGTGGGCAGCCACCGCCCCAGGTCGCCCAGCCGGTACAGCCGGTCCCCCGGTATCTCGGAGAACGGGTTGGGCAGGAACCTCTCCGCCGTCAGGTCCGCCTGGCGCAGGTAGCCGGCGGTCACGTGGATGCCGGCGGCGCACATCTGGCCGGTCACTCCCACCGGCAGCGGCACCAGCTCGCGGCTCAACACCCACACCTGTGCCCCCGTCAGCGGCCGGCCGGCGGGGACGACGGAGCGCTCTCCGGGCGGCTCCAGACGGTGCCAGCTGGTGAGGTCCGTGCACTCCGTGGGGCCATAGGTGTTGAGGAGGAAGGCGTGGCACCAGGGCGAGCGGCGCCAGGGCTCCAGCCGCGCCAGCGAGATGGGCTCGCCGCCGAGCGACAGGCCGCGGAGCGCGGCGAGGCGCGGGAAGTCCTCCTCCCGGTCGAGGAGGGGATAGAAGGTGCTCGGCGTGCAGTTGAGCCGGGTGATTGCGTGCCGCGCGATCGACGCCACATGCGCTGCCGGGTCGTACGGACCCGGCAGCGGGAGGATCAGACGGCCGCCCAAGAGGAGCGGCGAAAAGACGGTCTTCTGGGTCAGATCGAAGGCGATCGAGCTGATCAGCAGGAAGCTGTCGTCCTCCCGCAGGTCGAAGGCTTCGCGGTACCAGTCGAGCAGGTTGAGATACGAGCGCTGGCAGAAAGCCGCTCCCTTGGGCCGGCCGGTCGAGCCCGACGTATAGATGACGAGCAGCAGGTCCTCAGGAGTAGAGGCGGGCGGCGAGGCGGGCGGCGGGTCGCCGGTGGGACAGGTGGCGAGCCGATCGCGATCGCGGTCGAGGCAGAGCACCTCCCATTCCGGCGCCGGCAGGAGCGGCAGCAGGCTCTCCTCGGTGAGCAGCAGGCGGATGCCGGCGTCCTGGAGCGTGTAGGTCCAGCGCTCCGACGGATAGGCGGGGTCGAGCGGGACGTAGCAGCCGCCCGCCTTGAGCGTCCCCAGAAGAGCGATCACCAGCTCGAATGAACGTTCGAGGCAGATGCCGACGAAGGTGCCGGCGGCGACGCCCCGCTGGCTTAAGAAATGACCCAGCTGGTTGGCGCGTGCGTTGAGCTCGGCGTAGGTCATCTCCCGCTCGCCCTGGATCAGGGCCACGGCGCCCGGCGTGCGCGCCGCCTGGGCCTCGAAGCGCCGGTGCAGGAGGTCCGACACCCGAGGAGGAGGCGTCGTGTTCCACTCCCGGATCTGCTGCCGCTCGACCGCGGTGAGGATCGATACCTGCGCGACGCCGGTGTCGGGCGCCGCGAGCAGACCGGCCAGCAGGACCTCGAAGTGCCGCACCAGGCGATCGATCGTCGCGGCGTCGAACAGGTCGGTCGCGTACTCCGCCGTGCCGGCCAGCCCGCCGTCCTGCTCTTCGAGGCTCAGCGTGAGATCGAATTTCGCCGTCGTCCGGATCCCGCTCACCTGCCGCAGGCGCAGGCCCGCGATCTCCAGGCTCTCGAAGGGGGCGTTCTGGAGCACGAGCATCACCTGGAACAGCGGCGTATGGGCGAGGCTCCGCTCCGGCGCCAGCTCCTGGACCAGCATTTCGAACGGCACGTCCTGGTGCGTATGGGCGGCGAGCGCGGTCTCGCGCACCCGGCCGAGCAGCGCACGGAACGAGGGCTCGCCGCTCACGTCGCCGCGCAGCACCAGGGTGTTGACGAAGAACCCGATCAGCTCCTCGATCTCGCGGTGGGTGCGCCCGGCGACCGGCGTGCCCACCGCCAGGTCCTCCTGGCCGCAGTGGCGCGCCAGCAGGGCCTCCCAGCCGGCGAGGAGCACCATGAAGAGGGTCGCGCCCTCCCCTCGCCCGAGCCCCTGGGCCTGCCGGGTGAGCGCGGCCGACAGCCGCACCGGCCGCGCCGCGCCACGGAAGGTCTGGACCGCCGGACGGGGCCGATCGGTCGGCAGCTCCAGGCGGGACGGCAGGCCGGCCAGCTGTTGCCGCCAGAAGGCGATCTCTGCCGCCAGGACCTCGCCGGTGAGCCAGGCGCGCTGCCACAGCGCAAAATCCCCATACTGCACCGGCAGCTCCGGCAGGGGCGAGGGCCGGCCAACGCCGCCGCAAGAGAACGCCGCGTAGAGAGCCGTCAGCTCCCGCGCCAGGATGCCCATCGACCAGCCGTCGCTCACGATGTGATGCACGGTCAGCAGGGCGAGGTGATCGTCCGCCGCCAGCCGCAGCAGCCGGCCGCGCAGCAGCGGGCCACCGTTCTCGGCGTTGAGATCGAACGGCCGGTCGGCCTCGTCCGCGGCGCTCGCCCGGGCGAGCGCCGCGCGCTCGTCCTCCCCCAGCCCCGACAGATCCACCACCGGCAGCGCGAAGCCGGCCGCCGACCGGATCGTCTGCACCGGCGAGTCGTCGCGCGCGGCGAAGGTCGTGCGCAACGCCTCGTGCCGGCACACGATCTCGCGCAAGGCCAGCGCCAGCACCCGGGGGTCGAGCGCCCCCTCGATGCGCAGCGCCGCCGGAATGTTGTAGAGCGGGCTCCCCGGCGCCAGCTGATCGAGGAACCAGAGGCGCTGCTGGGCGAACGACAGCGGCAGCGGCCCCTGCCGCAGCGACGGAGCCCGGGGGACCAGCGGCGGAGCGAGCCGGCCCTCGCCGGACCGCAGCGCCGTCTCCACCCGGGCCGCGAGCTCCGAGAGCTTCGCGGCCTCGAAGAGCGCGCGCACCGGCAGCTCCACCCCGAAGGCGCGGCGCAGGCGCGCCATCACCCGGGTGGCCAGGAGCGAGTGTCCACCCAGGGCGAAGAAGTGATCGTTCGCCCCCACCCGGGAGACGCCGAGCACCTCGGCCCAGATGCCGGCGAGGACCTCTTCGACCGGCGTCCGCGGCGCCAGCCAGCCCTCCTCCGCGCTCTCCTCCGCCGGAGTCGGCAGGGCCTTCCGGTCCACCTTGCCGTTGGGGGTGAGAGGCAACGCCGCCAGGGGCACGAAAGCGGCGGGCACTATGTACTCCGGCAGCCGCTCGCGCAGGGACCGGCGCAGCGACTCGACCGCCACTTCGCCGGCCACGTAGGCGACCAGCCGCGCGCTCTTCGATCGATCTTCCCGCACCACCACGACCGCCTCGCGGACGCCGGGGAGCGCCGCCAGGGCCGCCTCGATCTCCCCCAGCTCGACCCGGAAGCCGCGCAGCTTCACCTGGGTGTCGATCCGGCCGAAGAATTCGAGGCTGCCGTCCGCCCGGAAGCGCACCAGGTCGCCCGTCCGGTAGAGCCGTTCCCCCGGCGCCAGGGCGAGGGGGTCCGGGACGAACCTCTCCGCCGTCCACTCCGGCCGGTCCAGGTAGCCGCGCGACAGCCCCTCCCCGCCGGCATACAGCTCGCCCCACACCCCCACCGGCACCGGAGCGAGGCTCCCGTCGAGCACCGCGACCCGGGCGTTCCCGATCGGCCGGCCGATCGGCACGCTCTCCCCCACCTGGGCGACCTCGGTCATCCGGTGGCAGCAGGTGAACGTGGTGCCCTCGGTCGGGCCGTAGCCGTCGATCAGGGCGAGGCCGGGATGGGCCGCCAGAGCCCGGCGGGCGTGCTCGGGCGAGACCACGTCGCCCCCCGTCAGGAGCTGCCGGAGCGGCCGCAGGCCCTCCAGCCGGCCGTCCACCATCTCGTGGAACAGGCCCGCGGTGAGCCAGGCCGAGGTCACGCCATGGCTTTCGATCACCCGCGCCAGGTCGTCGAGCGACCCCATCCCCTCCGGGAACAGCACCAGGCGGCCGCCGTTCAGGAGCGGCGCCCAGATCTCCAGGGTCGAGGCGTCGAAGGAGACCGGCGCATACTGCAGCCAGGTCTGCTCCGGCCCGAGGTCCGCGTAGTCGGCTCCGCGCACGAGCCGGACGACGTTCCGGTGGGTGACCGCGACCCCCTTGGGCGTGCCGGTCGAGCCCGAGGTGTACATCACGTAGGCGAGCGACTCGGCCGGGATCTCCGGCAGCTCGACCGCCAGATCCTCCTCGCCCGCCAGCTCGACGAGCCGGACCCCGGCGGGCAGGGCGAGGCCGGACGCCAAAGGCGACGCGACGAGGAGCGACGCTCCCGCGTCTCCCAGCATCCAGGCCAGGCGCTCCGGCGGAGCGGCGGGATCGAGCGGCAGGTAGGCGCCGCCGGCCGCGAGGATGCCCAGAAGGGCCGCAATCAGGTCGGGCGAGCGCTCGGCGACGACCGCCACCCGCTCCTCCGGCCGCAGGCCCAGGGCGACCAGCCGGCGGGCGAACCGCTCGGCCCGCTGCCGCAGCTCGAAGTAGGTCCACTGTTCCCCACCCTGCTCGACCGCCACCGCCGTGGGCTGGAGCGCCGCCTGCTCGGCGAAGAGGCCATACACGGTCGCCTCGCGCGGGAAGGCGGCCGCGGTGTCGCTCCACTCGGCGAGCAGCTGATGCCGCTCGGCGCCGCCGAGGAGCGGCAGCGCCGCGAGCCGCTCCTCCGGGTGCGCCGTGGCCGCGGCGAGCAGGGCCTCCAGGTGCCCGAGCCAACGCCCGATCGTCACCCCGTCGAAGAGAGCGGTGTCGTACTCGCACGAGAGCACCAGGGCATCCCCGACCTCGGCCGCAAAGAGAGTCAGGTCGAGCTGGGAGGTGCCGCGATCCAGCCGTAGCGATTCGAGGGCGAGCCCCCCCATCTCGACGCGCGCCCCCGCCTGCCCCACCGCGAAGGCGGCTAGGCCGGGCTCCTGCCCCGGCGCCGCCCGCTGCAGCACGAAGAGGGCCTGGAAGACCGGCGGCCAGCCGGGATCGCGCGCCGGCTGCAGACGCCGGGCGAGCTGCGGAAAGGGCAGGTCGCGGTGCTCCAGCGCCTCGGCCACGGCCTGGCGGGTCGTCGCGAGGTGGGCCGCCAACGGCGGGTCGGCGGCGAGAGCGGCGCGCAGCACGACGGGGTTGACGAAGTAGCCGACCACCCCGGCGAGGTCGCGGTCGCGCCGCCCGGTCGTGGCGCAGCCGACCAGCAGGTCGCCCTGGCCGCTCAAACGCCCGAGCAGAGCCTGGAAGGCGGCGAGGAGCGTCGTGAACAGGGTCGCCCCGTGAAGGTGGGCGAGCTCGCGCGCCCGGCCGCTCACCTCGGGACCGAGCCGCAGGTCGGCCAGGGCGCCAGAGTGGGCGGCGACCCGGGGGCGGGGCCGGTCGGTGGGGAGGTCGAGCGTCAGCGGCGCGCCGGCCAGGCGGTCGAGCCAGTAGCGTTCGAGCCGCTCCCCCGCCGGGCCGGCGAGCCGCCGCTGCTGCCAGCGGACGAAGTCGGTGTACGCGGCGGGAAGCTCCGGGAGCGGCGGACGGTCGGGGTCGAGCTCCCGGGCATAGAGGTCCGCCCAGTCGCGCAGCAGCACCGCGGCCGACCAGAAGTCGCCGACCAGGTGATGGAGGACGAGCAGGAGGACCCGTTCGCCGCACGGCCGGGCGAAGACCCGGAGGCGCAGCGGCGGTCCCGCCGCCAGGTCGAACCGCCGCCGCGCCTCGCGCCGCAGGGCGGCGTCCAGCTCCCGCGGGCTCCACGCCGTCGCCTCCACCTCTCCGAGGTCGGGCGGCTGGCTGGCGTGGACCTGCTGGCGGGGCTCCCCCGCCGCGGAGACGGCGAAGGTGGTGCGCAGGGCCGGGTGGCGGGCCGACAGGGCGAGAGCGGCGCGCAGCAGGGCCGCGCTGTCGACCGCAGTCCCGAGCCGGGCGGCGGCGGCGATGTGGAAGACCCCTTCGGCTCCGTCGGCGGCGTCGGCGGCCGCCGACGGCTCCAGAAGCCAGAGCGCCTCCTGGCCCGGCGAGAGAGGATGGTCCCCGAGGACCTCGCCGGGGACGAGCGGCGGCAGGTCGGCGCTCCCCGGCTCCAGAGCTTCCAGAGCTTCCGGTGTCTCCGCCAGGTGGTCGAGCAGACGGTCGGCGAGCGCCGCGACCGAGAGCTCGGCGAGCGACGCGGCGACCAGGGCGAGCCCGAGGTCCGCCTCCAGCCGTGCCTGGAGATCGAAGAGGGCCAGGGAATCGAGGCCGGCGGCGGCGAGCGTCGTCTGCGGATCGATCCCCTCCGCCGCCACCCCGGCCCGGCGGGCGATCTCGCCACGGAGCCAGGCCTGGAGCGCGGCGGCCCGCTCCGGCGGATCGAGAGCGAGCAGGTCGAAGCGGGTGAGCAGCCGCGCCGCGGTGTCGACCGTGTCGCGGCTCCGACGGCTCCGATGGACCACCTCGAGGTCGCCGCCGAGATAGCGCCACCGGCACTCGCGGCGGCGGATCTTGCCGCTGGAGGTCTTGGGGATCGTCCCCGTGCGCAGGAGGACCACGTCGGCGACCCGCACCCCGTGCTCCTCGGCCACGGCGCGCCGCACCGCGTCGGCGATCGCCGAGAGATCACCGGCATGGCGCTCGACCTCGTGGACCACGACGAGGCTCTCCTCGCCGCGCTCCTCGACCGCGAACGCCGCGCCGCTGCCGGCGCGCAGCGACGGATGGGACTGCTCCGCGGTCAGCTCCAGGTCCTGCGGATAGAGGTTTCTTCCCCGCAGGATGATGAGGTCCTTGAGCCGCCCGGTGACGACCAGCTCGCCCTGCCGCACGAAGCCGAGATCACCGGTGCGCAGGAACGGTCCGCCGCCCTCCCGGGTCACCGCGGTGAAGGTCTCGCGCGTCTCCTCCGGCCGGTTCCAGTAGCCCCGCGCCACGCTCGGCCCGGAGATCCAGATCTCCCCCACCTCGTCGCCGGAACAGAGGACGCCCGATTCCGGCTGGACGATGCGGACCTCATCTCCGGAAGGCAGCGCGCCGCAGCTCACCTGCGGCTCGTCCGTGACGCCGCGGGCCGCGGTGACGAGGAGCGTGGCCTCGGCCAGGCCATAGCAGGGAACGAACGACGCACGGCGGAAGCCGCACGGCGCAAACGTCTCCGCAAAGCGGTCGAGGGTGGCGCGGCGTACCGGCTCGGCGCCGTTGAAGGCGACGCTCCAGGAAGAGAGGTCGAGCCCATCCCGCACCTCGGGGCCGATGCTCCGGGCACAGAGGTCGTAGGCGAAGTTGGGTCCGCCGCTGGTCGTGCCCCGGAAGCGGTGGATCGCCTCCAGCCAGCGCGCCGGTTTCTGCAGGAACGCCGCCGGGGCCATGAGCACGCAGTCGCAACCGACGAAACAGGGTTGCAGCACGTTGCCGATCAGCCCCATGTCGTGGAAGAGCGGCAGCCACCCCACCACCACCGACTCCGCCGTCTGGCCGAAGGCGACGCGGATCTGCTCCAGGTTGTGCAGCAGGTTGCCGTGGGTGACGACGACCCCCTTGGGCGTGCCGGTCGAGCCGGAGGTGTACTGAAGGAAGGCGATATCTGCCGGGCGATCCGGCCGCGGTACCCATGCCGCGCCCGGATCGCCCGCGAGGAGGGCTTCGGTGTCGAGCCAGAGCGCGGGGGCGAGCTCGGGCACCTGCTGGGCGATCGCCTCGCGCCGTTCGAGCAGGGCGGCGGTGGTCAGCACCACCCGCGGCGAGCAGTCCACCGCGATGCTCTGCAGCCGCGGGTCCGGGCGCCGGCTGCGCGGCGGGTAGGCGGGAACGGCGATCACTCCGGCGTAGAGACAGCCGAAGTACGCCGCCACGAACTCCAGGCCGGGGGGATAGAGCAGGAGGGCCCGCTCCCCCGGAGGGACCGCGCTCAGGGCCGCGGCGATGGCGCGGGCGCGGCGGTCGAGATCGGCATAGGTGAGCCGGGCCGCGACCTCCTCGCCCTGGGAGAGCCAGACATAACCACGATCCGGCGTCCCCGACGCCCGGGAGCGGAGAAGCTCCGCAATAGACTGCAATCGATCCTGCATCTCAACCGCCAGGTCAGGCGCCCCAATCTAATGGGTGCTATTTCTGCATAGATTACAGAGGCCGTCAACTCGCTGGCTGGATATTGGTAACTTGAACGTGCACTAAGACTTAGCGACTGGGAACCGCGGTTGACAGTCGGGCGCGGACACGGCCGTGGTTCTGACGAAAGATGGGGGGCTCCGCTCCAGAAATGGGGAGATCGCAGGTTGGGATGGGGGGGTTCTGGGGAAAGATGAGGGGCTCCCACGGCAGAAATGGGGAGATCCAAGTTGGGAGAGGGGGATTCTGGCGGAAACTGGGGGCTCCCACGCCAGAAGCAGGGAGATACAGTTCAGAAGTAGGGAGCTGAGCGACAGAAGTAGGGGGATACGAGCCAGAAATAGGGAGATACGGGACAGAAGTAAGGAGCTACGGCTCAGAAGTAGGGAGCTGAGAGCCGGAAGTAGGGGGCTACAGCTCGGAAGTAGGGAGATACGGGACAGAAGTAGGGCGCTACGGATCGGTGGACGGAGGCGGTAGAGACGGGCCAGGTCCTGAACGATATCGCCTCGGAGTCCACGGGGACCGCGGCCCGTCTCAGCCGGGGCAACGCCCCGGCCCGACCTGCCGAGGACTGCCGAGAGAGGGATGTGGCGTGTA
>DASQPA010000042.1:0-3203 GCA_035644215.1 Thermoanaerobaculia bacterium
GGCTCGCCCGGGCGTGCGGGGCGGCGTCGGGGTCGGTGACCGCCATGACGATGGCGAAGGCGGCGCCGTCGGCCGCGGAGGTGAACCACTTGTGGCCGTCGATCACGTAGTCGTCGCCCAGGGGTCGAGCAGCGGTCGCCAGCCAGACCGGGTTCGAGCCCGGAAACTCCGGCTCGGTCATGGCGAAGCAGCTGCGCAGCTCGCCGCGCACCAGGGGGGCGAGCCAGCGCTCCTGCTGCTCGGCGGTGCCGTGGTGGAGGAGGAGCTCCATGTTGCCGGCGTCGGGCGCCTGGCAGTTGAAGACGTAGTGGCCGAGGGGGCTCCTGCCGAGGACCTCGCCCAGGTGGGCGAACTCGGCCAGCGGCAGGCCCATGCCTCCCAGCTCCTTCGGCATGTGGGGGGCGGCGAGCCCCGCGGTGCGGACGCGGAGGCGGAGCCGGTCGAGCTCCGGCAGGACGGCGCCGAAACCGCGGTCGAGGAACTCCCGCTCGATCGGGAGCACCCAGGCGTCCAGGATCTCCCGGGCGGCCGTGGCGGCCTCGCGCGCCCTCGCGGGCAGGTTGAAGTCCACTCCCTCCTCCTCTCTGCCGGGGACCGGCTCGACGGGCACTGGCGGCAATAGATATCAGGGAGGAGGGCGGCGTCAATCCGTGGGGGCGGCGGCGCCCGCCCCCGCCACGTATACTTCCCCCATGCCCGCCATCACCGTCCCCCTCCGCGCCCCCGAGCTGGCCCCCGGGACCTGGGTGCAGGGGCCGCCGGTCTCGATGGCCTTCGCGCGCGGGGCGGTGGTCCTCGTCGACTTCTGGGAGTCGACCTGCGTCAACTGCCTGCGCACCCTGCCGTACCTCGTCGAGTGGCACCGCCGCTACGCCGGCCGGGGGCTCGTCGTGGTCGGCATCCACACCCCGGAGTTCGAGCTCACGGCCGACCCCGCGGTCGTCGCCCAGGCGGTCGCCGCCGAGGGCCTGCCCTATCCGGTGCTCCTCGATGCCGAGAAGGCCAACTGGCAGCGTTTCGCCAACCACTACTGGCCCGCCAAGTACCTGGTGGACGCCAAGGGGTACCTGCGCTACGAGCACTTCGGCGAGAGGGCCTACGGCGAGACCGAGAGCTGGATCCAGCGCCTTCTCGCCGAGGCCGGGGACAAGGAGCCGATGCCCGAGCTCCTCGCCCCCCTCCGTCCGGAGGACGCGCCGGGTGCGGTCTGCTTCCCCGCCACCCCCGAGCTCTACTTCGGCTGGCACCGCGGCCGGCTCTCCTCCGTCGAGGGCTACCGGCCGGAAGAGGAGGTGCGCCACCGCGGCCAGGAGGCCATTCCGCCGGGCACCTTCGCGGCCCGCGGCCTCTGGTTCCACGCCGCGGAGTACCTGGAGTCGCGCGAGACGGGGGCCGAGCTCGAGCTGGTCTGCGACGCGGCCGGCGTCCACCTGGTGGCCGATGGTGGAAAACCGACGGCCGGGGAGCTCGAGATCGAGCTCGACGGCGAGCCCGTCCCGCTCTCCCTCCGCGGCGAGGACGTGGTCGAGCGCGACGGCCGGACCTTCGCCGCCTGGGAGCGGCCGCGGCGGGTGCGCCTGATCGAGGCCCCCGACTTCGCCCGCCGGCACCTCCGGCTGCGCTTCCCCCACTCCGGGACCCGCGCCTACGCGGTGAGCTTCACCAGCTGCGTCCGCCCGCCGGAAGCGTAGTTCTTGCCCTTGCGGCGGCGTCCGCCTGTGCTAGAATTTACATCGTCCTTACAATTGGTGCTCTTGCTCGAAGTCCGTTACCGCGAGATCCATGTCCTCGACGATCCTTTCGCCCCACGAGTGGGCGCTTCCCGACGGTGCGGCCCGGCCGGTCCCCCGGATCTCCTGGCCCCGCGCCCTGGGCCTCCTCGCCCTGCGGCATTACACCCTCTGCGCCGCTCTGGTCCTTGCCCTCATGGCCTGGAACGTCTTCGCCGGTCTGGGGAGCGTTGCGCTCAACGACTCCGACGAGGCGCGCTACGGGGTCTCCGCCTGGGAGATGCTGCAGCACCGCTCCTTCATCGTCACCACCTACGCCGGGGAGCGGGAGTACTGGAACCTGAAGCCGCCCCTGGGCTACTGGCTGATGGCGCTCTCGTTCTACCTCTTCGGACCGACCCCCTTCGCCCTGCGCTTCCCGTCCGCCCTCTGCGCCCTGGGGGTGGTGGCCGGCACCCTGTGGATCGGCCGCCGCTGGCTCGGCCGCCGGGAGAGCCTGCTCGCCGGGTTGATCGTCGCCACCGCCTTCGGCTTCCTCTCCAACCACGGGGCGCGCAGCGGCGACCTGGACGCTGCCCTGACTCTCCTCCTGCTCTTCGCGACGGTCGAGGTGTCGCGCCTCGGCGAGTCGCCCTGGCGGGTGGTGGGGCTGGGGGCCCTCCTTTCGGCGGGGTTCCTGCTCAAGAGCTTCGCCATCCTCCCGGTGCTCGTCGTCGCGGCGATCTTCATGGTCCTGACCGGCGCCTGGCGGCGCCAGCGGGTACTGCCCTGCCTCGTCGCCCTCCTGGTCTTCCTCCTGCCGGTCGGGGCTTGGGCCTGGGCTCGCGTCCAGGCGGACGGCTCCGCCTATTTCCTTAAGCGGATGGTGCAGGAGGACCTCCTCGATCGCTCGACCCTGGTCATCGACAAGGTCACCTACTCGCCCCTGGGCTACGTCTCGGCCCTCTTCGACCGTTTCGCCCCCTGGCCGCTCCTGCTGCTCGTGGCCGTCGTCGTCATCCTGCGCGCGGAGGGCTTACGCGCCGGGTTCCGGCGGCTGCGGCGTGATCGGGAGGGTCGGCTCCAGCTCCTCCTCCTCTGGGCGCTGGTGCCGCTCGTCCTTTTCTCGCTGTCGCGCACCCAGCACCACTGGTACCTCGATCCGAGCTACCCCGCCTGGGCGATGCTCGCCGCCGGGGCGGTCCTGGCGCTGGTGCGCCGGACCCGCCCGGAGCGGCGGACGGTGGTGCTCGTCGCCTGCGTCCTCGTCCCCCTGGCCCTCTGCGAGCTGCGTCTGCTCTACCGGGTGCTGATCGCCGAGCGGATGCCGGAGCCGCAGCGCTTCCTCACCCTGCTCAAGGACCACCGGCTGGAGCTCGGGCCGGAGATCCGCACTAGCCCCCTGCGCCACTCGGAGCGCTTCATCCTGGAGGCCATGGACGGCTTCCGGGTCGAGGAGGTCGAGGCGCACCGGGCCGCGGCGGCCGCTCCCGC
>DASQPA010000043.1:0-12207 GCA_035644215.1 Thermoanaerobaculia bacterium
TCCCGCGACAGGGAGGCGTCGAGCAGGATCGGCCGCACCCCGCCCCGGTGGCTCGGCGCGAGCGGCCGCGGGCGGTCGGTGGGCAGCTCCAGCCGGCGCGGTACTTCGGCCAGCTGCTCGCGCCAGTAGGAAAGCTGCGCCGCGAACACCTCTCCCGAGAGCCACTCCCGTTGCCAGACCGCGAAGTCGGCATACTGGATCGGCAGCTCCGGCAGGGGCGAGGGCTCGTCATGCTGGAACGCTCCATAGAGGGCCACGACCTCGCGCAGCAGCACCTGGAGCGACCAGCCGTCGGCGGCGACGTGATGGACCGTCACCAGGAGGACGTGCTCTCCTCCCTCCGCCCCGGCAAGGCGCACCAAAAGCAGCCGGAGGAGCGGCCCCGACTGAAGGTCGAAGCGATGCCGGGCCTCCGCGGCCGCCAGGCGCAGCGCCTCGGCCTGTCTCTCACCCACGGGCAACCCGGCGAGCGAGACGACCGGCAGCGGAACAGCCCAGGGGGGAGCGATCACCTGGACCGGGCCGTCCGGCCCCAGGGCGAAGCCGGTCCGCAGCACCTCGTGCCGTCGCACCACCTCGCCGAAAGCCCGCCGCAGAGGCTCGACGGTGAGGGCGCCGTGGAGCGCGATGGCCATGGGCACGTTGTAGGTGGGGTTGCCCGGCTCGATCTGGTCGATGAACCAGAGCCGCTGCTGGGCAAAGGAGAGCGGCAGGTCGCGGCCCCGTTCGACCGGCTGGAGGGGAGGGATGGTATGGAGTGGATCCACGGCGTCGCCGCGCAGCCGGGAATCGAGCTCCGCCGCCAGGTCCGCGATCGTCGTCCGCTCGAACAGGCTGCCCAGGGGCAGCTCCACCCCGAACGCCCGCCGCACCCGCGAGGCCACCTGGGTGGCGAGGAGCGAGTGCCCGCCCAGGGCGAAGAAATCGTCCTCCACCCCCACGCGCTCCCGCCCCAGCAGCTCCTCCCAGATCCCCGCCAGCAGCGACTCGCTCGGGCTCCGCGACGCGACGTAGCTTTCCTCCACGCCGGGCTCTTCCCAGGCCGCCACCGCGGGCAACGCCGCCCGGTCCACCTTGCCGTTCGGGGTGAGGGGCAGCGCTTCCAGGAACCGGTACGCGGCCGGCACCATGTACTCCGGCAAGGCCTGCTGCAGATAGGCGCGAACGGACCCGTCCCGCAGCGGCTCTCCCCCGGTCGCGACCACGTAGGCGACCAGCCGGGCACCCCCCGGCGCGTCCCGGTGCACGAGGACCGCGCACTCCCTCACCCCCGGGCAGCCGGCGAGCACGGCCTCGACCTCTCCCGGTTCGATGCGGAAGCCGCGGATCTTGACCTGCGTGTCGACCCGCCCCAGGAACTCCATCGCCCCATCGAAGCGCCGCCGCGCCAGGTCCCCCGTCCGATAGAGCCGCCCCCCCGGCTCCCGGCTCCACGGATCGGGCACGAAGCGCTCCGCCGTCAGCTCCGGGCGGTGGAGATAGCCGCGCGCCAGGCCGTCCCCCCCGAGGTGCACCTCGCCGAGCTGACCCAGGGCCGCCGGCTCCCCCCGCGGATCGAGCACGTGGGCCGTGGTATTGGCGATGGGCAGCCCGATCGGCACCGTCCACGCCCCCGGCGCCAGCCCCCCCACCTCGTGCCAGGTGGCGGCCGTCGTGTTCTCGGCCGGGCCGTAGCCGTTGATCAGCCGCTCCGGCGCCCCCTCCCGGAGAACCCGGGAGATCACGACCGGGTCCAGGGCCTCCCCGCCGATCACCAGGTGGCGCAGCGATCGGAAGGCCAGCGGTTCTTCCCGCAGCACCTGGTGGAAGAGCGCCGTCGCCATCATCATCACCGTCACTCGCTGCTCCGAGAGGAGCCGCGCCAGCGCCGGTGGCGACAGCGCCACGTTCCGGCTGACCACCACCAGGGCGCAACCGTTCAAGAGCGTTCCCCAGATCTCGTAGGTCGCCGCATCGAAGCTGATGTTCGAGGCGTGCGCCAGCCGGTCCTCCGGGCGGAGCTGGACGAAGTTCGTCCCCCGGACCAGGCGCACGATCCCCTGATGCAGGATCGCCACCCCCTTCGGCCGTCCCGTCGATCCCGAGGTGTAGATCACGTGCGCCAGCTCGGCAGGCAAGGTCCGCTCCGTCAGCGCCGCCGGGCTCCACCTGGCGATGGCCTCCCGATCCTGGTCCAGGCAGACCCGCCGCCAGGGGGAAGGGTCCCGCGAGGCCGCCAGCCCGGCCAGGCGTTCCCGCGTCCGGCCGTGCACCAACACCACGCGGGCCGCGGTGTCCGCCAGCATGAAGGCGAGCCGCTCGTCGGGATAGCCGGGGTCGAGTGGCACGTACGCTCCGCCGGCCTGCAAGATGCCCAGGAACGCCACGATGAGGTCGGCCGAACGCTCCATCGAAACGCCCACCAGCGACTCTCTCCCCACCCCCAGGGACCGCAGGTGCCAGGCCAGCCGGTTGGCGGCCGCCGCCAGCTCTCCGTAGCTCCACTCCCGGCCCTCGTCCACCACCGCCGTCGCCGCGGGCCGCTCCCGCGCCCAGGCCGAGAACAGCGCGTGGACGCTCGCCCCCCGCGGGTACTCGCTCCACGTGTCGTTCCATTCGCGGAGGAGCTGCTCGCGCTCGCCCGGCAGCAGGAACGGCAGATCCCATATCGCCTGGTCGGGAGCCGTCATCGCCCCTTGGAGCAGCCCCGCGTAGCGGCCGAGCAGGCGCTCGACGGTCGTGCGGTCGAACAGCTCGATGTCGTATTCGAGACCACCCGCCAGGCCCGCCCCGGCCTCGAAGAGCATCAGGGCGAGGTCGAACCGCGCCAGGCCGTCCTCCACCGGCAGGAGGCGCAGGGTGAGCCCGGGCAGCTCCAGGGCCTCGACGGGAGCGTTCTGCAGCCCGAACATCACCTGGAAAAGCGGCGAATGGCCATAACCGCGGTCTCGGCGCTCGTCGACCACCTCCTCGACCACCCGCTCGAACGGCAGGTCCTGATGGGTGTAGGCGTCGAGCGCCATCTGCCGCACCCGGCCCAGGAGGTCCCGGAAGCTCGGCCGGCGGTCGGCGGGACCGAGCGGCACCCGCAAGACCAGGGTGTTGACGAAGAACCCGATCAGCCGTTCCGCGTCGCGGTGGGTGCGGTTGGCGATCGGGCTCCCCACCAGCACCTCCGGCTGGTTCGCCGACCTGGCCAGAAGGATTCCGAAAATGGCGAGGAGCAGCATGAACGGCGTCACGTCCTCGCGCCGGCTGAAAGTCGCGACCTCCTGCGACAGCTTCGCGGCCAGCGCCAGGGGCTGCCGCTGGCCGCGGCGGCCCGGCACCGCCGGCCGCGGGCGGTCGGTCGGCAGCTCGAGCGTTCGGGGCGCCCCGTCCAGCTGCCGGCGCCAGTAGTCCAGTTGCGCCGCCAGGGTCTCCCCCGAGAGCCAGCTCCGCTGCCAGACCGCGAAGTCCGCGTACTGGACCGGCAACGCCGGCAGCGGCGAGCTTTCCCCGCGCAAGAACGCCGGGTACAGGACGCCGATCTCCCGCACCAGGACGCCCATCGACCAGCCGTCCGAGACGATGTGGTGCATCACCATCAGCAGCACGTGTTCCCGTGGATGCAGGCGCACGAGCAGCAGCCGGAGCAGCGGGCCGACCGCAAGGTCGAAGGGGCGCAGGCCCTCCGCCGTGGCCAGGCGCAGGGCGACGGCCTCCCTCGCCCCCTCGGGCAGGTCCTCCAGGGAGACGACGGGAAGCGAGACGGGCTGACGGCCGGCGAGGACCTGGGCCGGACCCCGGGCGGAATCCAGGAAGGTCGTCCGCAGCGCCTCATGCCGCCGTACCACCTCGCCGAAGACCTGGCGAAGCACGTCGATGTCGAGGTCGCCGGTCACCCGCATCGCCCAGGGCATGTTGTAGGCCGGGTCGCCGGGCGCCAGCTGGTAGAGGAACCAGAGACGCTGCTGGGCGAAAGAGAGCGGCAGCGGCTGGGCACGAAGCTCTGGCGTGAGGGGAAGAAGGGGAGGGGCCGCCGGGACCGCGGCTCGCTCCGCCCGGTGGAGCCGGCGGTCGAGCTCCGCCGCCAGACCGGCGATCGTCGGCCGGAGGAACAGGTCGTGGAGCGGCAGCTCCACCCCGAAGGTCTGCCGCACCCGGGAGGCCAGCTGGGTCGCGAGGAGCGAATGCCCGCCCAGGGCGAAGAAGTCGTCCTCGACCCCGACCCGCTCGCGCCCCAGGATCTCTTCCCAGATCCCCACCAGGAGCGTCTCGACCGGCCCGCGCGGCGCCAGGTAGAAATCCGCTCCCGGCTCGGCTCCCTCCGCCGCCGGCGCGGGTAGCGCCGCCCGGTCCACCTTGCCGTTCGGCGTCAGCGGCAGCGCCTTGAGGAACAGATAAACCGAGGGCACCATGTAGTCGGGCAGCGACCGCTTGAGGAATTCGCGGACCTCTCCCTCCGCCAGCCGTTCGCCCGGCTTCGCCACCAGGTAGGCCACCAGACGGAGATGGGGCGGCGTGTCCCGCCGCGCCAGAACCACGCCGGCCTCGACTCCCGGGCAGCCGGCGAGCGCCGCCTCGATCTCCCCCGGCTCGATGCGGAAGCCACGGATCTTGACCTGGTGATCCGCCCGGCCCACGAACTCGATCGCCCCATCCCAGCGCCGGCGCACCAGGTCCCCCGTCCGGTAGAGCCGCCCCCCCGCCTCCCCGCTCCACGGGTCGGGCACGAAGCGCTCCGCCGTCAGGTCCGGGCGGTGGAGATAGCCTCGCGCCAGTCCCTCCCCGCCGACGTACAGCTCCCCCACCTGGCCGCGCGGCGCCGGCTCGCCCCAGGGGTCCAGCACGTAGAGCGCCGTGTTGGCGAGCGGCAGACCGATCGGCACCGTCCCCGCCCCGGGCGCCACCTGCCGCACCTCGTGCCAGGCGGCGAAGGTCGTCGACTCGGTCGGTCCGTAGACGTGCAGCAGCCGCTCCGGCGCGCCCGCCGCGAGCGCCCGCGCCACCGCGCCCGGGTCCACCGCCTCGCCGCCGAACAGCAGATGGGAGAGCGCGCCGAAGGCCGCGGGCTCCTCCCGCACCACCTGGTTGAACAGCGCCGTGGTCAAAAACAGCGCCGTCACCCCCATCTCGCGCAGACGCGCAGAGAGAGCCGCCGGCCGAAGCACCACCTCGCGCTCGATCACCACCACGGCGCCGCCGCCGAGCAGCGCTCCCCAGATCTCGAACGTCGCCGCGTCGAAGCTGATGTTCGCGGCGTGCGCCACCCGGTCCGCCGGTCCCAGCCGGACGTAGTCGGTCCCCTCGACCAGGCGCACGATCGCCCGGTGCGGTGTCGCCACCCCCTTCGGCTGACCCGTCGAGCCCGAGGTGTAGGTGATGTAGGCCAGCTGCTCGGCCGCGATCCCGCTCAGGGGGAGCCCCGGCGGCGCCGCGGCGCTCCAGCGCGCGATCGCTTCGCGGTCGCCGTCCAGGCAGACCAGGGACACGGCCGAACCCAGAGCCGCCAGGCGCTCCCGGGTCCGGCCGTGCACCAGCGCCACCGAGGCCCCGGTGTCCGCCAGCAGGAAGCGCAGTCGCTCGTCGGGGTAGCCGGTGTCGAGCGGCACGTAGGTCCCACCGGCTTTGAGGATCGCGAGGAAAGCCACGATCAGCTCCGCCGAGCGCTCCATCGCGACTCCCACCCGCGATTCCGCCCCCACTCCCAGCGAGCGCAGATACCAGGCCAGGCGGTTCGTCGCCTCGTCCAGCCGGCCATAGCTCCACTCCTCCTCCCCTCCCAGGATCGCCGGCGCCTCCGGCCGCTCTCGGACCCGGACTGCGAACCGCGCCGGGACGCTCGACTCCCGCGAGTACTCGCTCCGGGTGTCGTTCCACTCCCGGAGCACCTGCTCGCGCTCCCCCGGCAGCAGCAACGGCAGGTCCCACAGCACCCGATCCGGAGCGGCCAGCGCTCCCCGGAGCAACCCCTCGTAGCGACCGAGCAAACGCTCGGCGGTCGTGCGATCGAAGAGATCGGCGTCGTATTCGAGCAGCCCGGAGATGCCTTGGGGAGAGTCGTAGAACAGCAGGGACAGGTCGGCTCTCGCGACGCCTCCCTCCAAGGGAAGGAGGTCGAGGGTGAGGCCCGGCAGCGCCGCGCCCTCGGCCGGCGCGTTCTGGAGCGCGAACATCACCTGGAAGAGCGGCGAGCGGGCCGGTCCGCGCGCATCGCGGGCGCCGCGGTCTCGGCGATCGGTCGCCACCTCCTCGACCAGCCGCTCGAAGGGCAGGTCCTGGTGGGTATAGGCGTCGAGCGCCACCTGCCGCACCCGGCCCAGCAGATCCCGGAAGCTCGGCCGGCTGCCGAAGGACCCCAGGGGCACCCGCAGCACCAGGGTGTTGACGAAGAAGCCGATCAGACCCTCGATCTCGCGGTGGGTGCGGTTGGCGATCGGACTCCCCACCAGCACCTCCGACTGGTTCGCCTGCCGGCCGAGGAGCACTCCGAAGGCGGCGAGGAGGGTCATGAACGGCGTCACGTCCTCGTGCCGGCAAAACGCCGCGAGGTCTCGCGCCAGCTCCCCGTCCAGCCGCGCCGGCCGCAGCCCTCCGCGGTGGCGCGGCGCGGGCGGCCGGGGACGATCGAACGGCAGCTCCAGACGGGGCGGCGCTCCCGCCAGCTGCCGGCGCCAGTAGGTCAGCTGCTCTTCCAGGACCTCTCCCGCGAGCCAGCCCCGCTGCCAGGCGGCGAAGTCGGCATACTGGATCGGCAGCTCGGGCAGGGGCGAGCCTTCCCCGCGCGAGAAGGCGTCGTAGAGCGCCCCGATCTCCTGGAACAGCACCCCCATCGACCAGCCGTCCGCCACGATGTGGTGCATCGTCACCAGCAGCACGTGCTCCCGGGCGGCGAGGCCGAGCAGGGCCAGCCGGAGCAGCGGGCCGGCCGACAGGTCGAAGGGGCGCAGGGCCGCCGCCGTCGCCAGGCGCCGGACCTCGTCCTGCTGCGTCTCCTCGGACAGGCCCGCCAGGGAAACCACGGGCAGCGGCACCGGCCGGGGCGCGGCGATCACCTGGACCGGGTCTTGGCCCGTGTCCGCGAAGGTCGTCCGCAGCGCCTCGTGCCGCCGTACCACCTCGCCGAAGACCCGGCGCAACAGGCCGACCGCGAGATCGCCGCGGAGCCGCGCCGCCCAGGACAGGTTGTAGGTCGGATCGCCCGGCGCCAGCTGGTCGAGGAACCAGAGACGCTGTTGGGCGAACGAGAGCGCCGGCGGCGGCTCGCGAAGCTCCGGCGGCAGGGGCAGCAGGGGAGGCACCGCCGGGAGGTCCGCCCGCTCCGTCCCGCGCAGCAGGCGGTCGAGATCCGCCGCCAGGCTCGCGATCGTCGGCCGATCGAACAGGTCATGGAGCGGCAGCTCCACGCCGAAGGCCTGCCGCACCCGGGAGGCTACCTGGGTGGCGAGGAGCGAATGCCCGCCGAGGGCGAAGAAGTCGTCCGTAACCCCTACCCGCTCGCGCCCCAGCACCTCCTCCCAGATCCCCACCAGAAGGCCCTCGACCGGACCGCGCGGCGCCACGTAGCCATCCGCTCGCCGCTCCACCCCATCCGGGGCTGGCAGCGACGCCCGGTCCACCTTGCCGTTCGGGGTCAGCGGCAGAGCCGCGAGGAACAGGTAGGCCGCAGGCAGCATGTACTCGGGGAGCGACCGCTTGAGGTACTCCCGGACGCCCGCTTCCTCCAGCCGCTCCCCCGGCTTCGCCACCAGATAGGCCACCAACCGGGTATTTCCCGGCATTCCCGGCGTTCCCGGCGTGTCCCTTCGGGCCAGAACGACGCAGGCCTCGACTCCCGGGCAGCCGGCGAGCACCGCTTCGATCTCCCCCGGCTCGATACGGAAGCCGCGGATCTTGACCTGCTGGTCGAGGCGGCCCACGAACTCGATCGCCCCGTCCCCCAGCCGGCGCACCCGGTCCCCCGTCCGGTAGAGCCGCCCGCCCGGCTCCCGGCTCCACAGGTCGGGCACGAAGCGCTCCGCCGTCAGCTCCGGACGATTGAGATAGCCCCGCGCCAGACCCTCGCCGCCGATGCACAGCTCGCCCAGCTGTCCGAGCGGCGCCAGCTCCAGATCCGGCACCAGCAGGTAGAGCGTCGTGTTGGCGAGCGGCAGGCCGATCGGCACCGTCGCCGCGCCCGGCGCCACTTCCCGCACCTCGTGCCAGGTCGCATAGGTCGTCGACTCGGTCGGACCGTAGACATGCAGCAGCCGCTCCGGCGCTCCCTCGGCCAGCGCCCGCGCCGCCGCGCCGGGGTCCACCGCCTCGCCGCCAAAGAGCAGATGGCGCAACGGATAGAAGGCTCCCGGCTCCTCCCGCACCACCTGGTTGAACAGGGCCGTGGTGAGGAACATCGCCGTCACCCCTGCCTCGCGCAGCCGCGCGGCAAGAGCGGCCGGCGAGAGCACCACCTGGCGCTCCATCACCACCACGGCGCCACCGTTCAAGAGCGCTCCCCAGATCTCGAAGGTCGCCGCGTCGAAGCTGATGTTCGAGGCATGCGCCACCCGGTCTTCCGGTCCCAGCTGAACGAAATTGGTCTCCCGGACCAGCCGCACGATCGCCCGATGCGCCACCGCCACCCCCTTCGGCCGACCCGTCGAGCCCGAGGTGTAGATGACGTAGGCCAGCTGCTCGGCCGCCGTCCAATCCGGCGGTGGCGCCGGGCTCCAGCTCTCCATCGCCTCGCGGTCCCGGTCGAGACAGACGAGGGACGTCGATACGGCGAGGCTCTCCAGGCGTTCCCGGGTCCTGCCGTGCACCAGCACCACCGAGGCCCCGGTGTCCTCCAGCATGAAGCGCAGCCGTTCGTCGGGATAGCCGGGGTCGAGCGGCACGTAGACCCCGCCCGCCGCCAGAACCCCCAGGAAGGCCACGATCAGCTCCGCCGAGCGCTCCAGCGCCACCCCCACCCGTGACTCCTGACTCACTCCCAGCGAGCGCAGATGCCAGGCCAGGCGGTAGGCCGCCGCCGCGAGGCGACCGTAGCTCCACTCCTCTTCTCCCTCCACCACGGCCAGAGCCCCCGGGGTCGCCTCGGCCTGGGCAGCGAACAGCGCGTGGACGCTCAGCTCCCGCGGGTAGTCGCTCCAGGTGTCGTTCCACTCGCAGACCAGCTGCTCCCGCTCGCCCGAAAGCAGCAGCGGCAGCTCGCCGACCGGCCGCTCCGGATCGTCCATCGTCGCCGCAAGCAGCGGCGTGAAGCGCGCCAGCAGGCGTTCGATGCTCGTCGCGTCGAAGATCTCGGCGTCGTACTCCGCGAGGCCCGAGAGGCCCGCCGGCGTCTCTTCGAAGGTCAGGGTGAGGTCGAACTTCGCCACCCCGGGCTCCGGCGCCAGGGGCAGCAGAGTGAGCCCCGGCACCGACAGTCGCTCGACCGGAGCGTTCTGCAAAGCGAACATCACCTGGAAGAGCGGCGAGTGCCCGAGGTTGCGCTCCGGCACCACCTCCTCGACCAGCCGCTCGAACGGCAGATCCTGGTGGGCGTAGGCGTCGAGCGCCGCCTGCCGCACCCGCCCCAGAAGCTCCCGGCCGCTCGGAGCAGCCTGGAGATCCACCCGCAGGACCAGGGTGTTGACGAAGAAGCCGATCAATCCTTCCGTGTCGCGATGGGTGCGGTTGGCGATCGGGCTCCCCACCAGGACTTCCTCCTGGTGCGCCGAACGTCCCAGCAGCACGCCGAGCGCCGCAAGGAGCGTCATGTAGAGCGTCACGCCCTCGGACCGGCTGAACACCGCGAGGGCCGCAGCCACCTGCCGGTCGAGATCGAGGCGCGCCAGCCCCGCGCGGTGGGTGGGCGATGCCGGTCGCGGCCGGTCGGTCGCCAGCTCCAGGAGATGGGACGCTCCCGCCAGCTGCTCGCGCCAGTAGGAGAGCTGGGCTTCCAGCACCTCCCCCGAAAGCCAGGCCCGCTGCCAGACCGCGAAGTCGGCGTACTGGATCGGCAGCTCCGGCAGGGGGGACGCCGCGTAGAGCGCCATCACCTCGCGCAGCAGCACCCCCATCGACCAGCCGTCCGAGACGATGTGGTGCATCGTCACCAGCAGCACGTGCTCCCGAGCGGAGAGACGGAGAAGGGTCAGGCGCAGCAGCGGCCCGCGCGACAGATCGAAGGAGCGCCGGGCCTCCGCCACGGCCAGCCGCCGAATTTCCGACGGTTGTGCCGCCTCCGCAAGCCCCTCCAGGGAGACCACGGGAACGGGAACGGCCAGGTCCGCCTGCACCGTCTGCACCGGACCCCGATTGGAAGACGAAAAGGTCGTGCGCAGAGCCTCGTGCCGCCGCACCACCGCGGCGAAGATCCGCCGCAGCAGATGGACGTCGAGCGCGTCGATCTCGGTCAGCAGCCGGGCCGCCCAGGGTACGTTATAGGCCGGGTTGCCCGGCTCGAGCTGGTCGAGGAACCAGAGCCGCTGCTGGGCGAAGGACAGCTGCAGATCCCGATCGCGCGGAGTGGGCACGATGGGAGGGGCCACCGCACTCACCCCACCCTGTCGTGCCGCGCTTGCGGCGGATACCGCGCAGGCCAGCTGCGCGATCGTCGGCCCCTCGAACAGCTGGCGCAGCGGCAGCTCCACCTGGAACGCTCCGCGCACCCGCGACATCACCTGCGTCGCCAGAAGCGAATGGCCGCCCAGGGCGAAGAAGTCCTCTTCCACGCTCACCCGCTCCCGCCCCAGCACCTCCTCCCAGATTCCGGCCAGAACTCCTTCAACCGGATCGCGCGGCGCGACGTATCCGTCCTCCCTTCCCCCCTGGCCAGGCGCCGGAAGGGCCGCCCGATCCAGCTTGCCGTTCGGCGTGAGAGGCAGCGCTTCCAAGAGAATGAAGACTGAGGGCAGCATGTAGTCCGGCAGCGCATGCTGCAGCCCGGCCCGCAGACTGCTCTCGTCGAGGGAGGCCCCCGCCGTCGGCACCACGTAGGCCACCAGCCGAGCGTCACCGGGCTGGTCCCGGCGCGCCAGCACGACGCAGTCCGCGACTCCCGGCAGCGCCGTCAGGTCCGCCTCGATCTCCCCCAGCTCGATGCGGAAGCCGCGGATCTTGACCTGGTGGTCCACCCGGCCCACGAACTCGATCGCACCGTCGAAGCGACGACGCACCAGGTCTCCCGTCCGATAGAGCCGTTCCCCCGCCTCCCCGCTCCACGGGTGCGGCACGAAGCGTTCCGCCGTCAGCTCCGGACGGTGGAGATAGCCCCACGCGAGGCCCTCGCCCCCGAGGTACAGCTCCCCCACTTCTCCCAGCGCCGAGAGCCCCTGCCAGGCGTCGAGCACATCGCCCGTCGTATTCGCCAGCGGCTCGCCGATTGGCACCGTCGTTGCCCCCGCCGCCACCTCGTGCACCCGGTACCAGGTCGCGTAGGTCGTGCTCTCCGTCGGACCGTAGACGTGGAGCAGCCGCTCCGGCGCGCCCTCTGCCAGCACCCGCGCCACCGAGCCCGGGTCCACCGCCTCGCCGCCGAACAGCAGGTGGCGCAGGGGACGGAAAGCCGAAGGCTCCTCCCGCGCCACCTGGTTGAACAGCGCCGTGGTAAGAAAGAGCGTCGTGATCCGCTCGGCGCGCAGCTTCAACGCCAGCTCCGAAGGCGACAGCGCCACCTCCTTGCCGATCACCACCACCGCGCCGCCATTCAAAAGCGCTCCCCAGATCTCGAACGTCGCCGCGTCGAAGCTGATGTTCGAGGCGTGCCCCACCCGGTCTTCCGGACCCAGCGGCGCAAAGTTCGTCTCGCGAACCAGGCGGGCGATCGCCCGGTGCGGCACCGCCACCCCCTTCGGCCGTCCCGTCGAGCCCGAGGTATAGATGACGTAGGCCAGGCTCGCCGCCGGCATCCGCACCGCGAGCGGCTCCGCGCTCTCCTCCTGCCAGGCTCCGTTCTCGATCGGCACCACCGAAGTAAGCGCCGCCAGGCGCTCCCGAGTGGCTGCCTGCACGAGAGTCCATTGCGCCCCCGTGTCCGCCAGCATGAAGGCCAGCCGCTCATCCGGATAGCCGGCGTCGAGCGGCACGTAAGCGCCGCCCGCCTTCAAAATAGCGAGCATCCCCAGGATCAGCTCGGGCGAGCGCTCCAGGGAGATCCCCACCGCGCTGCCCACTCCCACGCCCAGCCGGACGAGGTGCCGCGCCAAACGGTTCGAGGTCTCCTCCAGCCGCCCGTAGCTCCATTCCTCCCCGCCCTCCCCCACCACCGCCATCGCCTCCGGC
>DASQPA010000044.1:0-14442 GCA_035644215.1 Thermoanaerobaculia bacterium
TCGAGATCGTGCCGCTCGAGCAGCGCATCGCCCAGTTCGACCTCACCCTCACCATGGGCGAGGTGGGGGAGGCGTTCGTCGCCTCCTTCGACTACAACGTCCAGCTCTTCGACGCGGCGACGGTCGAGCGCTTCACCCACCATTTCGAGCGCCTGCTCGGCGGGATCGCCACCTGTCCCAAGACTCCGATCTCGGAGCTGCCGCTGATCACGGTCGAGGAGGAGCGCCAGCTCCTTACGGTCTGGAACGACACCGCCGCGCCGTACCGTCACGAGGCGACGCTCGCCGATCTTCTCGCCGAGCCGGCGGCGCGCACCCCGGACGCCCTGGCGGTGATCACGGGCAGTGGGGCGCTCAGCTACGGCGAGCTCGACCGCCGCGCCAACCGCCTGGCCCGCCACCTGCGGGGCCTGGGCGTCGGCCCCGAGTCGCGGGTCGGCGTCTGTCTCGACCGCTCGCCCGCCCTCCTGGTCGGCCTGGTGGGGGTGCTCAAAGCCGGCGGCGCCTATCTGCCGATCGATCCGGAGACGCCGCGCGCCCGGGTCGCCTCTCTGCTGGCGAGCGCCGGGGTCGAGATCGTCGTCGCCGAGGAGCGCTTCCGGCCGCTCGTCGAGCCCGCTACGATCGTGGCGCTCGATTCTGCCGGCCCCCAGATCGCGCGCCTGGACAGCTCCGTCCCGGCCCCGACCGCTTTCGCCGGCAACCTCGCCTGCGTCATCTACACCTCGGGCTCGACCGGCGCCCCCAAGGGGGTCCTCCTCACCCACCGGAACCTGGTCAACCTGGTGGCCTCGTTCCTCGACAGCTACCGGCCGACGCCGGAGGACCGCATCCTCCCGCTGACCGCGCTCGGCTTCGCGAGCTTCGTGGGCGAGATCTTCCCCCTCCTCTGCTCCGGCGGCGGCCTCGTCCTCCCTGGCCGCGAGGAGATCCTGGACGTCTCCGCCCTGGTCACCCTGATCGACCGCCACGGCATCTCCATGGTCTCGACGGTGCCGTCGATGATGGCGCGCCTGAACGCGCTCCGCGACCGGCTGCCGCGCCTGCGGCTGATCCTCGTCGGTGGCGAGGCGCTGTCGGCGGGCGACGTCGACAAGCTCCTGGGGAGCGTGCGGATCGTCAACGGCTACGGCCTGACCGAGACCAGCGTCTGCTCGACCTGCCGCACCCTCGTCCCGGCCGACCTGGCGCCGGGAACGTTGCCGCCGATCGGCCGGCCGCTCCAGAACCACCGCATCCTGCTGCTCGACCGCCACCTCCAGCCGCTCCCCGTCGGCTGCCCGGGGGAGATCCACGTCGCCGGCGACGGCCTCGCCCGCGCCTACCTGGGCGACCCGGCGGCGACCGCCGAGCGCTTCCTGCCCGACCCCTGGGAGACCGGCGGCCGCATGTACCGGACCGGCGACCTGGGGCTCGTCCGCTCGGACGGCGAGCTGATCTACCTCGGGCGGATCGACCGCCAGGTGAAGCTGCGCGGCTTCCGCATCGAGCTCGCCGAGGTGCAGTCGGCGCTCGCCCTCCATCCCCGGGTGCGGGAGGCGGTGGTCGCCGTGCGCGACGACGCGGGCGAGCCCCAGCTCGTCGGCTATTTCGTCCCCGAGGACGGCGTGCCGGCGACGTCGCCGGCGGTGCCCACCGTCGGCGAGCTCCTCGCCTACCTGCGCGAGCGGCTGCCGGACTACATGGTGCCGTCGATCCTGGTCCGCCTCGCCGCCCTGCCGCTCACCGCCAACGGCAAGGTCGACCTCGCCCTCCTCCCCGCTCCGGCGCGGACGCGGCCCACCCTGGTCGCCGCCTACAGCGCACCGCAGAGCGAGCTGGAGCGGACGATCACCGCCGCCTGGCAGGCGGAGCTCAAGGTCGAGACGGTCGGCATCGACGACAACTTCTTCGACCTGGGCGGCCATTCGCTGCGCATGACCCGCGTCCACGCGCGCCTCAAGGAGGCGCTGGGACGGGAGATCCCGCTCCTCGAGCTCTTCCAGTACCCCACCGTCTCGTCGCTCGCCCGCCATCTCTCCGCCGGGGCGGCACGGCCGGAGCTCGCGATCGTCCCGGCGGTCGCGGCCACTGCCGCCACCGCCGCACCGGTTCGGCGCGGTCGCGCCGGAGCCGGCGGCAGCGGCGGCAGCGGCGGCATTGCCATCGTCGGCATGGCCGGTCGCTTCCCGGGGGCCAAGGGAATCGAGGAGCTGTGGGGGAACCTCGTCGCCGGCCGCGAGGGGATCACCTTCTTCACCGCTGAGGAGCTGCTCGCCGCCGGGGCCGACCCGGCGATGGTCGAGAACCCGAACTACGTCCGGGCGAAGGGGATTCTCGGCGACGTCGACCTTTTCGACGCCGCCTTCTTCGGCCTCAACCCGCGCGAGGTCGAGCTCATGGACCCGCAGCACCGGCTCTTCCTCGAATGCTCGTGGGAGGCGCTGGAGCACGCCGGCTGGGACCCCGACCGCTACTCCGGCCTCGTCGGGGTGTACGGCGGTGAGAGCATGAACACCTACATGATCATGAACCTGCTCTCCCACATGGAGCTGGTCGCCTCGGTCGACACCCTCCAGGCGTCGCTCGGCAACGACAAGGACCCGCTGACCTCGCGGGTCGCCTACAAGCTGAATTTGAAGGGGCCGAGCATCACCGTGCAGAGCGCCTCGTCGACCTCGCTGGTCGCCGTCCACCAGGCCTGTGTCAGCCTTCTGCAGCACGACTGCGACATGGCGCTCGCCGGCGGCGTCTCGATCCACCTGCCGGAGGTCTCGGGCTACCTCTATCAGGAGGGGGGGACGACGGCGAAGGACGGCCACTGCCGGGCCTTCGACGCCCAGGCGACCGGCTTCGTCTCCGGCCACGGCGCCGGGGTGGTGGTGCTGAAGCGGGTCGAGGACGCGCTCGCCGAGGGCGACACGATCTACGCCGTGATCAAGGGCTCGGCCTGCAACAACGACGGCTCGCTCAAGGTGAGCTTCATGGCCCCCAGCGTCGAGGGCCAGGTCGAGGTCTACCGGCGGGCCTACGAGAACGCGGGGATTGATCCGCGGTCGGTCTCCTACCTCGAATGCCACGGCACCGGCACGGCGTTGGGCGATCCGATCGAGATCGCCGCCCTGTCGCGGGTCTTCGATTCCCCGGATGCCGCCGATACCCCGAAGGGGTGGTGCGCCATCGGCTCGCTCAAGACCAACATCGGCCACCTGGACACCGCGGCCGGGGTCTGTGGGCTGATCAAGACCACCCTCGCCCTCCACCACGGGGTGATCCCGCCGTCCCTCCACTTCACCGCCCCCAACCCGCGGATCGATTTCGCGGGGAGCGCCTTCTTCGTCAACACCGAGCTGCGCCCCTGGCCTACGGGAGAGCGGAGGCCGCGCCGGGCCGGCGTCACCTCGCTCGGCATGGGGGGGACCAACGCCCACGTGGTGCTGGAGGAGGCGCCGCCCGTGCCCTCGGTCACCCCGGCCGCGGCCTCCCGCCCCTGGCAGCTCCTCCTCCTCTCGGCGAAGAGCGCCGGCGCCCTGGAGCGCGCCACCGGCCGGCTGGCCGACCACCTACGCCGCCCGGACCGCGAGATCGATCTGCCGGACGTCGCCTACACCCTGACCCTAGGGAGGAAGGCGTTCCAGCACCGCCGGGCCGTCCTCTGCCGTTCGCTCGACGACGCGGCGACGGTCCTCGAAACCCTCGACCCCGAGCGCCTCCTGACCACCGCGTCCGAGCCCGGCGACCGGCCGGTCGCCTTCCTCTTCCCCGGCCAGGGGGCGCAGTACGTCAACATGGGGCGCGGACTCTATGAAGCGGAGCCCACCTTCCGGGACGACGTCGACCTCTGCTGCCGGCTGCTCCAGCCGCACCTGGGCGTCGACCTGCGCCAGGCGCTCTTCTTCGACGGCGACGCGGCGGCGGCCGCCGGGCGGCTGCAGCGCACCCACGTCGCGCAGCCGGCCCTCTTCGTCGTCTCCTGGGCCTTGGCGCGGCTGTGGATGAGCTGGGGGGTGCGCCCCGAGGCCATGCTCGGCCACTCGATCGGCGAGTACGTGGCGGCCTGCCTGGCCGGTGTCTTCTCGCTCGAAGACGCCCTGGCGGTGGTCGCGGCGCGCGGCCGGTTGATGAGCCAGATGCCGCCGGGAGCCATGCTCGGCGTCCCGCTGCCCGAGGCCGAGGTTCTTCCCCTCCTCGGCGAGGAGCTGTCGCTCGCCGCGGTCAACCGCCCGGCGGTCTCGGTGGTCTCCGGGCCGGTCGAGGCGATTGAGGAGCTGACGGCGCGGCTCGCGGCCGAGGGGCTCACCTGCCGGCGGCTCCATACCGCCCACGCCTTCCACTCGCGGATGATGGAGCCGGTCCTGGAGACTTTCATCGAGCAGGTCAAGCGGGTGCGCCTGGAGCCGCCGCGCCTCCCCTTCCTGTCGAACGTCACCGGCAGCTGGATCCGCCCCGAGGAGGCGACCGACCCGGCCTACTGGGCGCGCCAACTGCGCCAGGCGGTGCGCTTCGCCGACGGCGTCGCCCTCCTCCTCGCCGAGCCGCGCCGCATCCTGCTCGAGGTCGGCCCCGGCAACACCCTCTCGACCCACGCCCGCCAGCACCCGGCGGCCGGGGCGGGACACGCGATGATCGCGACCCTGCGCCATCCCAAGCAGAGCGATCCCGACACGATCTTCCTCGGCAACGCCCTGGCCCGCTACTGGCTGGCCGGCGGCGAGGTGGACTGGACGGGCTACTGGGCGGGCGAAAGGCGCCGCCGGGTGGCGCTCCCCACCTATCCGTTCGACCGCCGGCGTTACTGGGTCGATCCGCTCCCCGAGGCGAAGCGGACGGAGCAGAAGAAGAGCGGCCGACGGAGCGACCCGGCGGAGTGGTTCTACGCCCCGGTCTGGAAGCAGTCCCGACTGCCGGTTTTGCCAGTATCGCCGATATCGCCGGTGAACGTCTCGGAGGCGGCGGTGGCGGTGGCGGCGGAGAGCTGGCTCGTCTTCCTCGACCGCGCGGGGCTCGGCGAGATCCTGGCCGAGCGCCTTGAGGCGGGCGGCCGGAGCGTCGTCCGGGTGGCCCTGGGAGAGGGCTTCGGGCGCGGGGTGGGCGTCTTCACCATCGCGCCCGGCAGGCGGACGGACTACGACGCGCTCCTCGACGCCCTGGGCCGCGTGCCGTCGCACGTCCTCCACCTCTGGAACGTGACGGCCGAAAACGCCGATCCGGTCGATCCGGACTGGGCCTTGGATCGCGGCTTCTACAGCCTGGTCTTCCTCGCCCAGGCGCTGGGCAGGAAGAGCGCCGCCGAGACGACCGCGATCACCGTCGTTGCTTCCGGCCTCGCTCAGGTCACCGGCGAGGAGCCGCTCGAACCGCTGAAGGCGACCCTCCTGGGACCGGTCACGGTGCTCCCGCGGGAGCTTCCGAATCTGTCCTGCCGGAGCCTCGACGTGGCGCTCAGGAGGGGCGGCAGGGCGGCGTTGGAGCGGGCCGCCTCCCAGATCCTGGCGGAGATCGAGCGACCGGCGGCTCTCTCCACTCTTCCTACGGTCGCCTTCCGCGGCGGTCTGCGCTTCGTCCGCGACTTCGAGCCGGTGCCGCTGCCGCAGAGCGCGGGGACGCGCCTGCGCCAGGGCGGGATCTGCCTGATCACCGGCGGCATGGGAGGGATCGGCTTGGAGATTGCGGAGCACCTGGCGCATGAGTCGAAGGCCCGCCTGGTGCTGGTCGGTCGCTCGCCGGTCTCCGGAGAGAAAAAAGAGCGCCTGCAGGCGATCGAGGCGGCGGGCGGCGAGGTGCTGGCCCTCTCCGCCGACGTCACCGACCTCGAAGCCATGCGGCAGGCCGTGGCGGCGGCGGAGGCGCACTTCGGCGACCGCATCCACGGGGTGATCCACGCCGCCGGCGTGGCGGGCGGCGGGCTGCTGTCGGGGAAGACCCGGGAGTCGGCCGAGCGGGTCCTCGCCCCCAAGGTGCGCGGGGCGCTCGTCCTGGCCGAGATCTTCGCAGGTTCCGATCTCGACCTCTTTGCCCTCACCTCCTCGATCACCGTCCTCCTGCCCCAGGTCGGGCAGGCCGACTACGTCTCCGCCAACGCCTTCCTCGACGCCTTCGCCACGCTCCGCGCCCGGGAGGGAGAGGCGACGACGTCGATCAACTGGGACGCCTGGCGGGAGACCGGCATGGCGATCTCGACCGCGGTGCCGGAGGAGCTCCGGGCCTGGCGCGAGCAGAGCCTCGCCCAGGGGCTCGCCTCGGCGGAAGGGGTCGAGGCGTTCCGCCGCGTCGTCGCAGCCAGTGGCGCCGGCGCGGGGCTGCCGCAGGTCGTCGTCTCGACGCTCGACCTCGCCGGCCGGTTGGCCGAGAACGAGCGCCTGGTCCCTCTGGCCGCACTGGAGGAGGTAGTACCTGCCGCCGCGGCGCATCCGCGGCCGGGGCTCGCCACCGCCTACGTTCCGGCGGAGAGCGAGCTCGAAAAGAGCGTCGCCGCCGTCTGGCAGGAGATCCTGGGGGTCGAGCCGGTGGGCCTCCATGACAACTTCTTCGAGCTGGGAGGCAACTCGCTCGCCGGCCTGCGGCTCGTCCAGCGGCTGCGCGAGCGGCTGGGAGCGAGCCTGTCGGAAGTCAGCCTCTACGAGGCTCCCACGGTCGCCACCCTCGCCCGCCAGATCGGCGGCCAGGTCGCAGGTAAGGACGGGCGTCTCTCGGGGGGAGCGGAGAGCGCGGCGCCGGCCGAGCAGGAGAGCCGGGAACGGGGCGAGCGCCGGAAGGCGCGCCTGGCGAGCAAGCGGGGGGCCGGCCGATGAGCCGGCGGATTCGAATCCTGAAGCGACACCTGGAGCATGGAGCCGCCTCGGCGGCAAGGAGAGAGAACGACGTGAGACTCGTAACCCGAACCTCCCCGAAGGTGGATCGCCGCCGTGCCCTCCTGCTGGGGGCCGTTCTCGCCCTAGCACTGCCCTGGGCTCTTCACGCCCAGGCCGCGGGGGAGCCGACCGGGCAGCCGCCGGCCGCGCCCCCGGCCACTCCGCCCCCGGCCACCGTGCCCCCCGCCGCGCCGCCCACGCCAGATACCGCCTACGTCGCCCGTCCGGTCCGCTTCGCCACCCCGCCGGTGATCGACGGCAAGCTCGACGATCCGATCTGGAAGACGGCGGCGCGGCTCGACGGCTTCCGCCAGCTCGAGCCGCATGAGGGAGAGCCGGCGCTCGAGACGACCGAGGTCTTCTTAGGGTTCGACAACGACAGCCTCTACATCGGTGTCCGCTGCCACGATTCCGAGCCCAAGGGGATCGTCACCACCTCGCTGACGCGCGATGCCGACATCACCTACGACGACACCCTGCAGATCCTCATCGACACCTACCACGACGGCAGGAGCGGCTACGTCTTCGCCACCAACTCGGGCGGGGTGCAGGTCGACGGTCTGGTCCGGAACGAAGGCGAGCAGGTCAACCTCGACTGGGACGGCATCTGGACCGTGGTCGCCAAACGCGACGCCGCCGGCTGGACGGCCGAGTTCGCCATCCCCTGGCGCACCCTGAGCTTCCCCGACCGGCCGGAGCAGATCTGGGGATTCAACGTCGAGCGCTGGGCGGCCCACAAGCGGGAGAGGAGTTTCTGGAAGCCGGTCGGGCACTCCTGGTACGCCCGCTACAAGCTCTCCGAGGCCGGTACGCTCGTCGGCATTGAAGGTGCCAAGCCGGGGAGCCGTTTCCACTTCATCCCCTACGCCATCGGCGGCGCCGAGCAGCCGCCGGGCGGCGGCTCGACCTCCTCGGTCACCCACCTGGGCGGCGACGTCAAGGCCAACCTGACCTCCGACCTGGTGGCCGACCTGACCATCAAGACCGACTTCTCGGAGACCGAGGCCGACGAGCAGGACGTCAACCTGACCCGAAACGCCCTCCTCTTCCCGGAGAAGCGGGCCTTCTTCCTCGAGGGGTCGAGCCTCTTCTACTTCGGCGAGCGGCCGGACCCCGAGCACCCCGCCGAGTACTTCCTCTTCCACAGCCGGTCGATCGGCCTCACCCCGGACGGCCGGGCGACGATCCCCCTTCTGGGCGGTCTCAAGCTCTCCGGCCACCAGGGGAACTACGACGTGGGCGTCCTGGGGCTCGAAACCGAGGCCACCCACAAGTCCGACGGCTACGGCGGCGTGGTCGACGAGCCACGGACGACCTACAGCGTCCTGCGGTTGAAGCGCGACTTTGCCGGTGGCTCCTCGTTCGGCGTCATCGGCCTCTCGAAGGATGCGACCGACGACCGCAACCGGGTCGGCGGGGCGGACTGGGACGTGACCCTGAACCAGTACCTGCGCACCGGCGGCTTCGTCACCAAGAGCTCGACCCCCGGCTTGAACGGCGACGACGTGGCGGCCCACACCGACCTCTACTGGGACAGCCGCAACGCGCGCCTCCACTACGAGTACACTGACATCGGCCAGAACTTCAACGACGAGCTGGGGTTCTTCACCCGTACCGGGGTGCGCCACTTCCGCACCGACAACTACTGGATCCTCTGGCCCGAGGGCGGAATCTGGAAGCAGGGCTGGTTCGTCTACGACCTGGACTACATCACCGATCGCACCACGGGCGAGCTCCAGACCCGGATCAACCACCTGAAATACAGCGGCTACTTCCGCGACGGGTCGGGAGTCGCCTACAAGTACTACGACGAGTTGGAGGTCCTGACCACCCCGTTCGAGATCAAGCACGGGATCTTCATCCCGCCCGGCTCCTACCGTTTCACCCACCACTTCTTCGGCTTCCAGACCGACTACACGAAGCCGCTCGCCGGGGTGGGCCGCGTCGCCTGGGGCCAATACTTCGACGGGCACTTCACCCAGGTGCTCTACTACCTGACCTACCGTCCCATCCCGGGTCTCTACACCGCCGTCACCTACCAGGACACCCGGGTCCACCTGAAAGAGGGGAGCTTCACCAACGACATCTTCCTCGGCGAGATCACCTACGCCTTCACCCCCCAGCTGGCCACCCGGTTGTGGGTGCAGCAGGAGCGCAACGCCAACCTGCGGGAGAAGTTCGACGTCAACTGGGAGTTCCGGCCGGGCTCGAAGCTGTACGTCATCTACGAGAACATCAAGAGCTACGTCAACTTCTTCGATTCCCAGCAGCCGCTCTTCGGGACCCCGGGGCGCTCGCTCCTCACCAAGGTCGTGTTCTTCTACTAGGAGGTAGGAAGTAGAGATGACCGCGCGCCGAGAGCCGACCGGAACCGAGATCGCCATCGTCGGCATGGCGGGCCGTTTCCCCGGCGCCCGCGATGTGACCGAGCTGTGGGAGAACCTGCGCGCCGGGCGCGAGGCGGTCAGCTTCCCCGGCGAGGCGGAGCTTCTGGCGCGCGGTCTGGACCCTGCCCGCCTCGCCGATCCCACCTGGGTCCGGGCGGTCTCCCAGATGGAGGGCTACGACGGCTTCGACGACCTCTTCTGGGGTATCAACCCGCGCGAGGCCGAGCTCATGGACCCCCAGCACCGGGTCTTCCTCGAATGCGCCTGGGCGGCCCTGGAGAGCGCCGGCTACGATCCGCAGGGGGTGGCCGTCCGCACCGGGGTCTACGCCGGGGCGACGACCTCGACCTACCTCCTCTTCCACCTGATCGGCAACCCGCGGGTGGCGGCCGCCGATCCGCTCCAGGTGATCATCGGCAACGCCGCCGACTCGCTCACCACCCGGGTCTCCTACAAGCTCAACCTGAAAGGCCCGAGCCACAGCCTGAGCTGCGCCTGCTCGACCTCGCTGGTCGCCGTCCACACCGCCTGCCAGGCCCTGCTCAACGAGGAGTGCGACCTGGCGCTCGCCGGCGGGGTCTCGATCCAGGCCGACGCCGGGCTTGGCTACCGCTACGTGCCGGGCTCGGTGGTGTCGCCGGACGGCCACTGCCGGACCTTCGACGCCCAGGCCCAGGGAAGCATCTTCGGCTCCGGGGTGGGGGTCGTCGTCCTCAAGCGATTGGACGACGCGCTCCGCGACCGCGACGCGGTCCGCGCCGTCATCCTGGGCTCGGCGGTCAACAACGACGGGAGCCTGAAGGTCGGCTTCACGGCGCCGGGAGTCGAGGGACAGGCGGCGGTGATCAGCGAGGCGCTGGCGGTCGCCGGGGTCGATCCGGAAACCGTCTCCTACGTCGAGGCCCACGGCACCGCCACGGCGTTGGGCGATCCGATCGAGATCCAGGCGGTGACCCGGGCCTTCCGCGAATACACCGAGAAGAAGGGTTTCTGCGCCATCGGCTCGGTGAAGAGCAACTTCGGCCACCTGGACGTGGCGGCCGGGGTGACCGGGCTGATCAAGACCGTGCTCTCGCTGGAGCATGGCGAGATCCCGCCCAGCCTACACTTCGAGCGCCCCAGCCCCAAAATCGACTTCGCCGCCGCTCCGGTCTACGTCAACGCCGCGCTCGCCCCCTGGCCGCAGGGAACCCCGGAGGCACCGCCGCGCCGGGCAGGGGTCAACTCCTTCGGGCTCGGCGGCACCAACGCCCACGTCGTCCTGGAGGAGGCGCCGGCGCCCACGCCGGCCGTCCACACCCGCCCCTGGCAGCTCCTGCCGCTCTCGGCCCGCACCCCGGAGGCCCTGGCGGCGGCGGGGGAGCAGCTCGCGGCGCACCTCTCGGGAAGGCCGGCCGCGCCGGCCGCGCCGCCCGCGAACACCACGGAGCTGGCCGACACCGCCTACACCCTGGCGATCGGCCGGCACGAGTTCGCCGTCCGGGAGGCCCTGGTCTGCCGCGACCCGGCGGACGCCGCGGCCTGCCTTCAGGCGGGCGATCCGGTGCGCCTGCTGACCGCGTCCGGGCCGGCGGGGAGCTGGCCGGAGTCGGGCCGGCCGGTGGCCTTCGTCTTCCCCGGCCAAGGGGCGCAGCACGTCGGCATGGGCCGCGACCTCTATGCGTCCGAGCCGCTCTTTAAGGAGACGATCGACAGTGCCGCGGACCGCCTCGCCCCCCGGCTGGGGCTTGACCTGCGCCGCGTCCTCTACCCGGCGCCGGGTGGGGAGGCGGAGGCGGCGCGGCAGCTGGCGCGGACCGCCGTCGCCCAGCCTGCCCTGCTGACGGTCGAGATCGGCCTCGCCCGGCTCCTCGCGGCCTGGGGCATGCGGCCGAAGGCGATGCTCGGTCACAGCCTGGGCGAGTACGCGGCGGCCGTCCTCGCCGGGGTCTTCACCTTCGAGGACGCGCTCGACCTGGTGGCCGAGCGCGGGCGCCTGATCGAGCAGGTGGGGGAGGCCGGCCATGTCGCCGACCTCGGGACCATGCTCGCGGTGCCGCTCTCCGAGGCGGAGATCACGCCGTTTCTGCACGGCGAAGTTCACCTCGCGGCGCTCAACGCGCCTTCGTTGGTGAGCGTCGCCGGCCCGGCTGCGGCGGTCGCGGCGCTCACCGCCCGTCTCGCCGAGGAGGGGGTCGTCGCCCTCCCCCTGGCGGTCGCCTTCGCCGGCCACTCGCCGCGCATCGAGCCGGTCCTGGCCCCTTTCCGGGAGCGGGTCGCGGCGGTGCGCCCCAAGGCGGCGGAAATCCCGTTCCTGTCGAGCAGCACCGGGAGCTGGATCGGCGACGGCCCGGCCGATCCCGCCGATCCCGAATACTGGGCGCGGCACCTGCGCCAGCCGGTGCGCTTCTCGGACGGCGTCGAGGCCCTGCGCGCCGCCGAGCCCGGGATGGCCTTCCTGGAGGTCGGCCCGGCGGCGGGCCTGGCGCCGCTCCTGCGCTGGCACCTCGCCTCACCCGACGAGCGGCCGGTCGTCGCCGCCATGCGCCAGCCCAAGGACACGAGCTCCGACCTCGCCGCTCTGCTCGGCGCGCTCGGCCGGCTCTGGGTCGCCGGGGCGCGGGTCGACTGGCCGGCCTTCTACGCCGGCCAGGGGCGCCGCCGGGTGCCGCTCCCGACCTACCCCTTCGAGCGCCGGCGCCACTGGATCGACGCGGCCGCGGCCCCGGCGACCCCGGCGATCGTTGCGATCCCGGCGCTCGCCGAGCCGGCAATGCCCTCGACGTCGGCGACGCCTGCGCGGCTGGCGCGTCCCAACCTGCGCACCGGTTTCGTCGCCCCGCGCGACCTCTATGAGCGGGAGGTGGCGGAAATCTGGCAGGAGGTGCTCGGCGTCGCCCAGGTGGGGGCCGAGGACAACTTCTACGAGCTCGGCGGCCACTCGCTCCTCGCCACCCAGGTGGCCTCGCGCCTGCGCGAGTCGTTCCAGGCCGACCTGCCGCTCCAGCCGCTCCTCGGGGCGGCCACGGTGGCCCAGACCGGCGCGGTCCTCAAGGCGGCGCTCGCCGGCACGGAGCGGGAGAGCGCGGTCGAGCCGCCGCCCGTGCGGCGCATCGCCAGGCGGCCGGCGGCTTCCGACACCTCGCCGCTCTCCTTCTCCCAGGGGCGGATGTGGTACCTCGACCAGCTCGACCCGGGAACGGCGATCTACAACCTGTTCAATCGCGTCGAGGTGGAAGGGCCGCTCGCCGCGCCGATCCTCGAGCGCTGCCTCGACCAGCTGGTACGCCGGCACGAGGGGCTGCGCACGATCTTCGTCACCGAGGAGGGGCGACCGCTCCAGCGCATCCTTCCCCCGGCTTCGCTCTCCCTGCCCGTGGTCGACCTGGCGGCGCTCCCCGCCAGCGCGCGCCGGCCGGAGATGGCGCGGCTGGAGGCGGCGGAGCACGGCCGCCCGTTCGATCTCGGGCGCGGACCGCTCTTCCGCGCCATCCTGCTCACCGCCGGAGCGCAGGAGCACGTCGCTTTCCTCAACCTGCACCACATCGTCGGCGACGGCTGGTCGTGGGTGGTGCTGGTACGCGAGATCGCCGCCCTCTACGAGGCGTTCGCGGCGGGCCGGCCGTCGCCGCTGCCGCCTCTCCCCATCCAATACGCCGACTTCGCCGCCTGGCAGCGCGAGTGGCTCCAGGGCGAGGTGCTCGCGGAGCAGCTCGACTATTGGCGGCAGCAGCTCGCCGCCGCCCCGCCGCCGCTCTCCCTGCCGACCGACCGGCCGCGCGGAGCGGCCCACGGCTTCGTCGTCGGCGAGAGCGCGCGCCTCCTGCCCGCCGCGCTCGCCACCGACCTCAAAGCCCTGGCCGATCGCCTGGGGGCGACCCCCTTCATGCTCCTCCTCGCCGCCTGGAAGACCCTGCTCTACCGCTACACCGGGGAGGAGGATCTCCTGGTGGGCGTCCCGATCGCCAACCGCAACCAGCGTGAGATCGAAGGGCTGATCGGCTTCTTCCTCAACACCCTGGTGCTGCGCACGCACCTCACCGGCGACCTCCCCTGGAGCGCCCTCGTCGCCCGTGTGCGGGAGGTGGCGAACGGCGCCTACGCCCATCAGGACCTGCCGCTCGAGACTGTGCTCCAGGCCGTTGCCGGGGAGCGGGAGCCGGCGCAGGGATCTCCCTTCTCGATCATGTTCCAGGTCCAGAACCTGCCCGAGCCGCGGCTCGCCTTCGCCGGGCTCACCCTGGAGGCCTCGCGGCAGGACCTGGGCTACCGGCTGGCGACCGAGATCTTCGACTTGAGCCTGGTCCTCGAGCCGGGGAAGGAGGGGATCGCGGCCTGGGCGAGCTACAACTCCCGGCTCTTCGACGGCCCGACGATCGACCGCCTGCTCGCCCAGCTGGAGACCCTGCTCACCGCGGCGGTCGCGGCGCCCGAGAGCCCGCTCGACGAGCTGCCGCTCGGCGCCCCCGAGGAACGGGCGGAGGTCCTGGCCTGGGCCACGACGGGAGCGATGGGAGCGATGGGAGCGATGGCGGCGGTCCCGGCCGGGCTCCCGGTCCACCTCGCCATCGCGCGCCAGGCGGCGGCGACCCCGGACGTCGTCGCCGTGGTGGCGGGAGAGGAAGCAGTGGAGCAGCTGAGCTACGGCGAGCTCGACCGGCGAGCTGACCGCCTGGCCCACCACCTGCGGACCCTGGGCGTCGGGCCGGAGGTGCCGGTGGGGCTCGCTATCGAGCGCTCGCCCGAGATGGTCGTGGGTCTCCTCGGAATCCTCAAGGCGGGAGGCGCGTATGTCCCTCTGGATTCCTCCTATCCCCAGGAGCGCCTCGACTACCTCCTGGGCGATACCGGCGCGCCGGTCCTGGTCACCAACGAGCGTCGGCTCGCCGCCTTCAGCACCGCGGCCCTCTCCCGGCTGCACCCCGTCTGCCTCGACGGCGACCGGGCCCGGATCGCGGGGATCGCGGAGAGGCCCGACCGCGCTCCCGAGCTGCCGGTGGGTCCCGAGGGGCTCGCCTACGTCATCTACACCTCGGGCTCGACGGGCAGACCCAAGGGGGTAATGGTGCGGCACGGCGCGCTCTCCGCCTTCACCGCGGCGGCGCGCGCCGAGTACGGGATCGGCCCCGGCGACCGCGTCCTCCAGTTCGCGTCGATCAGCTTCGACGCCAGCGTCGAGGAGATCTACCCCTGCCTCACCGCCGGCGCCACCCTGGTGCTGCGCAGCGAAGGGATGCTGCGGTCGA
>DASQPA010000045.1:0-8000 GCA_035644215.1 Thermoanaerobaculia bacterium
TCGACGTCCCCCCACAGCACTCCCAGCCCGTTGCCGAGGACGCCGCCGAAACCGGCCTTGGCCGTCGCGTCCTCGAAGGTGCCGTCCCCTTTGTTGTGGAAGAAGTGGTGGGGCAACGGGTTGTAGACCTCGGGGTGGCAGTAGGAGCGCAGGTTCTTTGCCTTCAGACCGCAGATCGGGTTGTTGTCGAAGCTGAAGTCGACGTAGGAGGCGACGTAGAGGTCCAGGTGACCGTCGCGGTCCGGATCGCCGAAGGCGGCCGAGCTCGTCCAGCGGGTCACTCCCACTCCGGCCCGGTCGGTGATGTCGGTGAAGGTGCCGTCGCCGTTGTTGTGAAAGAGCTGGCTCTTGCCGAAGGCGGTGACGTAGAGGTCGACGTTGCCGTCGCCGTCGACGTCGCCGGCGGTCGCCCCCATGCCGTAGCCGGTAACCTGGAGGCCGGCCCGCTCGGTCACGTCGACGAAATGGCCGCCGCCGTCGTTCCGGTAGAGGATCGAGCGCGGCGAAGTACCGCCGGCGCCCCCGGCGCCGGTCGCGCCCGGGAGCCTGCCGCTGTCGACGAACAGGACGTCCTCGTCGCCGTCGCCGTCGTAGTCCCAGACCACCACCCCGGAGCCCATGGTTTCGATCATGTAGAAGTTGCCGTTGGCGCCGTTGTGATGGCGGAAGGAGAGCCCCCAGGGGCCGCTCACCTCGCGGAAGTGGAGGGCCGGGGGGGGAGCCGGGGCCGCGATTCCGGGGGCACTGCCGAGCGGGACGAGCGGGACGAGCAGGAGCGCGAGCGCGGTGAGGGGGACGGAACGCATGGGAGGTCGATTCTACCCCTCGGCCGCGCGCCTCAACACTCTGCCTGGCCGCTCCGTATACCCAAGTGGAGCAGGCAAGAACGCAAAAGACAGGCAATCTCCTCCTCCACTCCCTCCTCCAGACCCCGCCAACGCGGGGTCCTTTTTTGTCCGCGCGAGGTTGCCGCCGGCTCAGGGCTGGAGGGGGGAGGGCTGCCGCCGCGGCGGGCGGGCGCCGTTCTGGAGGGCGCGGTTCCAGCCCGGGCCGGGGGGGTTGGGAGGGCTGAACGGACCCTGCCCGGGGCGCATCTGGCCGATCAGGTCGAGGTAGACGGTCTCGTGCTCGGGGGTCAGCAGCCGGCGCGTCTGGAGCACGTTGGTGGTGACCGAGTGCTCGATCGTCCCATAGAGCTGCACGGACTCGGCCAGCAATTGCTCCAGGTGCGCGGAGTCCGGCTGGCGCGAGACCATCTCGCGCCGGATCTCCCGGTAGACCTGCTGCAGCCGCTTGCGGTCGCGGCTGGTGGTGGCAAAGAACTGGCGCTGGAGGGCGAGGAAGCGCAGGCGCTCCTCCCCGCTGAGCCCCAGCCGGTCGGCCAGGCGGGCGAGGCGCTTCTCGGGCGGCGGCTGGGCCGCCTTCTGCGCCGCGGCGGGCCGCAGGCGGGCCACGGCGATCGTCGCCAGGATCCCCACGTTCACCCCCAGCGAGAGCAGGAGGGCGAGGACGAGCCACCAGCGCTTCACGGGCGGGCCTCACCGTCCGGCGAGGCGGCGGGCTCCTCCTCGAACACCGACCAGTAGCTGTCGGCGAGCGGCACCCGCTCCGAGAGCCCGGTGGTGCCGGTCAAGGCCTCGGGGTTCCGCGCCGATGGCAGCCGGCCGAGCCCGACGCCCAGGACCAGCCCGGCGGCCAGCGCCGCGGCCGCCGCCGCCCGCACCCAGGTCGGCGCCAGCGACCAGGAGAGGGTCGCCCCCTCCCCCACCGCGCCGCGGACATGCGCCATCACCCGCCCGCTGAAGCCCGGGGGCGGCGGCGCCGCGGGCGGCAGCGCCAGGCCCTCCCACCCCGCCTGCAGGCGGCGATACCGTTCGGCGAGCTCCGGCTCGCGGTCGAGGCGCTCGCGGAGCGCGCGGGCGCCCTCCGCCGGCAGCTCGCCGTGGAGGAGTCGCATCAGAGCTATTTCATCACTACGCTCGAACCTGCTGCGATCCATGTCACCCTCTCCCTGTCTTTGTAACCGCTGAGGTTGCCGAATCCTGCGTCTCCAGCCGCCGCATGGCGCGGAACAGGCGGCTCTCGACCGCCCCCTCGGTGATCCCCAGAGCTTCCGCGGCCTCGCGGTAGGATAGACCTTCGAAACGGATCAGGACGAGGACCGCCCGCTGGTTGGCCGGCAGCCGCTCGATGGCCCGCCGCGTCGCCGCCCAGCGCCGGCGTGCCGCCAGAGCCTCCTCCGGAGAGGGCGCCCCGTCCGGGGGATCGAGCTCCGCGGCCTCCGGCCGCTCCGTTTCCGCCGGGGCGCCGAGGCGGGTGAACCGCACCAGCCGCCTTCGCCGCAGCCGGTTCAGGCAGTGATTGACCGCAATGCGATAGAGCCAGGTGTAGACCTGCCCGCGGGGACGGAAGGCGCCGGCTTTGCGAAAGGCCTTGAGGAAGACCTCCTGGACGGCGTCGCGCGCCTCCTCCAGATCGCCCAGCAGGCGCTCACAGAGGCGCAGGAGCCGCTGCTGGTGGCCCTCGACCAGCGGCGCGAAGGCCTCCACGTCACCCGCCGCCACCCGCGCCAGCAGCTCCCAGCCCGGATCGGCCACCGTTTCCGCGTCCGTGACCCCCACCGCACCTCCTGGAACCCCGGAGGAACGCGGATCTTGCGGCGAGGGGGAGGAGGTGGAGCGGGAGAAGACCACGGCGGCCGGGGACGGTCCCTAGCAGGGCCGCTCGCGGGACTGCCGCTCGTGGGCGCGGCGCAGGCAGCTGCGCTTGAGCGTCGCGAGCAGCCACAGCTCACGGTTGGCGATCCGGTCCCAGCGGTAGATCAGCATGAGGAGGATCTCCTGGAGCACCTCCTCGGCTTCGGGCTCGTCGAGCTGGAACGACGACAGGACCCGCTCGATCTCGTCGCGCAGACGACGCAGGAGGTCGACGATCGGCTCGTCGTCACGGGTGCCATGAGGTGGGATGTTCACGGGCTTACACCTTCTCTCGCGATACGGTTGAGCCTCGTCATCAGGATGCCATCCCACCCCAGGGGCGGGAACCAGGACCGGCAGGATCGACCCGGCCCGCCCCAACCTCGACGAACGGGGTATCGGGTCGAGGGGAGGGCTCTAGGCCCGGCTCTCGGCCGCCTCGTGCATCTGCTCGGGATCGTAGGCGTAGATCAACGAGCGCACCGTCTTCTCGGGTGCCAGGGCGACGCCCTCCTCGTAGGACCACATGTCGATCGTTTCCCAGGGGCAGTAGCGGGCGCAGAGCTGGCAACCGATGCAGCGTTCGAGATCGACTTCGACCAGCTTCATGAAGTCCGGGTGCTCGGGGCCGGGGACGATCTCGATGCAGTCGACCGGGCAGAAGGCGATGCAGGCCTCGCAGCCGGTGCAGCCGGTCTGGTCGATGACCGCCAGCTGCCGGGGCGCCTTGGGGCGCGGCGGTTTGTCGACTTCGATCTTCTTGGAGTAGGGAAAGCTCTCGGCCATGTTCTCTGTTCTCTCGGCTCCCGGGCCAAACCGTTGGGCGACTGACTTTACCACAAACCGCCCCCCCAGCCGTGACAGAATTGCGCCATGGTCGTCGACCGCATCTCCCGCTACATTGCCGCCTCCGGCACCCCCGGCCAGGACGATTTCGCGACCCTGGCCCACCTCGCCTTCACCTTCCAGTTCGAGCACGTCGCCCCCTTCCGCCGGCTCTGCGAGGCCAGCGGCGTCACCCCGGCCACTCTCCCCTCCTGGCGCCAGGTCCCGGCGGTGCCGGTCGCCGCCTTCCGCTCGCTCGTCCTCGCCGCCGCTCCCGCCGTCTTTGTCTTCCGCAGCAGCGGCACCACGAGTGGCGAGGCGCGCAGCGTCCACTATCAGCCCTACCCGGACCTCTACCGCCAGGCGATCGACGCCGCGTTCCCCCGCTTCTGCCTGCCGCCGGGCGCAGATCCACGTCTCCCCATCCTCTCCCTCATCCCCGGCCGGGAGCTGGTCCCCGATTCGAGCCTCTCCTTCATGGCGGCGCACATTCTGGAGCGCTGGGGAGGGCCGGAGAGCGTCACCGCCTTCGGCCGCGGGGTCGACGTCGCCCGCGCCCGTTCCTGGGTGGCGGCGCGGCAGCGCGAGCGGCGGCCGGCGCTGGTCCTGGCGACCGCCCTCGCCCTCGTCCAGTGGCTCGACTTCCTGGAACGGCAGGACCTGCGCTTCCGGCTGCCGGCGGGAACGGTGCTTTTCGAGACCGGAGGGTTCAAGGGGCGGACGACGGAGATCCCGCGCGAGACGCTCCTCGCCCGCGTCGGCGAGCGACTGGGCGTGCCCGCCCCGCAGGTGGTGCGGGAATATGGGATGACCGAGCTGTCCAGCCAGTGCTACACGAGGAGCCTCGAAGGCGGCGACCTCGACCTCTTCGTCGCGCCCCCCTGGGTGCGGGTGCGCGTCCTCGACCCCGAGACCCTGGAGGAGGCCCCCGCCGGCACCCCGGGCCTCCTCGCCATCTTCGACCTCGCCAACGTCGGCTCCGCCGTGCACCTGCTGACCGAGGACCTGGGGGTGGCGGAAGGAGAGGGCTTCCGGCTGCTCGGGAGAGCGGAGGGCGCCCAGCTGCGCGGCTGCTCGCTCACCGTCGAGGAGCTGTCGCGCTAGCCAGCTGCCGCTTCCGCGCAAGCCCGCCCTCGCACCAACAGCGCCTCGTCGCCGACGGCGATCTCGCCGCCTTCCAGCACGAAGCAGTTGAGCGCCAGCTTGCCCTCGAAGCGGCGATAGATGCCCTGGGTGATGGTCGAATCCCGGACCTGGGTGTCGGGGTCGTAGGAGGTCATGATGCAACGCAGACGGAGATCCTGGACGCCGATGAGCACTTTGCCGATCCGCAGGCAGGAACCCGGCCACTCGCGTTCCGCCATCCCCTCGACACCGCCGATGATGAGATTGGGCCGCAGGCGGCGGGAGTCGTAGCCGAAGGCCGCGATGGCGCCGTCGGTGGCGACCAGCAGAGGCAGCACGTCGAAGCGTTCGGCGCCCTCGTCGCGGACCAGCCGGGCGCACGGCCCGCCGAGGACCGCCACCTGGGCGGCGACCTCGGGGCTATCCCACGGCCGGCCGTCCACGAGAACCTCCCCCTGTGGACCCAGCGAGCCTTTATGACCGAGAAATTGCGGGTGGGTGCGAGAAGTGATCACCTGGCCCATCGCACCCTCGGCGTGCACCACCCGGTCGCCTGCGAGACCGAGCGGCCCGATCGCCACCCGCTGCAGCGGTTCTCCGGCCATCGTCTTGACCGGATAGCGCCAGATTTCCGTGACTTTCATCGCCGTCCATCCTTACAGAGTCGGCTGGCTGAGTCTCTGCCAGACCACCGTATACCGCCACTGCAGATGCCAGAAGGTCCGGGCCCCCGGCAAGAGTCGCCGCGACCACGCTTTCACCTCTGGCATCGTCGCATACCGTTCCCCGCGCCCGTGCTCGCGCCATGCCGCCCTCACCTCCGCCCGCGGTCTCGACTGCCCTCTCCGCACCCTCGAACCGGCACGCGACAGCATCGCCAGCGCTGAAACGGCCAGGCCCTGCGCTCCCGGATTCGACCTCACGTCGTGCACCACGAGGACACCGCCCGGGCGCACGAGCCCTGCCATGCGTCCGACTGCGACATCCAGGGGAAGATGGTGCAAGGTCGCGACCGAGAGCACGCAATCGTACGTCGGCTCGTCCGCACTCAGGCTCAGGAAGTCTTCACAACGATAGCTTACGTCGAGAGTCGACGACGTGCGGGCGCGGGCCAGCCGGATCATCTCCGGCGAAAGATCCATTCCGACCACCCGGCAGCCGCGAGCCGCCAACGCCCGGCTCAGCGTGCCGGTGCCGCAGCCCACCTCCAGGACACTCTGGCACGACGGCGGAATCTGTTCGAGGAGGAGGGCGTCGTAGGTGCCGGGTTGCTCGGCATCGGTGGCGGCGAGCCGGGCGATGTGGTCGAAGTCTTCTTGGATGCTGGCCATTGGAACGATCATACTTGGGGAGGCGGCAAGTAGACCGGTACGCCCTTTCATCCTTCCGATGCATCTTGTTTGTTCGATCCGGCGAGTAGGGCATGATATCCTCCGTAGCAAAAAGGTGACGCATGAGCCTTCGGAAGATCAGCGTCGAGATCAACGAAGAGCTGCTCGCCGCCATGCAGAGGGTGCTCGCGACGACGACCATCAAAGACACGATCGAGGAGGCGTTCCGCGAAATCTTGAAGGCGGAAGCTCGGCGTGAGGAGGTCGTAGCTCTGGCCGAGCTGCACGGTATGGACCTGGCGGACCCGGATGTCATGGCGGGAGCCTGGCGGTCTTGAAAGCCCGATTCCAGACCTCATCATTGCGGCGACCGCCGAAGCCGCGGGCCTGACGCTCCTTCACTGCGACCAGGACTTCGACCGGATCGCCGAGGTTACCCGGCAGCCGGTGGAGTGGGTCGTTCAGCGCGGAACCGTGTAGGAAAAGGCCCGGACGCTCCGAAACGACCCCTACTCCGCCCGCAACCCCACCCCCGGCTCCAGCTTCGCCGCCCGCCGGGCTGGGAGGTAGTTGGCGGCCAGGGTGACGAGGAAGAGGAGGAGGGCGGTGGCGCCGAGGACCAGGGGGTCGGTGGCGCTCGTCCCGTAGAGCAGGCCGGAGAGCGACCGGCCGAGGGCGAGGACGGCGAGGAGGCCCAGGGCCAGGCCGATCCCGGCGAGGCGGGCGCCGCGGCCGAGGACCATCCATTGGATACGGCGACGGTCGGCGCCGAGCGACATGCGGACGGCGATCTCGGCCGTCTGCTGCGCCACGCCGTAGGCCACGACGCCGTAGATGCCGATGGCGGCGAGGACCAGCGCCAGGATCGAGAAGAGGCCGATCAGCACGATCTGGAATCGCGACCGGTCGGTCTGGCGGGCGAGCCGCTCTTCCATCGTCGCCACGTCGTAGACTGGGAGATCGGGGGCGAGGGCGTGGAGCTCCCGGGTGAGGAGCGGCCCCAGGCGCGCCGCCGGGATGCCCGGTTTCGGGCGGGCCAGGAGGTTGAGCGTCATCGGCAGGCGCAGGGGGACCTCCAGAAGCGGCATATAGATATCGGGCGCCGGGCGCGCCAGCCCCTGGACCCCCTCGTCCTTGAAATTCGCCACCACTCCCACGACCGTCATCCACGGCCGTTCGGTCCGGCTGCGCGCTCCGAGCTTCAGGCGCTTGCCGAGGGGGTTCTGCCCGGGCCACTGCTGGTCGGCCAGGGCCTGGCTTACCAGGGCGACGGGAGCCTGGGTGTCCTCCAGAGTGAAATCGCGGCCGGCGAGGAGCGGCACGCCGAGAATCGCGAAGTAGCCCGGGGTGAGCGAGTGGAGCATCGCCGTGTAGGTGCCGTCCGGCGAGCGGCTGGCGTGGTCCTCCGCCGTGATGTAGCCGCCCGCCCAGTCGTCGGTGGGGACCGTCGGGTCCGAGATGGCGAGCGCCGCCACCCCGGGGAGAGTCGAGAGCTGGTCCAGGAGCTGGCGCGAGAGCTGGACCACCGCCGGGTCGGCCGCGTATTTCGGCCCCTGGAGGTCCATCCGCAGGGTCAGGAGGTCGGCGGTGCGGAAGCCCAGGTCCTGACGGGTCATCCGGTGGAAGCCGTGGGCCATGAGGCCGGCGACGGTCGCGAGGAGCAGGGCGAGGGCCACCTGGGCGATCACCACGGCGCTCTGGAAGCGGTGCCGGCCGCTCCCCCGGCGGGCCGATTGGCCAGGGCGGGTTAGGCTCTTCGCCAGGCCCGGCTGGAAAGTGATCCAGATCGGCGCCAGGCCGCAGGCGATCCCACAGAGGAGGGCCACGGCGGCGAGGGCCGCGAGCACCCCCGGGGTGGCGGTGACCCGCACGAAGCCCGGGAAGACGACGCCGCTCGCGGCGAGGAGGGCGGGGGTGGCCCCGGCGGCGACGAGGAGACCCAGGGCGGCGCCCAGGAGGGAGAGCAGGAGGCTCTCGGTCAGGAGCTGGCGGACCAGGCGCTGACGATTGGCGCCCAGGGAGA
>DASQPA010000046.1:0-16849 GCA_035644215.1 Thermoanaerobaculia bacterium
AGATCGAGCTCGCCCGGCCGCCGCTCGGACCCGAGAAAGCCTCTCGCGGTGCTCGCCGGATGCGGCATCCGGATCGGCGGGCGCGTTGGCTCGCAGCGCGCCTCGCCAGCCCGCCGGTAGACGGCTGCGACCTCGCGGACCTCCTCCTCCGAGAGGGGCGGAAGGAGGCAGGGCAGCGAGCGGACGAGCCCGGTCTTCCCCGAACCCGCGGGGCCGACGAGCAGGAGGTGATGTCCGCCGGCAAGCGCGATCTCAAGGGCGCGCCTCGCACCTTCATCCCCGCGCATGATTTTGCTCGGGCACGACCCCCTCGGGGCTGCCGCCCAGGCTCTCGACCGCCTCCTCGCTCTCCTTCCCGGCCGTGGCCGGGCGCGCCGACCTCCTGCGCGCCGGCCGCTCCGGCCGGTAGTGCGCGACCGTTTCGAGGTCCGCGATCGCCGGGTCGAGCGAGTCGGTGATCACGCACCCGACGATGGCGCGCAGCTCGGTCGCGACGTCCGGGTCGTGGTCCAGGTCGGGCCGCCGGGCCTCCGGCAGGGTGCTGACGGCCTTCCTCAACCAGTACTTCAGCCCGGACAGCTCCCGGGCCACTTTGGCCACCTCTTCCTGCGCCTTCGCTTCCGGCGTCTGCCTCGCCATCATTTCGCGCTCTCCTTTCCTGGCCGCGCCCGCTCGGTGCGGGCGCCGGGTGGAGAGTAGGCGAGGCGCAGGGGCGGTGCAGCGTCTGCGTGACAAATCGTGTACGATTCCGGAACCAACCCGGTGTTTGCCGGAGGTGCCGCGCCCGCGGCACTCTCCCTGGGGAAAGAGGGCAGGGGAAGCCATGGACGAAGAGCTGCCCGCGCGGAGCCGGGCCTTGACCCTCCTCCGCGACCTCCGCGACTGGACCCAGCAGCAGCTCGCGGACGTGGCGGGCCTCAAGCGGGGGACGATCAGCGACTATGAGCGGGGAGTCGAGGTTCCCTCCCTGCGCAAGCTGCGCTGGTTCTCCGATCTCATGGGGCACTCGGAGGAGACCTTCCGCGACGTCCTCCAGCTGGTACGGCGGCAGGACCCGCCGCGCGACTGCTGGGTGGGGCCGGTCCACTTCACCGCCGAGGAGGAGCGCGAGAGCTGGCGGCTCGGCGACGCCGCGGGCCGGCTCGAGGCCCTCTCGTATCGCCGTTGGCTCCGCAGGGCGCGGCTCGAGCAGCAGGTGGCCCAGGACCGGCAGGAGGCGCAGGTGTTGGGAGTCCAGCTACGCGCGGCACGTCCCATTCGATTCGCCATCCAAAGAGAAAAGAAATACCAGACGTGGGCCATCTCGGAGCTCCTCTGCGACTGGAGCATCGCCGCCGCGCCCAACGATCCACAGCGGGCCTTGGAGCTGTCCGAGGCAGCGATGGTGGCGGCGGAGCTGGCGCCGGGCGAGAAGAGATGGTGCCTTCGAGCGCAGGGCGTTGCGCAGGCGCATGTCGGGAACGCATGGCGGGTCATCGGCAGCCTGGTACAGGCGGACAAGAACTTCGACCGTTACAAGGATCTCTGGGAAGCGGGTAAAGGGGGCGATCCTGGAAGAGTACTGAATGAAGGTCGGGTCTTCGGCCTGGAAGCTTCGCTGCGCCGGGAACAGGGCAGGCTGGACAAGGCGCTTGCCTTATTGGAGCAGGGGCTCGCTGTAAGTAACTCCTCTGAGAGGGGATACCTGCTTGTTGCCAAGGCCAGGGCTCTCCGTGCGGATGAGGCTTACGAGGCCGCGATCGCGACACTCCGTGAGGCACACAGGCATGTCGATCGGCGGGTGCCCAGGCTCGTGTTCGCGCAGCAATTCGAGCTGACGGTCAATCTTTGTGAGCTGGAGCAATTTGACGCAGCGGCATCTTGCCTTCCGGAAGTTAGCAGGCTAGCCCTGCAGATCGGCAAGAAGTTCGATAGGCTTCGCGTAAGGTGGTTAGAGGGTCGGATTCAGGTAGGGCTTGGATGCCTGGAAAAGGCCGTAGAGATCCTTTCGGTAGTCAGGCAAGAGTTCACGGCGGCTGAGCTATTCTACGACGCAGCACTCGTTGCGATGGACCTCGCAGCAGTTTTGATCAAGCTTCAACGCACGGTTCAGGTGAAAGCATTGGCGCGCCAGATGGCACCTATTTTCATGAGTCAAGAAATACACGCCAAGGCTCTGAAAGCACTTCTCATCTTCCGCGATGCAGCGGAGTCGGAAATGGTGACTGTAGATTTCGTACAGCGGATCGGGCAGTATCTCTTACATGCCCGATTGAGACCCGACATGGAATTTTCGAGCCGAACTGAGTAACAGTGCCGCTGCCAGTGAAGCCATGGCGCGGCACTGCATCGACCAGCGCTTCTCAATGTCCGCAAGTTCCACCATATGGATCTATTCCGCAGCCATTATCAAGAGTGGGCCGCGGGTTGCCAGTCGGGGGCACTGAGGAGCTTACTGAGTAGTTGCCGCCGTAAGGATCAGCGTTGCAACCGTTATCCGCCCACAGGCGGTTGAACGAATTCCATAAATCGGGTAAGAAAGTCTTCAGGGCTTCCAGCACAGTTCCGCTGCTGTGCGGGGCGGCAGCTTGACGCGGGGCGGCGACGGCGGCGGTGCTCGCCAGTACGGCGGCCACGAGGAGGGCGATCAACAGCCGAGGGGCGCGGGGCATGCACGGCTCCTTTCGCAGAGGCTCGTCCGGGCACGCCTCCATGGCGGCCGCGGCGGCCTCACGGCGGGAAAGCACCCTCAAGCCTACCCGGAAAATGCAGGGTTGGCACCGGAATGACGCCGACAATGGCGAGAAGAGTAGCATCCATCGGGAGAGTGGGGTAGGAGGCCGGGCAAGGAGGCGCGCGGACCATGGTCAACGAAACAGGGTTCCCTCGGGGTGGGGTCAGACGATCGAGACGATGCGGCGCCTGCGGGAATGGACGCAGGCGCGGCTCGCCGGAGAGGCGGAGATCTCCGTCAGCTCCCTGTCGGAGTATGAACGGGGGAGCCTCGAGCCGCCGGAGGACGTCCAGGCACGGGTCGAAGAGGCGCTCGGCATGGGCGGGTGGACCGAGATCGCCTAGGCGAGCTTCGGCCAGATGCTCATCACGGCGGAGGGCGGGAAAGGGCTGATCAGCCCGGAAGGAGTCCTCACGGAAGCGGCACGGACGACGGCGGAGAGAACCAAGGTCGCCCTCCGGGCTGGTCTGGAGCGCCTACGACAGGTACGGGAAAAGGGCGATCCGGAGAAGAAGCCCGAGAGCCTGCCCGGCTCTCGCAGGTGGCCTCTACAGAGAGAGTCGTCGCGCACGGGGAAAGCGTTACAGGGCGTCGATCCTCTGCCGATAGGGGATTCGTAGAGACGCCCAGCCGCCGACCACGAGATCCCCAGGAACCACCGCAGCCAGGGCGTCTCCGCAGGCCGGAAACGCCTCGGTCCCGGCGGCGTTGGAGACGGCCTGGCGTTCGAGGTCAAGGCAATGCCTGGGGTAGCGGCTGGCCGTCTCTACTCCTCTCCTCGGCAGATCAGCTGTCCCGGCGGCCCATCAGTGCGAGGAGATAGCGGATACGGGTCGTGAGGTCCGCCGCGGCCTCGTCGAAGGCGCGATACCGGACCTTCTCCGAGCCCTCGACGGCCGCAGGATCGGGGATGCTCCAGTGGATGCGCTCCGGGGCGCCGGGGAAGACCGGGCAGGTTTCGTTCGCCCGGTCGCAGACCGTGATCACGTAGTCGAAGGTCTGGTCCAGGAATTCGTCCAGGCCTTTCGAGCGCTGGCCGCGGATGTCGATGCCCCTCGCCGCCATGGCCCGGATCGCCAGCGGATGCACCCGCGACGGTTCGGTGCCGGCACTCCAGACTTCGACGGTCTCTCCTCCCAGGTGGCGCAGGATGCCCTCGGCCATCTGCGACCGGGCGCTGTTGTGGGTGCAGAGGAAGAGCACCCGGCGCCGGTGCTGGCCGGTTCGGGCCACCATGAAGCCCGGGGCCTCCTGGCCGGCGCCCATCCCTGGGTGGAGCGTCTCGCCAGTCGCCAAGTAGAGACCGCGCAATCGCTCGAGGTCGAGGCTGTAGTACACGTCGCGCCGGTCGGCGGCGCTGCGCCGCTCGCGGACCAGGGCCTGCTGGCGCAGGCGTCCCAGGTGATAGGAGACCAGATTCTGGGGCTGACCGAGGAGAGCGACCAGATCCTGGACCCGGCGGTCGCTGTGGGCCAGAGTCTGGAGGAGCCGCCAGCGTAGCTCGTGGGCCAGGAGCTTCAAGAGAGAGGGAGGAGGCGCGGGAAGGGTGGCGGCTGTCATTCCATCAATGTACTTCGATGGAATGGGTGGATGCAAGCGCGGGAGAAGAGACGACAATCCCTCCGGGAGCCTCTGGAACCCCTGGAAAGTCCTCCGGACCGCCTCCAGGAGCTTTCCCAACCTCTGGAAAGTCCTCGGGGTCGCCTGGAAAGTCCTTGGGTATCCGTCCAAAGTCTTCCCGCGACTCTCCGGAGACATCCAGAGCGCCTCCGGCGACCTCCGGACCGCCTCCGGGAGCTTCCCGAGGGCCTCCGGCCGCGTCCAAAACCGCTGCGGGAGCTTCCCCAACCTCTCCGGAAACTTCCGGAAGCCCTCCGGACGCTTCAAAATCCGTGAAAAGTCTTCCCCGAAGCCTGGAAAGTAACTTTCCACGCTCCAAAAGTCGAGCTGCACGCGTAAAAAGTAAAATACCACGCATGAAAAGTCTTCCCGGAGGCGTCGAAAGTTACTTTCCAGGGATGGAAAGTCGACCCGGACGGATTGAAAGTCGACCCGGAGACGTTCCCGAAGACTTTCGACGCGTGGAAAGTCGACCCGGAGAGGTCAGAAGTCGACCCGGAGGCGTTTCGGAAGACTTTTCACGCGTGGAAAGTCCGTCTGGAGAGGTTGGGCAGGACTTTCCAGGGGTTTTGGAGACCTGCACGGCTTTTCCTGGCGCTCGCCGAGGGCTCCGAGGCAGAAGTCCTGGAGTACACGACCCTGTGAAAGAGTATTGGATCGTGGCCTGTTCCCGTCCGTGATACACTCTCCGTGTTACAGGAGAACTGGAGCATGGCGACCGTGCGATTGGATGTCCCGACCGAAGCCACCTTGAAGCGCCTGGCGGCGCAGCGGGGGCAGACGAAGTCCGAGGTCCTCCGCGACGCCATTGCACGTCTCGCCGAGGAAGAGGGGGAACCACTCTCGGCCTATCAACGGCTCCAGCCGTTCATTGGTGTCGTCGATAGCGGCGGGCAGCAGCTCTCGACGGACACGGGGCGGCGCCTGCGCGAGATTCTCGAGGAACGGCGTCGTGCGAGCCGTACTGATTGACGCCGGTCCGCTGGTCGCCCTGTTGGATCAGAGCGACAACCGCCACCAAGAGGTGGTAGAGGTCCTGGAGCAGATCCGCGATCCCCTGGTCAGCGTCTGGCCGGTGCTCGTCGAAGCCATGTACCTCCTGGCGTTCTCCTGGCGAGCGCAGAAAGCGCTCTGGGAGATCCTCGAGACCGGTGCGGTTCAGCTCCTGCCTCTCGACGCCGACGACATCCCCCATCTCAAGAGCCTCATGGAGAAATACCGGGATCTCCCCATGGACATGGCCGATGCGGCGCTCGTCCGAGTCGCCGAGCGAGAGGGGCTCCGCAGGGTCTTCACCTTGGACCGGCGGGACTTCACTGTCTACCAGTTGGCGCGCAAGGGTGGTTTGACACTGCTGCCGTGACCTCAAGTCAACCTCGGGAAGGTCCGCGGATGCTCCTGAAGTACACTACCTCGCCATGATCCGGCTCTCCGTCGTCATCCCGGCGTACAACGAACGCGCCACCGTCCAGGAGCTGCTCGCCCGGGTGGCGCGGGCGCCGCTGCCGGAAGGGGTCGAGCTCGACATGGTGGTGGTCGACGACGGCTCCAAGGACGGCACCCGGGAGCTGCTGCGCGAGCTCGTCCTGGCGGGACAGACGGGCCAGCCGCCGTTCCGGCTCGTCGAGCATGCGGTCAACCGGGGGAAGGGGGCGGCGATCCGCTCGGGGTTCCTGGCGGCGGAGGGCGACATCCTGCTCGTCCAGGACGCCGACCTGGAGTACGACCCCGTCGACTATCCCGCCCTCCTCGCCCCCCTCCTCGCCGGCGAGGCCGACGTGGTCTACGGCTCGCGCTTCCTGGGCGGACCCCACCGCGTCCTCTTCTTCTGGCACTCGGTGGGCAACCGCCTGCTGACCATGCTGTCGAACATGCTGACCGACATCAACCTGTCGGACATGGAGACCTGCTACAAGGTCTTCCGCCGCGAGGTCCTGGATCCCCACACCCTGCGCTCGAACCGTTTCGGCATCGAGCCCGAGCTCACCGCCCGCTTTGCCAGGCGCCGGGCGCGCATCTACGAGGTTCCCATCTCCTACCGCGGCCGGACCTACGCGGAGGGGAAGAAGATCGGCTGGAAGGACGGCTTCTCGGCGATCTGGGCAATCATCCGCTATAATCTATTTTCTTGAATCGTCCCTACACCCTGCAACCGGCACCGATCTTGTAACGTACACACGACATGGAAGCCCCTGTCCTCGAATTGTCCGACGCGGCCCGCGCCGCGGCACCGATCCGCCTGCTGGAAGACAACGTCGCCCGGGTCATCCGCGGCAAGCGGGAGGTGATTCGCCTGGCGACCATCTGCCTGCTCGCCAAGGGGCACGTCCTCATCGAGGACGTGCCGGGGGTGGGGAAGACGACCCTCGCCCAGGCCCTGGCGCGCTCGCTGGGCCTCTCCTTCCAGCGCATCCAGTTCACCAGCGACCTCCTGCCGTCGGACATCATCGGCGTCTCGATCTTCCACCAGAAGACGCAGGCGTTCGAGTTCATGCCCGGGCCGCTCTTCGCCAACATCGTTTTGGCGGACGAGATCAACCGCGCCACCCCGAAGACCCAGTCGGCGCTCCTGGAAGCGATGAGCGAGCGGAAGGTCTCGGTCGAGCGCAAGCGCTACACCCTGCCCGACCCCTTCATCGTGCTCGCCACCCAGAACCCGCTGGAGTACCAGGGGACCTTCCCGCTGCCCGAGTCGCAGCTCGACCGCTTCCTGATGTCGCTCTTCCTGGGCTACCCGCCGCGCGCCGACGAGCGTGAGCTGCTGCTCTCGGGCGGCGTCGAGGGGCTGCTCGAAACCCTGGAGCCGGTGTTGTCACGCGAGGACCTGCTCGACCTCCAGGAGCGGGTGCGCCGGGTGCACGTGGCCGACAAGCTCGCCGACTACATGCTGTCGCTCGCCGAGGCCACCCGGCGGGGCGGCGACTTTCTCCTCGGGGTGTCGACCCGCGGCGTGCAGAGCCTCTACCGCGCCGTCCAGGCCATGGCGCTCTGCGAGGGGCGGGGCTATGCCATTCCCGACGACGTCCAGCGCCTCGCCGCTCCGGTGCTCGCCCACCGGGTGTCGCTGAAGCGCGGGATTGCCGATCTCGACAACTCGCGCAAGGCCATCGAACGGCTGGTGGGGGCGACGGCCGTCCCGGTGTGAGCGAGGCTTAGGATGCGCCGCGCGGTCCCCGAAGGCATCCGCATCACCAAGGTGGGGCTCTGGTTCGTCCTCCTCACCCTGGTGGTGGCGATCGCCGCCACCAACACCGGCAACAACGCCCTCTACATGGTCCTCGCCATGATGCTCGGGGCGCTCGTCGTCTCCGGCGTCTGCTCGCGCGAGAACGTGCGCGGCCTGGAGGCGGAGCTCATCGTCCCCGACGAGGTCTTCGCCAACCGGCCGTTCGCCCTCCCCTTCTCGCTGCAGAACCGGAGCCGTCTCCTGCCTCGCTGGTTCGTGCTCTTCTCGGTCGCCCGCTCGGCCCAGCCGCTCCTCGTCCCCTACCTGCCGCGCCGGGGGAGGAGCGTCGGCCAGATCGAGATGATGATCCCGACCCGCGGCCGCCACAGCTTCCCCTACGTCCACGTCTCCTCGCTCTTCCCCTTCGGCTTCTTCACCAAGGGGGTGCGCTACCGGGTGGGGCTTTCGCTCCTCGTCTTCCCCGAGATCTTCCCTGCCGCCTCGACGCGGCCGCAGAGCACCTTCAGCCAGGGGGAGGAGTCGAGCCGCCGTTCCGGCTGGGGGCACGACCTGCGCTCCCTGCGCGCCTTCCGCCACGGCGACGACCCGCGGGGCATCCACTGGAAGCAGACGGCGCGAACCGGCCAGGTGATCTTCATGGAGCGCGAGGCGGAGCGCAGCCGGCGGCTCGCGATCGTCTTCGACAACGCCGTGGGCGAGCTCGCCGATCCGGCCGCCAAGATGCGCTTCGAGCGCCTGGTCTCCGAGGCCGCCACCGCCGCTTTGGACCACCTGGCGCGCGGCTACGACGTCGAGCTGGTGACCCGCGACCTCGCCCTGGGCTTCGCCGGCGGCCCGCGCCAGCGCCTGCGCATCCTGGAGGTCCTGGCCCTCCTGGCGCCGCTCGCCGACACCACCCGCCGCGCCGAGCCGCTCCTCTCCTCCGATCCGCGGGTGCCGGAGCTGCGGCTTCACATGGAAGCGGAGAAAATCGCCGTATGAGCTTCGGCCGGCAGAAGCGGCTGCTCCTGGGGTTCCTGGCGCTCGTCGCGCCGCTCCCCCTGCCGTTCAACGACGTCGTCGAATGGTCGGTGCTCCTGCTCTATCTCCTCGGGGTGCTCCTTTTCCTGCGCCGGGCGAGCCTCGACGCGCCGAACTGGCTGCCGCTCTGGGCGATGAACGTCATCGGCTTCGCCTACCTGCCGATCTTCGTCGTCGACCTGCTCGTCCTCGGCCGCGGCCGGCTGGTCCACCCGGTGATCCACCTCTGTCTCTTCGCCCTCCTGGTCAAGCTCTTCTCGCTCCGCCGGGAGCGCGACAAGTGGCAGGCGGTGCTCGGCGTCTTCTTCCTCTTCCTGGCCAGCATGGGGACCTCGGTCCATCCCTCGATCGCCCTCTACCTGCTGCTCTTCGTCGTCCTGGGCCTGGTCCTCTTGAGCCGCTTCGCCTTCCTCCACGTGCTCTCCGGCTTCGGCCGCGAGGAGCCGGCTCTCGCCGTGCTGCCGCTCAAGGGGTTCCTCTCCACCGCGACGGTCGCCATCGCCGTCCTCGCGGTGCCGCTCTTCGCCCTCCTGCCACGGGTGCGCCAGCCCTTCATCGTCGGCCGCGGCGTCGGCACCGGCACGCTGATCGAGGCGGCGGGCTTTTCGGACGCCGTGACCCTCGACTCGATCGGCGTCATCCGCAACAGCCGCGAGGTGGCCCTCAGGGTGCTCGACGAGCCGCGGGCGACTCCTTCGCCTGGCGCCAACGAGCTGCGCTTCAAAGCCTCGACCTACGACATCTACGAAGGGGGAAGCTGGAGGAAGACCAAGGGCCGCGGCCCGCTGCTCCGCGATCAGGGGGTGCGCTTCCGGTTGGGGAGCGGCGTCCCCACGCACTGGGCGAAGATCTACCTCCAGCCGCTCCACAGCAAGAGCCTCCCGCTGCCAGTCGAAACGGTGATCCTGGAGCCGCGCGTCGCGAATCTCTACTCCGACGTGGGGGGCGCGGTGTCGCTCGAGTTCAGCCCCATGGAGGTCCTGGAGTACCGGGTGGGGATGCTCGACCGGCCGGTCCTCTCCGACGATCCGCCGCACCCCGAGGTGCCCGGCGAGCCGACGCTCGACCTCTCGGGGCTCACCCCGCGGATGACCGAGCTGGCCAAGCGGGTGACGGGGGAGGGCGCGCCCGGGGAGCGCGCCAAGCGTCTGGAGACCCACCTGATCCAGGGCTACAACTACACCCGCGACTTCCGCGACCGCTCGACCGAGAACCCGCTCGACGACTTCCTCTTCCGCTACCGGAGCGGCCACTGCGAGTACTTCGCCTCGTCCATGGTCCTCCTCCTGCGCTCGCAGGGGATTCCGGCGCGGCTGGTGACCGGCTTCCTGGGCGGCGACTACAACCCCTTCGAGGGCTACACCATCGTGCGCGGCAGCAACGCCCACGCCTGGGTCGAGGCCTATCTGCCGGGCGAGGGCTGGCAGGTCTACGACCCCACGCCGCCCGCCGGCCGTCCGGCCGAGGCGGCCACCGGTCTCCTCGGGCTCGCCCAGCAGGGCTACGATTTCCTGCTCTTCCGCTGGGACCGCTACGTCCTGACCTACGGTCTCTACGACCAGATGCGGATCGTCTCCTCGCTGCGCGACCTCTGGCGCGACCTTTTCGGTCTCTTCGAGCACCACGAGACTCCCGAGCCTCCGGCCCGGCACGGGCGGGGGGGCGGCGCCGAGCTTCCCTCCGCCGCGAATCTGGACGATGGTCCGCGCGGCATGGGCCTGCGCACCGGGCTCCTCATCCTGGCCGTGCTGCTCCTCGGCGCCCTGGGTCTCTGGCTCCTCCGCCTCTACCGAACGCCGCTCACCGCCACCCGCGCCTACCGGAAACTCCGCCGCCGTCTCTCCCACGGCGGTCCCCCCCTCCCCGAATCCACCCCGCCGCTCGTCTTCCGGAGCGCCGCCGCAGCCCGCTATCCCGGGGCCGCCCTGCCGACGGCGAAGATCGTCGATCTCTACCTGCGCGAGAGCTTCGGCGGCGAGCTGCTGGAGGACGAGGAGCTGGAGGAGCTCAAGGAGGCGCTCGGCGAGGCGGAGCGGGGGATGCGGAAGGCGGGGTAGGGGGGCGGCGGCGAACCTGCTGTGGGCTGGTATGCTGACCGTCGGGAGGACGAAGCGTGAATTTCGCCAGGGTACTCGAAACGGTCTCCGGTTTCTTGGCCGAGAAAGGGTATCAGCATGCCCTCATTGGAGGCGTCGCGCTGGCAGCCTACGGATTCGCTCGCACGACGCTGGATCTCGATTTCGTCCTGGATGCAGAGGCCCAGGAAGATGTCGTCGGGTTCCTTGCGTCACGCGGCTACGAGACCACCCATCGGACCAGCGGCTACTCGAGCCATGTCCATCCCGATCCTCTCTGGGGACGGGTCGACATCCTCTATGTACGAGGCGAAACGAGTCGGGAGATCTTCGCCTCCTGCCGGGCCTCCCGTGGCCCCGGCGGACTCGCGGTCTTGCTCCCGAAGCCCGAGCATCTTGCTGCCATGAAGACGCTGGCGATGAAAAACGATCCAGGTCGAACGTTTCAGGAGATGGCGGACATCCGGTTTCTGCTCCAATTGCCGGGCGTCGATCGCCAAGAAGTCAAGAGATACTTTGATCGGCATGGGCTGAAGGAGCGCTTCGATGAGCTCGAAAAAGACTACTGACCTGCTCTTCCTGGAGAGAGACCTGCAACTTACGGAAGATGACTTTCGCGCCATGCGCGAGAATCGCCCTCGCGCCTGGGTCAACTGGTGGGATCAGCTCACGACGCTTTCCGAGCAATTCCCGGCTTCCGTCGAGCAGTTACGCCGACGGTCGACCTTCGAGGGTTACGAGCCCTTCGAGCTCTGAGAGAGCGAGACGTCTAGACGTCTGACCTGGGGCCGATCTGTACAAGCAAGCAAGCGAGATAGATTTTTCCCTGGGAGCGCTGGCGTCCTCGCCGGCCGGGCGGGGGAAAAAGAAGCCGGCGAGGACGCCGGCGCTCCCAGGGAAACGCACCCGTCGGTTTGAGGTTGCAGACCTCACTGGGACGCTCGGTCGAGACGGAGCGGGGGTACGGAAGGCGGGGTAGGAGGGCGAATTCCAGGAGGATCGCGGTATGAGCTTCGGCCGGCAGAAGCGGGTGCTTTTGGGACTGCTGGCTCTGGTGGCGCCGCTTCCTCTTTGGTTGAAAGATGGTGTCGTATGGCCGGTGCTCCTCCTCTACTGGCTCGGGGTGCTTCTCTTTTTGCACCGGGCGAGCCTCGATACGCCGGGCTGGTTACCGGAGGCGGCATGGGCTCTCTACTCCGTCTGCCTGGCAGCCTTCTCTTTCGATCTCCTGCTTCCTGGCGGTAGTCCGTTCGTTCTTGCAGTGGTTCATCTCTGCCTCTTCGCCCTCCTGGTCAAGCTCTTCTCGCTCCGCCAGGACGCCGACCCCTGGCAGGCGGCGGCCGGCATCTTTTTTCTCTTCCTGGCCAGCCTGGGGACTTCCGTATCCTCACAGACCCCGGTCCTTCCCTTGATTCTCTACCTGCTGCTGTTCGGCGCTCTCGGGCTGGTCCTCCTCACCCGCTTCGCCTTCTTCTACGTGCTCTCCGGTGTCGGTTCCGAGGTCGAGGCATTGGCCGAGGTGCCGATCTATGGATTCCTCTCCCTCGCCTTTCTTGCCGTCCTGGTGGTTGCGTTTCCGATCTGTCTCATCCTTCCGCCGCTCTTTGGACATCACGTCGGCATCGGTGCGGGTATCGCGGTGGTGGGCTTCTCCGATGCCGCGAATCTGGCCTCGACAAAAGTCCTCCAAGGCAACCGTGCAGAGGCCCTGCGGGTGCGCGGCGGGGCGTCGGTCCACAACGCTTACGAGCTGCGCTTCAAGGCTTCGGCCGATGACTACAAAGGAGGAACGTGGCACAAGGCGGAGAGACACCGCCTGCTGTCGCACGATCGGAAGGGACGTTTCCAGTTGGCGAGCGCGCCCCCCACGCACTGGGTAAGCATCGAGCTCCAGCCGTTGGGCAGAAGGAGTCTCCCCTTGCCGGTCGAGACGACGGTCCTCGAGCTGCAAGGAGAGGATGTCGCTGTCGACGGTAACGGAGCTGTGGAGCTGGGGCGGATTCCCGAGGGCGTCCTGAAGTACCGGGCGGGGTTGGCTGATCAGCCCATCCTGCTCGACGCTGCGCCGGGACCCGAGTCCCCGGACTCCTCGGGGATCACGCAGAACATGACCAATCTCGCAAAGCGGGAGATGGGCCAGGGTTCTGACGCGGAGCGCGCCGAGCGGCTGGAGGCCTACCTTCGCCGGAGCTACGACTACAGTTTGACCGAGCGCCCCCTGGACGACTTCCTCTTCCGCGACCGGAACGGCAGTTGCGAGGATTTTGCCCAGGCGATGGTGCTCCTGCTGCAGTCGCAGGGAATCCGAGCGCACCGGGTGAGAGGCTTTCTGGGCGGTGAGTACGAGTCTGACGACTTCGTGGTGCGCCATAACAACACCCACGCCTGGGTCGAGGCCTATCTGCCCGGCGAGGGTGGTTGGAGGACCTTCGATCCCACGCCCCCGGCACGGCCAAGCCTCTACGGCCCGCGCGCCGTGGCGCTCTACGTCGTTCCCCTCGTGCTCCTGGGCGCCGTGGCTTTCTGGCTCCGCCGACGGAGACGTACGCCGCTCACCGCCACCGATGCCTACCACCAGCTCCGCCGGCACCTCTCTCTCGCCGGCTCGTCCCTCCCCGAGTCCACTCCGCCGCTCGCCTTCAAGAGAGCTGCCGCGGCTCGCTTTCCTGAGGCTGCTCTCTCGACAGCAAAGATCGTCGATCTCTACCTGCGGGAGAGCTTTGACGGCAAGCCGCTGGCGGACGAGGAGCGGAAGCTGCTCAAGAAAGCGCTCGGCGAGGCAGAGCGGGAGATGCGAAAGGCGGGGTAAGTTGAGCTGCCCTTACGGCAGCTGTTCGATTCCCCACAGCCCCAGGCTCTTGTCGATATAACGACCATCCTCGACGGTGCGCTTCTCGCTCACCAGCCGCAGCGGCGGAGGAAGCGAAAACGGGGGGCGCTCCAGGTTCAGCGGCCGCCAGCCGCCGAGCGGGACGTCCGCGTTCGGATGCTCGCCGGTGAAAGTCGTCGTCAGGAGATAGCGCGAGCCGCTGCGGCGGAAGTTACGCAGGGCGGCGAAGATCTGGGCGTTTTTCAGGTGCACCAGGCAGTCCCGGGCGAAGATGAGGTCCATGCGCGGCAGGCAGTCCCGCGTGATGTCCAGGGCGACGAACCGGCGGGTGGGGCTGCCGTGCCGCTTTTCGTTGGCGGCCACCAGCTCGCGCACCACCTCGGTTCCAATGTAGTGGTCGAGCGTGATCTCCAGAGTCGAGAACCAGTTGAAGTCGCCGCAGCCGGCGTCCAGCACGGAGCGAATGCTGAATTCGCGAAAGAGCGGCGGCAGCTCCTGGCGGATCGTCGTCGTGCGTTCGAGCGTCGACCCGGGACCGGACACGCTCTCGGGATCGCCCCAGCCGTTCTGTCGATAGTGCCGGGTGAACGCCTCCTGCATATGCCAGCGCGGGCGGAGCACGGCGAGCGCCCGTCGCACGAGCTTCGGCAGGGGCATGGGACTTCCGTCGGATCCGCTCATCCCAGCGGATCATAGCGGACGCGGCCTCCCCCGGGCTCAGAACCGGTACGCGAGCCCCACCTGCAGCACCGGGTAGTACTTATAGTTCTCCAGATCCTTCTCCGCCCGTCGCTCCTCCTCGATCACCGCGAGGTTGAGCAACTGGCGGGCGACCGGGTCGTTCAGCGGGCTTCCCGGGGCGAGCACCGGAGTGAGGGTCACCTTCGGCGCACCCTGGTAGAAGACCCCGAGATCGAAGGAGAAGGAGAGGTGCCCCCGGGCGGCGAGCGGGCCGCCCCAGCCGAGACCCAGGTAGGGGGCGGCTTTGTTGAAGTCGACCCGGCCCTCCAGGTGGCCGAGCTGGGAGACCGGGATGGGAACGCCGCCGATGACGAACACGCCGCCGGGCGGCGCGAGACCCGTGCCGTCCACCCGCGAGTCGTTGTAGACCAGCCCGCCGCTCAGGCGAAAGCCGCCCGCCGTGGGGTGCCAGTCGAGGAAGGCGGTGCCGGTCCGCGCCTTGGCCGTGGCCTCGTAGGTGACGTCGGCGACCTTGCGCGTCTGCGACAGACTGCCGGCGTGGAGCCCCAGGCGGCCTTCCAGATAGGGAGAGAAGCTCTGCGTCAGCTCGATCCCCCCGCCCAACGAGCCGGCGGTCGCGGAGACGGAGGTCTGGGCGGCCGCCGGAAACGCTCCCAGGGTGAGCAGGGCGGCGCTCAGGACGCCAAGCCGGAGAGCGGTCCGGCGGAGGGGTTTCAAGGGGTGCGTCATAGTACGTCCTCCTCGTTGGCGTTCTTTGCAGCAATGGCGCCAGCGGCAGCGCGAGAGTACCCCAGGGACGAGACGTTCTCTACCACCGGCGTCGCAGCCGCGAAGAACCGTGGCAGAATGCCTCCTCGGGAACTTGCGCCATGCCTGCAAAGCCCAAGAAGGCCATTCTGGCCGGACACCTCCAGGTGCCGCTCCCCGAGGGGGTGTCGCAGGAGGAGTGGAGCCGCGAGCGGGTCCACACGCAGAATCCCCGGATTCGCGCCTTCCTGGGCTGCATCCGGCTGCTCGACGAAGTGCTGGAGAGCAACTACGCCATTCTCCATTGCTCGCCCGAGCGGCTCCTGGACATCTGGGGCAAGGTGCGCGAGATCTGCGACGTCATCCGCAACCGCATCGGCCCGCTGCTGGAGGTCCCGTCCAGGATCCCGCTCCTGGAGGACGCCCGGCAGACCGCGCAATCGTCGCTCGCCCTCCTCGACCGTCACGTGCTGCGCTCGATCGATCGCTTCCCCGAGGAGGTCCAGCCCGACCAGCTCCTGGAGCTCCGCAAGCTCCTCTGCATCTCGATCGGGCAGATCCACTCCTTCCTCCAGGACACCTTCGGCGAGCTGATGGCGAAGGACCCGCGGAGCCTCCACGACTCCGACTACTTCCTCTCCAAACGCTTCCCCAAGGACATCGAGGAGGCCGAGTGGCTCCACGCGACGCTGGCGCGCCTGCGCTCCTACCTGAAGAAACTCGACCAGGTCCGCCCCCAGCACCTGAGCGAGCCGTCGGCCCAGATGCGCCGCGAGGAGGCCCTCCCCAGCCGCCCCAGCTGGCGCGGGCCGAAGTTCTTCCTGGAGATCCTCGTCAACGGCCTCACCCCGAAGCTCAAGGAGATCCTCCCCATGCGCGGCGTGCGCTTCTACGAGATGGAGCTGCTCGATCGCTACGCCACGGAGCTGCCCACCCGCTGCCGCATCGCCATCGAGCTCCATGAGGCGGGCAGCGAGGCTTTGGACGCGATGAAGACGAGCTCGGCGGCATCCGCGGGGGCAACCCCCTCGCGAAGCGAGCGCGAGCAGGGCATCCGCGACCTCCTGGCCGCCCATGGGGCGCTCAGCCTGCGCCTGGCGAATCTGCTGACGGAGATCGAGCGCCTGTTCCAGGACCTCATCGCCTTCGTCCCCATCTGGCTGGAGGCGGTCGAGAAGCGCCGCGCCCTTCTTCTCCGGCGGACTTTGGAGGAGAAACAGGGCGCCTCGCCGCTCCTTACGGAATGGGACGAAGGCGACGACGGGCTGGGGGAGCTGGCCTAGCCAGGGTCTCGCGATACACTCTAAAACTCATGGGGCGGCCGAGCCGGGCGCCCGGACGGGCCAACGACAGAGGGAGGTTGACGATGCAGATCGGCATGATCGGCTTGGGCAGAATGGGAGCCAACATGGTGCGGCGGCTGCTGCGGGGAGGGCACGACTGCGTGGTGTACGACCGCGATCCGGCCCCGGTCCAGGAGCTGGCGACGGAGGGCGCGCACGGCGCGGCCTCGCTCGACGCGCTGGTCGCCGCGCTTGCCCCGCCGCGGACCGTCTGGATGATGCTCCCGGCCGGCGCGATCACCGAGCAGACGGTCCAGGCACTCGCCGGCAAGCTCGCTTCTGGCGACGTCTTGATCGACGGCGGCAACTCCTACTTCAAGGACGACGTCCGCCGTTCCCAGGAGCTTTTGCCCAAGGGGCTCCACTACCTGGACGTCGGCACCAGCGGCGGTATCTGGGGCCTAGAGCGCGGCTACTGCCTGATGCTCGGCGGCGACCCGGCAACCGTGGAGCGGCTCGACCCCATCTGGCGCACCCTGGCGCCGGGCGAGAGCGGTATTCCGCCGACCCCGGGCCGGACGGCCGGCACCGCCGAGCAGGGCTATCTCCACTGCGGCCCCTCGGGCGCCGGCCACTTCGTGAAGATGATCCACAACGGCATCGAGTACGGCC
>DASQPA010000047.1:0-14347 GCA_035644215.1 Thermoanaerobaculia bacterium
CCCCGCAGTTGACACAGCCATTGGAGGTCGGATACCGCCAGAGGACCGTGGGGTCCTGCGGGTCGGGCAGGTAGAGGGTCGCGGAGCGGAAGAAGGAGAGGCTCTGCATCGTCCTCAGGAGCTGCTCCAGCGTGGGGGTGCCGCAGCTGGTGCATGGCCCTTTCAGCCCGGCCACTTCGCTCGCCAGCCGGGGGCCCAGCTGGGCCATCTGGTCGCGGATGATGAGCTTGAAGACTTGAAGACGGTGATGGAGGACGCGCTGGTTGGCGTAGTTGAAGGCCAGGATCGTGAGGGCAAGGAGGACCAGGAGGACGGTGAGCGCCGTGGCATAGGACCGCCGGGGCCTCTTCTTCGCCACCGGGAGGGCCGCGGCTTCGGGCGACCCGGGCACGACCCGATCGGTCAGGCGGCGGAAGTAGGAAACCACCTCCTGGATGCCGAGCACGAAGCTCGTCGCCACGCCGAACGCGGCCAGCGCCACGCACGACGCGAAGACGGCATAGAGGACCTTCTCGACCTCCGGGCTGAACAGATCCCAGTGCAGATAGCCGTTGAAGATGCCCAGGACGACCAGAACCGCGCTCCCCGCCAGCAGAAGCACCGTCGCCGTGACCACGAGGGACAACAGCCGAAGCCGATCGCGCACGCCTCCTCCCTTCTTGCCAGAACTGCTTGGGAGGGTTTACGGAGGAGGGGGTAGGGGCGTCGCTGCGCCCGCCTCCCCCTTCCTCGGGTCGGGATGCGATATACTGCCCAGCCGCCCCGCCAGGGCTCTCCCTGGGTCCATAGCTCAGCGGTTAGAGCATCCGGCTCATAACCGGCAGGTCCCTGGTTCGAATCCAGGTGGACCCACACATCGAGGGACGTTCGCGTTGATTGACCGGGAAAACAGGAAGAAAAGAAGGGGGCGCGAGGCGCCCGGCGGCGACCTATCTGAGGGTGTCTCTCCACAGAGGCACCCTCTTCGTTTTTGAGGGCCTGTATCTTTCTTAATAGGAGTGGATACCCTAAAGATGAGTCAATACCTTGAAACGATCGTCGAGCTTCAGGAGGCGCTCAACCAGCTGAGCGAGGCGCGGGAGCGGCTGCACGGCATCCCCGACTGGATGCGCGAGCTGCACGACGAGCACGTCGCGCGGAGCGCCGAGATCCAGGTCCTGGACGAGAGCGCCGAAATCCTCGGCCGCGACCGGCGACTCGCCGAGGCGGCGATCGGCGACGCCCAGGAGAAGCTCAAGAAGTTCCAGCAGCAGATCAACCGGGTCAGCACCCAGCGCGAGTACGGCGCGCTCCTCCAGGAGATCGACGGCGCCAAGGCGCAGATCACGACCTGCGAGGAACAGGCCTTCTCGCTGCTCGACAAGCTCGAACAGACCCAGCGCGACCTCGCCACCAAGCGCGAGGACTTCCGCGAGCTCGACCAGCGCTACGCCGCCGAGCTCGCCCGCTGGGAGGCGGAGAAGCCCGCCGTGGCCCAGCGGGTGGCCGAGCTGGAGGCCCAGATCGCGGGCCTGCGAGAGAAGCTGCCGCGCAGCCTCTTCTCCCAGTTCGAGCGCATCCGGGAGCGCCACGGCCTTACGGCGCTCGCCCCCATCCGCCTCCTCGAACGCCCCGGCCGTGGACCGCGGGAGTGGCACTGCGGGGCCTGCAACTACCGGGTGCGGCCGCAGGTGGTGGTCGAGATCCGCAACAGCAGCGACCTCGTGCAGTGCGACAGCTGCAAACGCATCCTCTACCTGCCCGAAGCGCCGCCCGCCGAATGAGCGACGCCGCCTCTGGGGACCTGGCGAGTCGCCTCGCTGCCGTGCGGGACCGGATCGCCGCCGCCTGCGCCCGGAGCGGTCGCCCCACCGGCGAGGTGACCCTCCTCGGGGCGAGCAAGACCCAGCCCGCCGCGGTCCTCGCGGCGGCCTATGGGCTGGGCCTCTGCACCTTCGGCGAGAACCGGGTGCAGGAGGCGCTCGCCAAGACCGCCGAGCTGCCGCCCGAAGTCGTCCGGGGGAGCGAGTGGCACCTGATCGGCCCCCTGCAGTCGAACAAGGTCAAGGCCGCCCTCGACCTCTTCACCGTCGTCCACTCGATCGACCGCCCGAAGATCGCCCAGGCGATCGACGGCGAGGCGGCCGGCCGCAGTGCCACCCTCACCGGCTTCCTGGAGATCAACCTCGGCGGCGAGGAAAGCAAGCACGGCTTCCACCCGGAGGGACTGGCTGCGGCCGTGGCGCCGCTCGCCGGTCTCCAGCATCTGCGCATCGTCGGCCTGATGGCCATCCCGCCGCAGGCCGACGACCCCGAGGGCTCGCGTCCCTGGTTCCGCCGCCTGCGCGAGCTGCGGGACGCCCTCGCCGCCCGTCCCGAATGGCAGGGCTTCCCCGGCCACCTCTCGATGGGGATGAGCCACGACTTCGCCGTGGCGGTCGAGGAGGGGGCGACCCATGTACGGGTCGGCACGGCCCTGTTCGGCCCGCGCCCGCCTCGAATCTGAGGGGAGTTGAAGCCATGGTAAGATATCGATTCTTGTATCCAAAGTAGGAGAATACGATGGCGCTGACTCCGCTCGACATCCAGAAGATGCGTTTTCCTCAGAAGATGCGGGGCTACGACCCGACCGAAGTCGAGAGCTTCCTGTCCCTGGTGGCCGAGGAGCTCGCCGGCAAGGTCTCGGCGTTGGACAAGGCCGAGCGCGAGAATCGCTACTACCGCCAGCGGCTGGAGGAGACGGAGCAGCGCGAGCACCAGCTGCAGCAGACCCTCCTGCGCGCCCAGAAGGTCTCCGACGAGATCACCGCCAACGCCCGCCGCGAGGCCGAGCTGACGCTCAAGGAGGCGGAGATCGCCGCCGACAAGATGGTGCAGCAGGCGGTCGAGCAGTCGACCCGCATCGAGAGCAAGATCTCCGAGCTGCGCACCATGCGGCGGGAGCTGCAAATGAAGTTCCGCAACACCTTGGACCTCTTCCAGCGCATCCTCGAAGCCGAGATGGAGGAGGAGCGGACGGCCACGGTCCACACTCTCCCCCGGAAGCGGAAAGAGGCGTGACGGAAGCGGCGCTGAGGCTTTTCCCCAACTACGATTCCGAGGACCTCCTGGCCCCCGCCGCCCGCCCCTTCCTCCTGACCCGCCTCCTGGAGGACGGCGACGGCGCCGATCTCCGCGCGCTCTTTGGCGAGCTGCCCGAGACCGCGGCGGCGGCCTGGCTCGCCGCCCACGGCGGCCGCCAGCTCTCGGTGCGCAGTTGTACCTTCTGGCAGATCGTGCTCGGTACCGGGGCGGGTCCCACCGCCCCCGATACCGGTTCCGCCCCTGCCCTCTGGCCCCTGTGAGCCTCCCGCACCTCGAAGCGCTCGCTCCGGACTCCCAGGTGCTCCTCGGGCGGCTCGCCCCGCGTCCCTGGGCGGAGGAGATGTATCTCGCCGGCTCCGCCGCCCTGGCGCTCCACCTCGGCCACCGCCCGGTGCGCGACCTCGACCTGATGAGCGGCACCAACCGCCTGAACGGCCCCGAGCGGCGCGACCTCCTGGAGGAGTTGGTCAGTCTGGACCCCGAAACCCAGGTCGAGACCGCCCGCGACGGCTATCTCTTCGCCCGGCTGCCCGGGAGCGCCGGGGTGGGGCTGCGCTTCTTCTACTATCCGTACCCCCGGGTCGATCCCGACGAGGATCTTGCCGGCCTCGCCGTCGCCTCGCTCGCCGACCTCGGGCTCATGAAGCTCGCGGCGATCACCAGCCGCGCCTCCCGCCGCGACTTCGTCGACCTCTATCTCCTCTGCCGCGAGCTCCCCCTGGAAGACCTCCTGGCCCGCGCCGAGGACAAGTTCGGCCACGTCCGCGACTTCCCCCTCCAGGCGCTCAAGGGCCTGGCCGACCTCTCGCAGCTCGGCGGCGAGCCGATGCCACGCCTCGCCCGGCCGCTCGCCTGGGAGGAGGTCGACGCCTGGCGGGAGGGCGAGGTTCGCCGCCTGGGCCGGGAGCGGGTAGGATTGCCCGATGCCTGAGCCGCGGGCCGGAACCGCCGACCTCCTGATCGAGAACCTCGCCGAGGTGGCGACCCCGGAGGGCTCCACCCCGCGCCGGGGCGCCGACCAGGGGCGCGTCGCGCGCCGGCGCGCGCCGGGGGGCCTCGAGGTGCTCTGCCGGAACGGCCGGATCGCCTTCGTCGGCCCGGCGGAAGAGCGGCGGCCGGCGTTCGGCGAGCTGCCCGCCGCCTCCCGGCTGGACGGCCGCGGCGGCACCTTGATCCCCGGGTTCGTCGATCCGCACACCCACCTCCCCTGGGCGGGGAGCCGGGAGGAGGAGTTCGTCGCCCGCCTGGCCGGCACCACCTACCAGGAGATCGCGGCCGCCGGCGGCGGCATCCTGTCGACCGTGGCCGCCACCCGGCGGGCGACGGAGGAGGAGCTGGTCGGCAACGTCCGCCGCCGGCTCGACCTCATGCTCGCCTGGGGGACGACGACCGCCGAGGCGAAGAGCGGCTACGGGCTCAATCTCGTGGACGAGATCAAGCAGCTGGCGGCGATCCGCGCGGCCACGGCCGGCCACCCGGTGGAGCTGGTGCCGACCCTCCTCGCCGCCCACGAGGTGCCGGCCGAGTACCGGGTCAAAAGCGGCCAGGACGGCGGCGCCGGCCGGCGGCGCTATCTCGACCTGGTCTGCGAAGAGATCGTCCCCGCCGCCGCGGCCGCCGGGCTCGCCCGCTTCTGCGACGTCTTCTGCGAGACCGGGGTGTTCGACGCCGCCGAGTCCCGCCGGGTGCTGGCCGCCGGTCTGGCCGCCGGGCTCCTCCCCCGCCTCCATGCCGACGAGTTCGCCGACTCCGGGGGCGCCGCGCTCGCCGCCGAGCTGGGCGCCCTCTCCGCCGACCATCTCATGGCGGTGTCGCCGGCCGGGATCGAGGCCCTCGCCCGCTCGGGGGTCACCGCCGTGCTCCTCCCCGGCACCAGCTTCTTCCTCATGAAGGAGCGCTACGCGCCGGCCCGGCAGCTCGTCGCTGCCGGGGTACCGGTCGCCCTCGCCACCGACTGCAACCCGGGCTCCTCGCACACCGAGTCGATGCCCATGGTCATCTGGCTCGCCGTCCTCAAGCTCGGCCTCACCCTGGAGGAGAGCCTGACCGCGGCGACGCTCAACGCCGCCTGCTCCCTGGGGCTGGGGGGGGAGATCGGCTCGGTCGAGGTGGGCAAGCGCGCCGACCTCGTCCTCCTGGACGCCCCCAACCTCCTCCACCTCGTCTATCATTACGGCATCAACCCGGTCGCCGCCGTGGTCCGAGAGGGCCGGGTGGTCCGCCGCGCCGTTTGACATAGAATCCCATCCCGATCACCATCCCTCGTCGTTCACCCGAGAGGAGAACCGACCATGTGGAATCGAAGCGCCTCCACCCTCGTCCTCGCCACCCTGTTGACCGCCGTCCCGATGGCTGGGGCGGTCCTCGCGCAGGCCCCCAAGGATCAACCCAAGGAGAAAGCCATGGACAAGCCCGCGGACGCCAAAGAAGTCGTCATGCCGAATGGACTCAAGTACACGGACTTGAAGGTCGGGGAGGGCGACGAGGCCAAGACCGGCCAGATCGTCAGCGTCCACTACACCGGCTGGCTGACCAACGGCACCAAGTTCGACTCCAGCCTCGACCGCAAGCAGGCGTTCTCCTTCAAGCTCGGCGCCGGCCAGGTGATCGAGGGTTGGGACAAGGGGGTCGCCGGCATGAAGGTCGGCGGCAAGCGGAAGCTCACCATCCCCCCCGGCCTCGGCTACGGCAGCCAGTCCGTCGGCGGCGTCATTCCACCCAACTCGACCCTGGTCTTCGACGTCGAGCTCTTGGGGGTGAAGAACCCGTAGGGAGGCCCTTCAGGGTTTCAGCCACTCGTAGAGCTGGTAGTGCTCGCGGGTCATCCCCAGTCGCTCGTAGGTCCGCTGGGCGGCCGCGTTCCTGCGGTCGACGTAGAGCCGGATCCCGGCGAGCCCGGGGGAGCCTTCGACGGTGCGCTTCAGGTTCTCGTAGAGGCTCCAGTAAACGCCGCACCCCCGTTCTTCGGGGAGGACGTAGACCGATTGGATCCAGAGGATCGTGCCATTCCTCCAATCGCTCCACTCGTAGGTCGTCAGGAGGCAGCCGGCGATCCGGCCGGATTTCCCCGCCGCCAGGGCCACCCAGTAGCGACCCTTCGCGGGATCGGCGAAGACGGCATGGACGCCGCCGGCAAGGATCTCCGGGGCGAGCTCCAAGCCCTCGGTCTCGCGGGCCAGGCGGAGTTGGAAGTCGATCAGGGTGGGCGCTTCCTCGGGAAGGGCCGGACGGACGAGGAAGGATGGATCGGCGGACATGGCGGCCGGAGCCTATCGCATGCCCCGGCGCCTCCGGGCGCTGAGATCGAGATCAGACCTTCTCCACGCTGACGTCGTGTGCGTGTTGAGCGAGGGCGTCGAGATCGCCAGGGTCCGAAGTGAGGATGGTACCCCCCGGTTCCGCCAGGGCGACGACGAGCGCATCGACCGCGGAGCCTCGCCGGGCCAGCCGCCGCAACTGTGCCGCCCGCCGGGCCAGCGGTTCGGCGACCTCCTCTACGATGTCGCACGTCTTGAGAAGGCGATTCGCCAGAGCGTCGCGACCAGGGTGCCCTTGCAAACACTCTACGAGCACGACGGAAGGAACCACGGGCGGCCACAGATCCTCTTCGCGGAAAGCCAGGATCAGCGCTGCCGCCTGCGGGGACCGCTCGGCCAGCCGGGTGACTCCGCCAGAATCGAGAACCAGCACGCCGGTCAACCCACCTGGCGGGTCGGTCGTCGCGCCAGCCGCCGCGCGAGGGCCGCGGCGCGCGTGCGCTGCGCGGCGGTGGGGGGCCCAACCTCGGCGACCAGATCGGCAACGTAACGGTCGGTTTCGGCGAGCAAGTCCAGCCGACGCAGCTCCGCACGCACAGCCTTCTGAAGCAGCTCCGAGGCCGGTAGACCTTGGGCTTTCACCTGCTCGTAGAGTTCGTCGGGTAGGTACACCTGCATACGGGCCATACGCCTAAGTATACACACATGGGCCGGGCAGGCAAGGCCGCCCCGGAGACGCCCGCTCTTCAGTGCGTGTGCGGGTGATCTTCTTCCCGCACCCGGTAAAAGATGACCTGGACCTTCTCCATGGTCACCAGCCCCTCGGTAATCATGGCGTCGAGCTCGGGGAGGAAGGCGTCGATCTTCTCTTTCCGGTCGACGATCTCGACGAGGATCGGGAGGTCCTCGGAGAGGCGGAAGAGGCGCGCGGTGTGGACGAGGCTATGGGCGCCGAAGCCCTCGAAGCCGCGGAAGACCGTGGCGCCGGCGAGGCCTTTCTCGCGTGCCTTCTGCACCACCGCCTCGTAGAGCGGCATCCCCTCGAAGCGATCGGAATCGCCGACGAAGATCCGGACCAGGATGCCTTCGCCTTCGAGCTTCATGGAGCCCGCTCTGCCGGGGTCAATCGACGAGGATGGGCAGCAGCGTCCGCAGGGGGACGGTGGGCGTGGGCAGGTCGCGCGGGACCAGGATGTGGCGCTGCAGGATGTCTCTCTGGCGGGCGACCAGGTCTTCGAGGGTGGTCTCGGTCAGGATGCGCTCGACCGCTTTCTTGACCTCCAGGAAGACCTCGCGGATGGCGCAGTGGTCCGGGCCGATGTCGATCGTGCAGGGGAGAGCCAGGATCTGGTCGACCGCGGTGCTCTGGCCTTCCAGGGTGATAAGGATCTGCCGGATGGAGATCTCGGACGCCGGGCGGCCGAGGACGTGCCCCCCCTGCGGTCCGCGGTTCGAGTGGATGAGCCGGTCCTTCGACAGCAGGGCGAGGATCTGCCGCAGGTAGGGCTCCGGGATGCCCTGGTGGCCGGCGATCTCGTGGCTGGTGACCGGGCCCTCCTCGGTGTGCATCCCGATGTAGAGCATCGCCCGGATTCCGTACTCGCCTTTGGTAGAGATTTTCATCCTGGAGCTTCTATGGAAGTGCCCTCAGTGTAACACAGGCGATACAGCCCACCGCTGCGGCAGGGCGGAGAGATCGCGGATGCCGCCGATCCGACCCTTCCCTTCCCGCCGCCCCCCGCGGTCGAGCCACACCGCCTCCATCCCGGCGGCGATCGCCCCCTCGACGTCCTCCAGAGCGCTGTCGCCGACATGGAGGGCGGCGGCGGGGGAGACTTCGAGCCGCGCCAGAGCCCGGGCGAAAATCTGGCGGTGGGGCTTCTCGACCCCCACCTCCGAGGAGACGACGACGGCGTCGAAGAGAAAACCGATCCCGAGGCCGTCCAAAAGGGCCGGCAGGCGCTCGTCCCAGTTGCTGATCACCCCCAGGCGCAGCCCCTGGGCCTTCAGGGCCGCGAGCACCTCCGGCACCTCCGGGTAGACTTCCCAGGCCGCGGGCGTTCCGAAGCGGTGGAACAGCTCGGCGGCGGCGAAGCGCGAGGGGACGGGGGCCTCGAGGTGCTCGGCGATGCGTTCCAGGAAACGCTGCCAGAAGCCGCGCGCCCCCTCCGGATGCGAGCCGAAGCGGTCCCGCGCCGGATCGGCGAGGCAGGCGAGCTCCTGCCAGACGAGGCGCACCAGGCGCCCGGCCTCCTGGGGGGAGACGGCGATGCCGTGGCGGCCCAGCACTTCGGCGTAGATGGCGCCGAGCCGGGGGCAGTGGATCAGGGTGCCGGTGACGTCGAAGGTAACGGCCTGGATCATGATAGTTTGCTCGCATGTCCCCGGTCGGTCGCGCGGCCCTGGCGTTCTCGCTCGTCTCCCTGTGGATGGCCGGTCTCTTCTCCGGCGTCTTCCTGGGTGGGGCGGTTCATCTGCTCCTCCTCGGTTCCTGCCTGCTCTTCCCCTGGCGCGCCCTGCGCGAGTAGCCCGGCTGTCCCACTAGGCGCGGAGCGCCTCGACGCCGTTCTTAAGCACCCCGAGCCCGGGGATCTCGACCTCCACCGTGTCGCCGTCGACGAGCGGCCCCACCCCGGCGGGGGTGCCGGTCAGGATCACGTCCCCCGGCTCCAGGGTCATGATGTGCGAGGTGTAGACGAGGAGCTCGACGGGCCCCCACGCCATGTCGCGCACGTGGCCGCGCTGGCGCTCCTCGCCGTTCACCCGGGTGACGACCGCCACGTCGTCGAGATCGGCGTCCACCCAGATCGCCGGCCCCAGGGGGCAGAAGGTGTCGAACCCCTTGGCGCGGGCGAAGGTGGCGTCCTTCTTCTGCAGATCGCGGGCGGTGACGTCGCAGGCGCAGGTGACCCCGAGGATGGCGCCGCGGGCGGTCTCGGCGTCCGCCCGGGTCAGCCGTTCGCGCACCACGACGGCGATCTCCCCCTCGTGCTCCACCCGCGAGCTCTGCGGCGGGAGCACGATCGTGGCCAGCGGGCCGATCAGCGCCGAGGTGGCCTTCAGGAAGATCAGCGGCTCGGCGGGCATGGGGTTGTTCAGCTCTTTGGCGTGTTCTTTGTAGTTGCGGCCGATGCCCACGATCTTCCCCGGGGCGACCGGAACGAGGAGCGCGGCCGACTCCGGGTCGACCGTGCGGCCCAGCTCCCAGGCGCCGGGCCGGGTGGTGAAGGGGTCGGAGTAGAGAACGGAGAGCGGCGCACCCGCCATCTCCGCGACGGCGTAGAAACCTTCCGGACCGATGCGGTAGAGGAGCATGGCCGGGTATTGTACCGGCAGGGGGGAGGGTATAATAGAGTGCAAACTGCAGGGCCGCACGGCCCGAGTAACGTGCATGGCCGACATCTTCATCAGCTACTCGCGCGAGGATCGTGAGAAGGCGGCGCAACTCGCGCACGCACTGGAAGAGCGGCACTGGACGGTCTGGTGGGACAGAGAGATTCGGCTGGGACTCTCGTTCGACGAGGTCATCGAGCGCGAGATCCTCGCCAGCCGCTGCATCATCGTGCTCTGGACGGCCAGTTCGATCGGCTCGAAGTGGGTAAGACGAGAAGCGAGGGCGGCCGCGAGGCGCGAGGTGCTCGTGCCCATCATGGCCGAGAACGTCGAGCCGCCCTTGGAGTTCACCGATCTGCAGGCCGCGGATCTCGCGGCATGGCCGCGGTTGGACGGACACCCCGAGTTCGAGAAAGTCGTCCAGCGGATCGAGGAACTGGCTCCGGTCGCTGACGGCGCCGCTGCGTCCGCAGGCGCAAGGGCCGCACGAGCCGATCGGTCAGCGGCTCCTCCTCGACCCAGCTCGATGACACCGGGTCCGTCACGCACGAGTCTCGTTCGCGCCGTGATGGCGATCGTGTTGATCGGTGCGGTCGGGACGGGCGCCGTTTACCTCGCGATGCGTCGAGCAGCGAGCCCGGACACGAGGCGCGAGGGCGGCGCGAGCGCCCCGACTACCGCCAGCCTCCCACCGTCCGAGAGCCCGAAGACGTCCAACGCCACGAGCAGCAGCTCACCCGCGAGGAGCGAGACTGCCGCGGAGAGCAAGCAGACCGACTTCCAATTGAGCATCGACCGAGTCAACTCCTTCAGGTCGCAGGAATTCGAGATCGCGAATCTCGATCCCGCCAAGGACTTTTCCGTCCTCTTCAAAGTGAAGTCCACGCGGCCCGGCGGTTCCACGCGCTACGGGATCGCGTGGAATTTTCAGCCCGACGACTTCATGCTGTTCACGCTCCACTCGACGAGCTCCGGCTACTACAGCATCGGCCCGGGGAGAAGCCGCACCTACAGACCGTTCGGGCGGTTCTCCGACGGACCGATCGGCATCAACGCCGAACGCGACTTCGATGCCCTCCAAATGAGCAAGAGCGGCGACGTGCTTATATTCTCCATCAACGGCCGCGAGGTCTGGAGAACGCGGGACTATCCAGTGCTCTCGAACAAGTTCGCCTTCTGGGTGGCCGACACCACCGACGCAGTCATGTCGTCGTATGTGGTGAGGCAGTAGCGACCGACCGCATCGGCGCGTCAGCTGTTCAGGGCAGCGACCGGTTCTGGAGATTGCCTGGCGCATGCCGATACCACGATGCCAGTGCCCTGGTGAAGCGCTACGTCGCCGAAGCCCCGGGCGGTGGCGGGATATCTGGTCTAGATTGGGGGCTTGTCCTTCGCAAAGAAAGCAGAGGCGGCACCTTCACCAGAGGCTTGCCATATTTTGATAACCTCATAAATGATGACCGTTGTGTACGTGACTGCCACCCAGACAAGGACGGCTTCCAACGGAAGACTGGACCAAGCGCCGATGTAGAGGCCCATCATCGCGCGACGTTGGTAGCTCCACCAGTGATATGGAACTGCGAGAGTCACCTCCCATAATAGGCTGACCAACAGCACGAGTACGAGAGTCAAGCTGAATCCACGCCAGTTAATATAGGGACGGACCGAGTGGAAGAGACCCACCGAAGGAACAATCGAGGCAGACAGCAGGAAGGTGAAGTACGTGGGGAAACCACCGTCTCTCGCAACGAGGGTCTTATACAAGATCGCGGCCACCCATAGGACTGCTCCGCTGATCAAAGAGGGACTGTGAAAGCGTACGAGCCTTCGGACACGTGCCACGCCAGCGGTATAATCGATGTCGTTGTAGCGCGCCAGCCAGGCTTCGTCGCACCACATATAGGTGAGGAGAATGGTGAGGAAGCCGCTTAAATAGAAGACGAATTCCTCTAATGGAACATAGCCACCAACCACGCGCACCGATATACCGATTGTCACATCCCAGTGATCGAAGGCTAGGACAACCGATCCCAGAAAGAAGTCGAGCGAGAAACCGATCGCGGTGAGGACGGGGACCGCCCTTAGGAACGCACGCCGCTGAAGTCGTAGATCGGGCCTGCGGTGAAACCAGATCCCGAGCACAGCGAAGGGCATGAGAAAAAGGAGCAGGCTCCATGTGTAGCCCCGCGGTGTCGGGTCCGGTGAGTCCAAACGCAAGATTCCAGGATGACGTACGGAAACCAGCGTGAGGGCCGCCGGCAGGGCAAGCATGAGCCCCAGCACCGTTACCACCAATGCGGCCTCGACCTGTGCCTGGGAAACCTCTTCCGGGTGGCGCGGTAACGCTCTCGGCTCTTGGGGCATCTCACTCTCCTCAGATCGTAGCCTTGACGCTGGCGCTAATAGCCCACACATCCTTGAGAATGACCGAGCGCAAAGCTTCTCCGGGACGGAAGTAGCCCATATCTATTGTCGTCGTGATCCCCTTAGGGATCTCGACGGAGAACTCGAGGTCGGCCTCGAAGCCTGCATCATGGCTCGCGAACGCTGATTGGTTGAAGCGATACCAATTAAGTTTCAACGTCGTCGACTTGCTGGCCGGGGCCTCGTTCATTTGGAGGGCCTTTACGAGGTATTCTAGGAGCGAGAACTGTGGCGAAGTCCAAACCAGGGCCAAGTAAGACTTGTTGCTGAGGCCGGGAGCTAGAGCCTGCTTGCCTGTCGGATTGCCGCCATCACTGACATGGCCGGCAAACCCATTGAGAAAAATCTGGTCGGGAGCGAAGGCAGTGCTCTCCCCGAGATAGCCCCGATCGATCCGATCCGTCGCTTTACCGCCAGAGCCATAACCAAGTTGAGCTCCCACAGTATACTGCAGCTTGTCATGCTTGAAGCGGAGGTAGGTCGGCTTGAACAGGCCGACATAGCCGCGCCCGTCCCGCACCCTGTTCCCGGTATCTACGGTAGCGAATCGGTCTAGTTTGCGCTCGCTATAATACAGCGCAAGTGTCCCCGCGAAGGTTTTGTCAGGTGGTGCGGAAGTTTTATCCTGAGCCGCGGAAAACGCCACCTCGCCACCGACGGTCCAATAGTGATAGGCATAGCAGGCCTGCTGCGTACTCGCGGTGCCCGAAGAGTCTTTCTGTGGGCAATGATCTTTGTCCAAAGGCAAAGAGCCGACAGGAACGTCCAGTGCTGCGCTCCCCTCCCTGCCATATAGAGCGATGAGGCTACCCGTGCGGAGGAATTTGCCGATTCCGGTCGTTGCCGAGAAAGCTCCATTCTTGAGTTGCGCCAAGGCTAGACTATTGTCTCGGTTCTGGCGGTCTGCCTCGCCAAAAGCGCTCTCGCGCTTGACGAGATACCCGAGCGAGAACGACCGTGGAAGACGTAACTCGAAGCCCTCTCCCGTCACGTTCACCGCGACCGCATCGCTGGGCTTGGCCAAGGTGTACTTACCGAAAACCAGCTGCAGGTCGCTCAGGCCGTAGAAATCGACCATGTATTCGGGAACCGTTACCTGTTGGGTCGTGTCCTTCTCTCCGAGATCCCCTTTCTTGAACCCCAGAGTCGCCGAGGCCGTGGCGCGGTTGCCCAGGCGTTGTGAGACCTTGAAGTTGCCGACGCCAGAGAAGTGCTGCAGGCGATCTCCCTGGAAGGGGGAATTCGTGTCGAACGTCTTTTTCTCGGCCTTCTTGCCCGTGTCCGGATCCCAAGCAGATCCGATCTGGGCCGACAACTGCCACTTGGTGCTGTCCGGCGCCTCTGTGGACGTCTCGGCAGTCTGCAGATACCCCGTCGAATTGGAGGGGATGTCAGCGGAGTTTTCAAAAGTTACCGTGAAGGTCGCGGTCCCTTTATCGAGGAGATTCAAAATGGCCCCGGTGACCCTCTGAGCACCCTCGGGTGGGACGATGAGCTTTGGCGTGCAATGGATCACGCGCGCCGAAGCGTCGGGCTTGCATAGGTCTGGGAGGTTCTTTCCGCTCCACGTGGGTAGTTCGCGGAGAGCAGCGATGGCCTGGTCGAGGTCCACCAAGAAGCCCCGAAGCTTCTCGCGCGTGAATTCAGACTCCGAGCTAGGGAACCGATAATTCCGGCACTGATTCTCCAGTTGGTCGGAAAGCTTGGAGCTCTCCGCGGGAAGACTGTCGAGCTGGCTGAGGGCCTTCCGACAGCCGTCGGGCAAGGGGGCCTTGAGCAGCTGCTCCAAGCGTTGATACGCATCCATCAACAGCTCACCCGATTTGAGATTAAGACTCAGCTGGACGCCGAAGTAACGATCCGTACGATTGGCGAACGTCAAGGTGATTTTATCCAAATGGTTGTAGCAACTGTCCTGCCCATCGGCGACAAGCTTATCCGGCTGAACGAGAGGGTAGGGCCGACGCGGATTGAGGGCATCGCTCCGCGCAATACCGGTGTTGTCCAAGGGGATCGCGATCCTGGTTTTGAGCTCGATGCCCTGGTCCTTGAGCTTACAGATGACAAGCGGATCGTCCGCAGCCTGCACTGATCTCGATGTACCGCAGAGCATCGCCACTGCAAACGCTATCATCATCAGGTGAGTACCGCCTCGAATCCTGTGGATCGTCTCCGTCATATTGGAGCACTCATCTTGGCGCATTAGCTCTCTCCTTCCCAGAGGAACGACGGTAGCCCCGGTTTCTGAAGCTTTCATGATGGGCATCAGC
>DASQPA010000048.1:0-15244 GCA_035644215.1 Thermoanaerobaculia bacterium
TCCCTCGCTCTACACCCCCCGCTCGCCCAGGTAGACCGCGAAGTCGACCAGCCGCGCCGCGTAGCCCCACTCGTTGTCGTACCAGGAGAGGACCTTCACCATTCGGTCGCGCAGGAGCATCGTGCTATCGCGGTCGACGATCGAGGAGTGGGTGTCGCCCACGACGTCCTGGGAGACCAGTTGCTCGTCCGAAATCCGCAGGATGCCCTGGAAGCGCGGCTCGGCGGCCGCCCGCTCCAGGGCGCCGTTGACCGACTCGACCGTGGCGTCCTTCTGGAGCACGGCGACGATGTCGCAGATCGAGCCGTCCGGCACCGGGACCCGGAAGGCGATGCCGTCCATGCGGCCGGCGAGCTCGGGGATTACCTTCTCGGTCGCCTTGGTGGCGCCGGTGGTGGTGGGGATGATCGAGAGGGCGGCGGCGCGGCCACGGCGACGCTTCCTTACCGGCGTGTCCATGAGCGCCTGGCTGGAAGTGTAGGCGTGGACCGTGGTGAGCATCAGGTGCTCGATGCCGAAAGCTTCCTGCAGCACCTTGGCGACCGGCGCCAGGCAGTTGGTGGTGCAGGACGCCATGGAGACGACGGTGTGCTTCCCCGGATCGTAGCTCTCGTGGTTGACGCCGGGCACGAAAGTGCCGTCGACGTCGTCCGACGGGGCGGAGACGAGGACCCGCTTGGCGCCGCCCGCGAGGTGCCCGGCGGCCTTGGCGCGCGAGCGCAGGGCGCCGCTCGATTCGATCACGATATCCGCCCCGAGGTCGCCCCAGGGGAGCTCGGCCGGGTTCTTCTGGGCGAAGAACGGAATGGCCCGGCCGTCGACGGTGATCGATCTCTCGTCGGAGGAGATCTTCGGGGCGTACCAGCCGTGGACGGAGTCGTACTTCAGGAGATAGGCCAGGTCCGCGCCGTCCGCCAGGTCGTTGATCCCCACCACCGAGCAGTTGTCCCGGCTGAGGAACTGCTTGAACGCACACCGGCCGATGCGGCCGAAACCGTTGATGCCGACCCGAACTTTCGCTTTTTCGCTCATCGCTTGCCTCCTCTCGTCCGGGGCCATCATGGCACGCGGGCGAGAGGAGGTGTCAATCACCCGGGGCGGACTATTCTGCAGCCACGGCCGTCCCCGGCTCAGCGTGCGGGATGGCCCGCAGATAGGTGTAGATCGCCAGGAGGTCGCGGTCGGTCATCGTCTGGTAGGTCGGCCAGGGCATGACCTGGAGGAGCGGTCCGAGCTGCGGGTGCTCGTTCTCGGGGTCGACACCGGTCCGGATCACCTGCTTGAACTGCGGGAAGGTCAGGCCGGCCGGCAGGTTGCCGTGCGCCGGATCGGGGGTGATGTTGCGCGAGGTGAAGGGGCCGAACTGCTGCCCGCCGGCCAGGTAGTGCGCGGCGTTCACCTGCTTGGGCTGGCCCATGAAGGGATCGTGGCCGGCCGCATAGGAAGGATTGGTGTGGCAGTCGTTGCAGCCGCCCTGGGCGTTGACGATGTAGCTCCCCAGGCCCACCAGGTCGCGATCCAGGCCGCGCAGGCGCAGCGGCACCGGGGCGATCTGATAGCCACGGAAAATCCGCGCCGCCTCGGTATTGGCCGCCGGGGGGGCCGCGTTGTCCGACACCTGGGACAGGGCAAGGGCCGGGCGTTCGGAGTCCTCGGCCTGCCCGTTGGCGACCCCGACGAGGGTGAGGGCAAGGGCGAACAGAGCACACGCGACGGCGATGCGGTACGTCTTCTTCATCGTTCCTCTCCTATCAAAAGATCGGTCGTCCAACTTCGAGACGTTACCATGATGCAAAATGGGGACCCGCTTGAGCTTGCGGCGGCAAAACGCATGCACTATGCTTCAGCTGGAGAGGCGACCTCGATGGCATCCCTGCAGATCCGCGATCACCCGGTTGGAGCAATGCCTGGGCCTCGCGGATTCCCTGATTCCTGAACGCACGCTGGCCCCCGAGACGCTGGCGGCCGCCGCCCGACACCAGCACAGCGTCTACGACATGATGTACGCCGTTCTCGCCCGCCGCTCGGCCGCGACCGTCATCACGGCGGATCGGACCTTCGCCCTGCGGCTGCGGGACATGGAGATCGAGACCTACTGCCCGCTTCTCGTCGATTTGAGTACAGTGCACAACCCGGAGGAGAAGAGGAGAACACGCCGGTGAAAGCTGCTGTACTACACACGCTTGGAAAACCGCCTCGCTTTGAGGACTTCCCCGATCCCCACCCGAGCCCGGACGAAGTGAAGGTCCGGGTCAAAGCCGTATCGCTCAAGAACATCGACAAGGCCATGGCGAGCGGTTCGCACTACGACAGCCACTCCGAATTACCCGTCGTGTGCGGTATTGACGGGGTCGGCGTCCTCGATGATGGGACACGGGTCTATTGCGGCGGGTCTCGGCCGCCCTACGGGATGATGGCCGAGCAAACCGTCGTGTCCCGGGCCTGGTGTTTGCCGATCCCTGATGGTGTCGATGATGTCACCGCAGCTGCCTTGCCAAATCCGGCCTTGTCGTCATGGCTACCGCTCGTCTGGCGCGCACAACTCCAGCCTGGAGAGACGGTCCTGGTTCTCGGTGCAACCGGTGTCGCTGGCAAACTCGCTCTCCAGATCGCCAAGCACTTAGGCGCCGGACGTGTCGTTGCCGCTGGGCGCAACGAGCAGGTCTTAGAGACGTTGCCCGATCTGGGCGCGGATGCGACCATCGCCCTCGACCAACCCGATCAAGAATTGACCGCTGCCTTTATCCGCGAAGCGAGCCACAAGCGTTTCGACATCATTCTTGACTATCTGTGGGGTCACCCCACGGAAGTTCTACTCGATGCGCTCACCGGCCATGACCTGAAGGCCGAGTCCTCCAGAATCCGCCTAATTGAGATTGGCGAAATGGCTGGGCCTACCATCTCGCTCTCCGCCGCTGCATTGCGCAGCTCAGGGCTAGAACTCTACGGGAGCGGCGGGGGCAGCATTCCACACACGGCCATCTTCGACGCCTTCCCGCAGCTCTGGGCGCTGGCTGCCTGCGGGACACTCCGCATCGATACCGAAGCGGTTGCGCTCGCCGATGTAGAAAGCGCTTGGCAACGGCAAGACTTACCTGGCCGCAGGGTCGTTCTTATTCCGTAGCCAACTGACGAGAGAGAGAGAAGGTTTGTATTTCGTGGCAAACGATCTGTCTCGTTTGTACAGATCTGCCGGGTGCCCGCGCTTCCTCCTCCTTGAAAATTGGGAGCGGCACTCCCAATTTTCAAGGTGAGCGCTCTGGCTCCCCTATCCCTCCGCCTCCTCCGCCAGCCGGAACCCCACCTTGAGCGACGGCGGCCGCCGTCGGTCCTCGCGCAGGAAGAGCGCGAGCTCGCGCGCCAGCCGTTCGGTGAGCTTCGCCGACTGGCAGGCGTCCTGGTAGAGGAGGAGGCAGGCGAAGGCCTCCTTCGAGAGGTCCCGGGTGGCGAAGACCGGCATCAGCTCGGCGGCCACCTGGCGCAGCGGCTTGACCGCCCCGGTCTCCAGGTAGATCAACCCGCGGTCGATCGCCACCAGGGCGGCGTCGTAGCCCATGTGCCGGCGGACGAACTCGCGCTGCACGGCGAGGAGCGCCGTCTCCGCCTCCTCCAGCCGGTGGAAGCCGCGGGCGATCAACCCTTCGGCCCAGCGCAGGCGCAGGAGGTGGGTCGACTCCGCCGGCTCGGCCGCGAGCAGGGCGGCGACCGCCGGGTAGAGCGCCTGCGCCTCCGCATAGCGCTCCTGCTCGACGAGGACCCCCAGGAGGTTGAAGCGGGCGATGCGATAGAGCTCCGGCAGCTCGACCGGATCGATCGTCTCGGCCGCCCGGCGCAGCAGGGTGGCGGCGGCGGCCAGGTCCCCCTCCTCCTCGACGATCTTCGCCTCCTTCAGCTGCAGCTCGGCGATCCGGCGGCCGTCCTGGCGCTCGACGGCGACCGCCAGGGCGAAGGCGACGAGCTCGCGCGCCTCGGGCAGGCGCCGCTGGGCGAGCCGCAGGGAGGCGAGAAGACTATGGACCTCGGCGAGGAGGCCCGGGGTGGCGACCGCCGGGCGGTCGAGCAGCTGCCCGGCGGAGAGGAAGCACTCCTCGGCCACCCGCAGCTCGCCGATCACCCGATGGGCATTGCCCAGGGTGGCGAAGGCCTCGGCGCGCAGGGCGTCGACCGCGGGGGTGCCATAGGACTGGGTCAGGTGGTTGGCGACCCGCAGGGCGAGGCTCGCCCAGTCGACGGCGAGCGCCCCGTCCACGAAGGCGGCGCGGCGGCTCTTCCTGAGCAGCAGCCGGCAGAGCGCCCGGGATTGGAACCGCGGCGCGTGCTCGACGGCGCACACCTGTTCGGCATAGGAGAGGGCCGACAGCTCTGCCAGGAGCTCCGGCGCCGCCTCGCTCTCGGTGACCGCGGCCATCGCGGCCAGGGCGGCGCGCTCGTCCCGGTGCCCGGTCTCCGCCTGCAGCCGTTCGACCTCCTCCCAGGCGGCGCGGCAGTCGGGGCAGGTGGCGAGCAGGTGGGGCACGACCTGGCCCACGGCGTCCCCCGGCTCGAGCCGGTTGGCCAGGAGCTTGGCGATGAACAGCGGGGTGGCGTGGTAATCCGCGGGGGCCGCGGGCGCCTCGGGGGACTCGTCTTCACTCGCCAAGGGGTTCCTCCTTCCTCAAGCCCTGCTCTCGAGGCCTCTCCTCGCGCACCGTTTTTCTTGCAGACAGGCTCCGCCGGCGATCTCCGCCGGGCGCCCGAGCCCTGCCGATTGTAGAGGGGATGCCATGATCTTCCATCGTACCTTCTTTGCCCTCGTTTTGGCCTCGGCCACCTTCCTCTTCACCGCGATCTGGGGAGCCCAGGGGGTGACCATCGATCCGGACGGGGGGCACGGCTCGGCGGCCACGACGCCGAATCCGCCGAATCCACCCGGCCCGCCGCTCTCCGACCAGGGCCTGACGATCGATCCCGACGGCAGTCGCTTGAGACGGTTGGAGCGGGGGCGGCTGCCGGGCTGCAACCGCCTCCCCGCTCCGCTCCCGCCGAGCTTCAGCAGCAGTGGAGGCAGGAGCCGACCTGGTGACAGTTCGACCTGAGGCAGGGAGCCGGACAACCGGCGCACACCTGCGGGCAGGCCGGGCTCTGCGCCCACGCCAACGGATCGAGGCTGACGGCCGGCTGCGGTGTCGCGAGGAGCGCCGGATCCCAGGCCGGCAACGCGGACCCGGGGGGCGCAACGGCCGGGCTCATCGTCGGGGCAAAGAGGGCCGGAGAAGCCTCCGGGGTCGCGGCGGAGGCGGGCATCGCGACGGCGAAAAGGGTCAAGGCGACGGCGAGGGACAAGAGACACGCTCTCTTCATCTCACGACCTTCCTTTCTGTCGGACCCGAAGGCCCTCATGCGCCAGGCGGTGCTGGAAAAAACGACGCCGCATTTAGTCGTCGTCTTCAGGAATCTGTCCGATGCTTTTGAGATGCCTGACGAGATCTGCGAGTTTGAACGGGCAAGCGACGGCGCTATTGAGTTGCTGGTCGTTCAGATACAATTGGTTACGGAATTTATCTCGACAATTAAGCGGCCCTTTGCCGTGAGGAATGGCCGTCGTGAGTATTAGTTTCTCTTTCCAAAGTAACTTGTAGAATAGATGCTTGCCCTTACGTTCTTCCATCTCGAATTTCGAGACAACCTTCCGGGCCTCTTGCTTTGTAATCATTTGCGGGTTCTCAGTGTGGCACGAAGATAGCGCAAGTGTGCCTTGAGCGGCTCGCTGAGGCGCTCTTCGTCCTCGATCAATAAGTCATAATAATCTTCGAGCACCGAGCAGAGATTATAAATAGCATCGTCCGGGCTGAAGCCATGACCATATTGCCCCGTATCATAGGAATTAGCTATATATTGACCATCACGGTCTTCCATGATTACGTTAAGATCGTCGATCAATTCTAGGCGATCACTTCGGAAGTTGCGAATTCTAATTTCGCGGTCGCGCCGCTGGGGCAAAGAGCTTGTGGCGTCAATCAAATTCCCGAGGAGTCTCTGGAGTTTCTCGGAGTCGGGCTTTTCTGGCACCGACGAATCATGCTCATCATCGGAATGTGGGTTCGGAAAAGTTCGAAGGTTGCTCATAATGAAGACTCCTGCCTGATGGACTTCGCGAGTAAACAGCCCAATTCGTAGGGAAAATCGAAAAAGTCATCGCTCTCAGGAAAAGGATAGTGTGTCAAGGGTTCTACGATAGCCAACCAGTCTTTCTTTCCTCGCTCGTAGGTAACATTCATCACAGGTTTTTGCTTTTCATCTAGGACATCAAACGAAAGCCTTACAGGCCGCGCGTGCGGAAGCTGGACCAGCGAAGCGAGCCCCTTATCCCATGGATAGGCATAACGCGCTCGGATACCGCCGGGCACCTCCATGGCGCGCACGTGTTTAATAAATCCGCGCAAATCCCTCACCCGAAGCCGATGCGCTTTGCCGGGTAGGCCTCTTCGAGGCCAAAGTTCGGAAGGCTGGCGAGCCTCAACACCTAAGTAGACATTGCTGCAACTCTCATGACTGCGCTCCCAGCGAAGGTAGACAGTATGGGGTTGCCCATTCCTCGAATAGCCAGCGAACAAGTGGCGCTCCTTAGAGCGGTCCAGTCCACGAGCCTCCCAAAACGAGTCGATGGACTCCAAGCCCCCGGTGACATGAAATGAGAAGCGCATAAAGCTAATGCCGCAAGCGAGGAGGTCGGGGTATGCTGGCATATTCGGTCCCGGGGTTGCAGAGGCACACACCCCTTCCCGAAGGGTTCTACGACGAGTATACCAACGGCTGCGGCACCAGTGGAAGGCTGCGGCATCCGCGCCAATCCGCGCCACGGTCCGCATGGCCGGTGTCTCCAAGGATACATGATACCGTCATGAAGCTCTGGCGGGAGATCGGAGAGGCTTGCATCCACCTCCCGAACGAGGCCATTCGTGGGACGCTGGCAGCGCTACGGACTTCATGCAGGACCTAGCGGGTCGGCTGGTGAACCGGGCTCGACCCTTCGGACCGGGTCGCTCATTCTGATAAGGTTCTTCGGTGGATAGCCCCTGAAATGTCAAACTTCACCGCCTCCCCGGCGGAGCCGGGAGGCATCCCTTGGTAGGCAAGGGCACGCCCTCCCCTACTCCACCTTGCGGAGCAGCACCACCCCCCGCCCCGGCACCCCGACCTCCTCGCCCTCCCGGCGAACCGCCGTCCCCTCCGCGCCGAAACGCAGCTTCCCGGTGTCGAAGACCTCGACCCAGCCGCCGCCCCAGACCCCGCCGGGGAGGCGGAAGGCGAGCGGCTCGGCCGCGGCGTTGAAGAGGAGATAGAAGGTGTCGTCCCGCACCGGCTCGCCGCGCCGGTCGAGGCCGGGGATGGCCTCGCCGTTCAGCCACACCCCGAGCGAGCGGGCGAAGCCCTGCCGCCAGTCCTCCTCGGACATCTCCTCCCCGTCGGGGCGGAACCAGCCGACGTCGCGCGCCTCCGCGCCATGGAGGGGGCGGCCGTGGAACCAGCGGCGGCGGCGGAAGACCGGGTGCTCGCGGCGCAGGTGGATCAGGCCGGCCGTGAAGTCGAGGAGGTCCTCGTCCGCCGCCTCCCAGTCGTACCAGGAGATCTCGTTGTCCTGGCAGTAGGCGTTGCTGTTGCCGCGCTGGGTGCGGCCGATCTCGTCGCCGCCCAGGAGCATGGGGATGCCCTGGGAGAGGAGGAGGGTGGCGAGGAGGTTCCGCTGCTGCCGGGCGCGCAGGGCGAGGACCTCCGGATCGTCGGTCTCCCCCTCGGCGCCGCCGTTCCACGAGCGGTTGTGGCTCTCGCCGTCCCGGTTGTCCTCGCCGTTCGCCTCGTTGTGCTTCTCGTTGTAGGAGACCAGGTCGCGGAGAGTGAAGCCGTCGTGGGCGGTGATGAAATTGACCGAGGCCGAGGGACGGCGCCCGGTCAGGGCGTAGAGGTCGGAGCTGCCGGTCAGCCGGTTGGCCAGCTCGCCCAGGGTCTGCGGCTCGCCGCGCCAGTAGTCGCGCACCGAGTCGCGGTATTTGGCATTCCACTCCGACCAGAGGGGCGGGAAGTTCCCCACCTGGTAGCCGCCGTCGCCCAGGTCCCAGGGCTCGGCGATGAGCTTGACCCGGGAGACCACGGGGTCCTGCTGGATGAGGTCGAAGAAGGCGGCGAGCCGGTCGCACTCGTGGAGCTCCCGCGCCAGGGTCGAGGCAAGGTCGAAGCGGAAGCCGTCGACGTGCAGGTCGAGCACCCAGTAGCGCAGGGAGTCCATGATCAGCTGCAACACGTGCGGATGGCGCATGTTCAAGCTGTTGCCGGTGCCGGTGTAGTCCATGTAGTAGGCCGGCTGGTCCGGCATCAGGCGGTAGTAGGCGGCGTTGTCGATCCCCTTGCAGCACAGGGTCGGGCCGTCGTGGTTCCCCTCGGCGGTGTGGTTGTAGACGACGTCCAGAATGACCTCGAAGCCCTCGGCGTGGAGGGTTTTGACCAGCTGTTTCCACTCCTGCACCTGCTGGCCCCGCTCGCCGGAGGACGAGTACTCGTTGTGCGGCGCGAGGAAAGAGATGGAGTTGTAGCCCCAGTAGTTGCGCAGCCCGAGGTCGAGAAGCCGGCCGTCGTGGACGAACTGGTGGACGGGCAAAAGCTCGATCGCCGTCACCCCCAGCCGTTTCAGGTGGGCGAGGACGGCCGGCTCGGCGAGACCGGCATAGCGGCCGCGCAGCTCGGGCGGCACCTCCGGATGGCGCTGGGTGAGCCCCTTGACGTGGGTCTCATAGATCACCGTCTCGTGGCGCGGAATGCCGGGGGGATGATCGTTCCCCCAGTCGAAGAAGGGATTGATGACGATCGAGCGCGGCACGAAAGGCGCGCTGTCGGCGTCGTTCGCCGCCCGGGGGTCGTCGAGGCGGTGGGAGAAGACCGCCGGGTCCCAGCGCACGCTCCCCTCGACCGCCTTGGCATAGGGGTCGAGCAGAAGCTTCGCGGGATTGCACCGCCGACCTTCGGCCGGCGCCCAGGGTCCATGGACACGGAAGCCGTAGCGCTGCCCGGGTCCCACCCCGGGAACATAGCCGTGCCAGCAGAAGGCGGTCACCTCGGGGAGATCGAGGTGCTCCTCGTGGCCGGCCTCATCGAACAGACAGAGCTCCACCCGCTCCGCCACCTCGGAGAAAAGTGAGAAGTTGGTCCCCGTGCCGTCCCAGGTCGCTCCCAGGGGGTACGGCTCACCTGGCCAGATTTTCATCGCGGCTCTTAGGGTAGCAAGCGCTGTGCCACGGCCGGCCTCCCCTTCCCTCCAACGTCTCGCCGACGAGGATGCAACCTTGTGCGTTCCTTCGCGTACAAGCGAGTTAGCCGTCCTGTGAGGCGGAGAGAGTTGCGCGCATTCGCCACCATCAACCAGACCGTTTTACGAAGGGAGGTCGACAATGCGTAGAGAGTCCAAGAAGTCCATGGTGCTGGGTCTGCTCGCCGGCACGGCCTTGGCGGCCGTCGCGGCGGAGCCGCCGAGCGGGAACGCGGCGACGTTCGTCAACAGCGGCAACCACCGCATCACCCTCTACACCCGCTATGGGGCGAACGACAACTCCTGCGAGGGGCAGCCGAAGGACCAGACGGTAACCGTCGATCCCAAGCAGAGCGTGACCGTCGATTCCGGCGGCTCGCCCGTCTGCTTCTGCCTGCAGGTGCCGGACCGCAACACCTGCGCCAGCGGCTGGGCCACCGTCAAACCCGGCGGCACCCGTCATCTGATGTAAGCCCGACAACATTCCCGGGGCAGGGCGCGCCCGAGCGGGGTCGCCCTGCCCACGGTTCCTGCCACCGGATGCCGGGAAGCAGGGACCGGACGCTGCCATCGTGTTCCCGGACGCAGCGGAGCCGGGAGCGGACGCAAAATTCCGAGTTCCGGACGCTGGGAGCCGTATCCCATAGGCGTCAACGTACCGCCGAAGTGTTTCCCTGGGAGCGCCGGCGTCCTCGCCGGCTCTTTCCGTCCTTCGCGATCCGGCCGGCGGGACGCCGGCGCTCCCAGGGACCCCCACCCGCCCCCCAGCCGCGTCACGCCATCGCCTGTCGGTCGGCGACCAGCAAACTGCCACACTCGGTGATATACCTTCCTGGTTCGGAGATTTGCTATGACCAAGACCAAAGAAACCAGCCGCATTCTCGACGCGGTCCATGAGACCGCGCGTGATCTCCATGCGGCCGGCTTCGTTTCCAAGCGCCGAATGAAGGATTACGACGCCCTCTGTCTGGTTCCTGTTCCCGCATATTCCGCGGAGACGATTCGCGCTCTGCGCGAGCGGTACAGAATCAGCCAGGCTGTCCTGGCGGCAATTCTCAATACCAGCCTGTCGACGGTCCGGCAGTGGGAGATCGGGGACAAGCATCCGAGCGGACCCTCACTCAAGCTGCTCAACCTGCTGGATCGAAAGGGCCTGGAAGCCTTGATCTGAAACGCGCAGCCGTCCCGAGGCCGGGCAGGTAGGGGCCGAGCCCCTGTGCCTGCCCGGCCCCCGATCAAACCCTACCCCGCCTGCCGGCGGGCGCGGATTCTGCCGAGGGGGGCGCCCGCGGGTTCTCCTTCAAATCCCGCCGAAACCCGACGCCGGACCGGACCGGTCCCACGGTCTTCGTCAGCTACAGCCACAAGGACGAGAGGTGGAAGGGACCGCCTCGTCCGCCGGCAAGGCCGCCCTTCTGCCGGCGGGACGCCGGCGCTCCCAGGGAGGAGTTGCACGACAGCGGACCGCCCCCCTCCTGGCCTCCCCCCTGATCCTACCCTCCCCCTCCCAGGGGGGAGGGACCCCCCTCCCGGCCCTCTCGACGGCAGCGGTCGCGCCGAGGCTCTCCCGGGTGGAGGGACCGGCCGAAAACTCCGTGCGCGGGTCCAGAATCCCTGGAACGCCTTCAAAAAGGTCTCCGGGTCGACTTCCAACGCCTCCGGGTCGACTTCCCATCTCTCCGGCTCGACTTCCGATCCCTCCAGGTCGACTTTCAACCTCTCCGGCTCGACTTCGGACGCCTCCGGCTCGACTTCCCGTGCGTGGAAAGTAACTTTCCATGCATCCGGGAAGACTTTTCATCCCTCCGGCTCGACTTCCGAGGCGTGGAAAGTGACTTCCCACGCGTCCGGAAGCGTCCGGAGAGCGTCTGGAAGCTCCCGGAGAGTTTTTGGCAGGTCCCGGAGAGTTTTTGAAACCTCCCGGAGGGTTTCCGGAAGCCCCCGGAGGCCGTCGGGAAGGGTCCGGAGAGGTTTTGGGACCTCCCGGAGACCGTCCGGAAGCGGCCGGAGGGATTCCGGAACCTCCCGGAGACGGTCGGGAAGCGCCCGGAGGAGTTTCGGAAGCGGCCGGAGGGATTCCGGATGTTCCCGGAGGCGATTCCGTCCGGCCCACCGGCTCCGCTTCAGGGCGTGCAGGGCCCGGCGCCAATCAGGGTGATCGTGACCTGCCCGGTGCTCCGCAGCTCCAGGTCCTGGGCCGGAACGTGGACCCGGACGCAGGCCGGGGCGCCGGGCGACGGCGAGGGGAGTGGGACCGGGGTGGGGCCGGGCGTCGGGGTCGGAGTGGGCGTCGGCTTCGGCGTGGGTGTCGGCGTCGGGGTGGGCGGCACGACGATGAGGTCGTAGGACGGCACCAGGACCGCGTCGTACCAGGCGAGGTTGCCGCGGGCCACCAGGCGTGCGTCCTCCAGGTCCAGGTCGGTCACCACGTAGTGGGCGGGGTCGGCGAGCCCGAGCGGGTTGCCGGGGGCATGGACGAGGGTGGTCAGGACATCCTGCAGCCGGCTGCCGGCCGCCCGCTCGCCCACCAGGGTCCCTTTCTTCGTCCAGCTTCCCTTGCCGTAGCGATTCTCGTAGCGGTCGGGGCCGTCGACGAACGGCCGATAGGCGGCGCTGGGGTTGAAGACCCCGGTGCCGTAGACCGGCTGGCTGGTGGCGGTGAACGACTGGACCCAGCTGGTCCGCTGGGACCAGGCGTAGGCGGCGTCGCCGATGGTGAGGTGGCCGACCGGGGCGGCGCCCAGGGCGGCGGCGGCGAGCAGACCAACGGCGAGGAGGAAGACCGCGCGACGGCGCACCCGGACGCCCTCGGCAGCGAGACAGCGAGCCTGCTGTTGCATGGAGACAGCTCCTCTCAGGGTTCGTGCTACTGGTGGGCGCCAGCTTATCATCGGAGAAAAAGCGGGAGAAAAAGCGGGGGGAAAAAAGGTGGCGCCGCTCGGGGGAGGGCGCCACGGACAGCGAGGGGACTTATCGCTGAAGTCGTAGAGACTGCGGGGTACTATGGGGGTGAAAGACAGGCGGAGATAGCCGGCAATGCCCCCACGTGGGTGGGGAATTCCCCTCAAACGACCGGAGGCGTAGCAGGTACCGGGATGCTACGATCCTGCGATCGCCCTGCCGCGTCGCCTCAGAGCCCGAGCTCCGCCCCCTCCGCCAGCACCCGGAATCCCCTCCCCTCGATCGCCTTCCGCGCCGGACCGCCCGCGTCGAGGGCCGGGTTCGAGTGGTTCAGGTGGGTGAAGAGGACCTGGAGCCGCCCCTTCTGCACCAGCGGTTCCAGGAGGTCCATGGAGACGGTGATCAGCGGATGCTTGATCTTGGTGACGTCGCGGTCGGGGAGCTCGTCGGGGGAGTAGAAGGTGCCGTCGAGGAGGGCGTAGTCGACGTCTTTTAGAACTTCCGTGACCGGAGTCTTCCAGGTCGACCAGGCGTCGGTGTCGGGCACGTAGAAGAGGGTCTTTTGCGGCCCCTGGATGCGAAAGCCCAGGGTGTCGGTGTACTCGTCGCGGTGCGGCACGGGCAGGGCGGTCACCGTCACCCCCTCCTCCAGGGGGAAGGGCTTGCCGAGCTCGATCTCGTGGAGGGTGAGGTTGTTGAGGCGGACGAGCTGGCTCCAGGGGCCGTTGCCGCGCAGGTAGGCGGCCATGCGCGGCGAGCACCAGGTGGCGAGCCCCTGGGTGTTCAAGCTCTCGAAGCCGAAGAAGGCGAGCCCCAGGTAGTGGCCGATGTGGGCGTGGGTCAGGAGCACTCCGTCGAAGGGTGCGCGGTCGACCTTGCCCTCCGGATGGCGGCGGAAGCCGTGCACCTGCTCGATCTGCTCGCCGAGATCGGGGGTGGCGTCGACCAGGTAGGTGTGGCCGGTGCGCGGGAAGTCGATCGCCAGGCTCGCCACGTGCCGCCGGAGCGAGGGGTCCCGCCGCGCCGCCGCGCAGTGGGAGCAGGAGCAGCCGGCCTGGGGCATGCCGCCGTCCTGCACCGTCCCCAGGACGACCACCCGCGGACCGGGGTCGCGGCCGACGGCGGTATCGGCGGTATTGGCGGCGAGGGGGACGAGCAGGAGGAGCAGGGGCAGAAAGACGATCGCGCGCATGGGGGACCTCCATCCATATCGGAGCATAGGTGTATCATTCCGCACCATGCGAATCGTCTCCCTCGTCCCCAATGGCACCGAGATCCTCTTCGCCGTGGGCGCCGGCCACGAGGTGGTCGGGGTGAGCCACGAGTGCGACTTCCCCAGCGAGGCGCGGACCCGCATCGTCCTCACCGGCAGCGCCCTGACCCCGGGGATGAGCGCCGCCGAGGTGGACGCCGCGGTCGCCGCCCAGGTGAGGAGCGGCAAGAGCCTGTATACGCTGGACGAGGCGCGGATCGCCGAGCTCGCCCCCGACCTCATCGTCACCCAGGAGCTCTGCCCGGTCTGCGCCGTCTCGACCGAGCAGGTGGACGGCGCCATCCGCCCCCTGCCGCGCTGCCCGGACCTCCTGTCGCTCGACCCCCAATCGCTCGCCGACGTCTTCCGCGACATCCAGACGATCGGCGAGGCGACCGGCCGGAGGGAGACGGCGCGGGAGCTGGTCGCCGGCCTCGAACGGCGGCTCGACGCCGTGCGCTGCCGGGTGGCGGACCGGCCGCGGCCGCGCGTCGCCGCCCTCGAATGGCTCGATCCGCTCTTCATCGGCGGCCACTGGGTGCCGGAGATGATCGCCGCGGCGGGCGGCGTGGACGCCCTGGCGGCGCCCGGCGCCAAGTCCCGGCGCATCACCTGGGACGAGCTGGTGGCCGCCGACCCCGACCTGATCGTCGCCATGCCCTGCGGTTTCGACGCGGCGGGAGCCCGGGAGCAGGTGGTGGCGGCGGCCGACCGGCCGGAGTGGCGGTCGCTCCGCGCCGTGCGGGCCGGCAAGATCTTCCCCGTCGACGCCAACGGCTGCTTCAGCCGGCCCGGCCCGCGGCTCGTCGACGGCGTCGAGCAGCTCGCCGCGATCTTCCACGGCTCCCCCGACCTCCTGGTGTAGAGACGCCCCAGGCGGATCGGGATAAACCTTCCAGAAACCCAAACGGCGGGGCGTCTCCCGCATGGGCAGAACGCCGCGGCGATCCCTCAAACCTGGAACGCGGCGCCGAGCAGCCGGCGGCGCAGCCCGCCGTAGGGCTGGCGGCAGGCGAGGAGGTCGCCCAACACCCGGCGGATGCCCGGGTGGAGGCGGGCGACGGGCACCATCCACTGCCCCAGGGGTCCGCGGAAGAAACGGTCGCGGGCGCGGTGGGCGCGCGCCATCTCGGCCCCCAGCTCTTCGTCGAGCCGGGCGGCGTAGCCTGTGGGATCGCCCGCCAGCAGGCTCTCCGCCGCCCAGGTGCCGGAGAGGAAACCGTAGCGGATGCCCTCGCGGGTGAGCGGATCGGCCAGGGCCGCGGCGTCCCCGGCGAGGAGCAGCCGGCGGTCGAGGCCGCGGCGGACGGCGGGGAGGGTCCCGGGGCCGAAGACCGGGATGGGATAGCGGTAGCGCGGCCCGGGGAGGTCGCGCCAGCCGGCCGGGAGGTGGCGGTCGAGCAGGCGATCGAGGAGATCGCGGGCGGCCGTTTCGGCGAGCGCCCCCGCGGTGTAGGCAATCCCCACCGAGGCGCCGCCCGGACGCGGGAAGATCCACAGGTAGGCGTCGGCGAGGCCGGGGAAGGCGAGGACCATGCGGTCCCAGGCGAGCCCGGAGAGCGAGGCGCCGAGCCCCACGCTCTCGCCAGACCCGGCGACCCCGGCCGCCCCGGCGACCCCGGCCGCCCGCCGCGAGAGACCGCCGGCGCCGTCGGCCCCGATCGCCCAGTCGTACTCGCGGACGGTGGCCGAGCTCCCCCCGGAAACGATCCGTACCCCCCTCGGTCCCGCCTCCACCCGCTGCGCCCGCCCGGGCTGGCGCCGCGCCCCCGCCGCCACCGCCGCGGCGGCGAGCGCGGCGTCCAGGTCGCCAC
>DASQPA010000049.1:0-37676 GCA_035644215.1 Thermoanaerobaculia bacterium
CACCGCCGCCCACGACCGCAGCCACCATCCACTGACCGTCATCGTCCACCCCGGCCCCACCCTCCGCCTCCAGACTCTCCACGACCGCCGCCGCCTGCCCACCCCCCTCGCGGCCCGTCTCCTCCCCGACCTGCTGGAGCGCCTGCGTGCGCTATGACCGAAAAGCCCGAGGATCTCGGACGCCTTGCCCAGGGTCTCCAGGGTGGTTCTTCTCGGGAGGGCACGCCGCCCGCTATCGCGTCCCTCCCCCCTGGGTGGGGGCGGGTTGGGGATGGGGGGAGGACAGGAGGGGGGTGGGACCGACGATCAGCGCCGCCCTGTGCTACCTTTAGCCGCGAACGGCCGTTGTTGGCGTCCCGCAGAACGCGTTCCTTGACGCCTATGAGGCACAGCACCTGCGCTGCCAGGCACAGCGCCCGCGCTGCCAGGCACAACGCCCGCGCTGCCAGACTCAGCCGCCGCGTTGCTCCACCCGCTCTCCATTTATGGGCTTCTGTTACCGAGAGCCTTCAGCAAGTTGCCGTAGCTCCCCTCCCGCCGCCAGCTCACCCCCTCTCCGGGCCAGCGGGCAGATCCGGGGCCGAGCCGGCAGATCGGGAAGCGAGAAGTGGGGATCCGGCTCGCAAGGGCCGTCCTTGCAGCAGGGATCGGCTTCCGTCTCCCCGGTGACCTTGCCGCGCAGCGCCATACGCACCGTTCTCTTCCGACGCTTGCGGTCTCCCGCCCATCACCCGCACCCGGCGGGGCTCCGAGAGGCTGGGCGGAGGGTCCCTCCCCCCTGGGCGGGCGGCGGTTGGGTCAGGGGGGAGGCCAGGAGGGGGGCAGCCTGCCGACCAGGGCGACGCCTTCCGGGCGGAGTGAGCCGGAGGCCGTCTACTCGCTGCGCAGCACGGCCAGCGGATCGACCGCGGTGGCGCGGCGGGCGGGAACCAGGGTGGCGAGGAAGGCTGCGCCGGCGAGGAGGAGCGGCGCGACGAGGAAGGTGAGGGGATCGTAAGGGCTCACGCCGTAGAGGAAGGCGGCGACGAGACGGGCGGTCCCGAAGGCGGCGGCGAGCCCCAGGGCGAGGCCGGCGGCCACCAGGCCCATGCCCTGGGAGAGGACGCGCGCCAGGATCCCGCTGCGCCGCTCGCCGATCGCCAGGCGGATGCCGATCTCGCGGCGGCGCTGGTCGACGGCGTAGGACATCACTCCATAGGTGCCGGACGTCGCCAGAACCAGGCCGAGGAGGCCGAAGAGGGCGAGGAGGGCGGCGCCGGCCCGGGGCGCCCAGAGCGACTGCGCGAGGACGTCGGGGAGCGTCGTGACGCCGGCCAGCGGTAGGTTGGGGTCGAGCCCCCGGACGGCGCGACGCACGCTGCCGAGGGCCGCCGCCGGGTCGCCGTGGGTGCGGACGTAGAGCGTCGTCTCGCCGCTCATCCCCTGCGCCAGGGGGAAGTAGACGTAGGGCCGCGGCGCCTCGCCCAACCCGGAGTAGGCGGCGTCGGCGACCACGCCGACGATCTCCATCGCGGCCTCGGTGCCGACGAACTGGAGGCGCTGGCCGAGCGGGCTCTCCGCCGCGAAGTAGCGCCGCGCCAGGGTCTGGTTGACGATCGCGACCGGCCGGCCGTCGGCGCGGTCGGCGGCGGTGAAGCTGCGACCGCGGAGGAGCGGGATGCCGAGGGTCGAGAAGTAGCCGGGGTCGACCCCGTTGACCCGCGCGGCGGCGCCCTCACGGGGGGGCGGAGAGGAGCGGCCAACGAGGAAGAAGCTGCCGCCCAGGCCCTGGTTCAGGGGCCGGTTCAAACCGGCCGCCGCGGAGCGCACGCCGGGAAGCGCGGCGACCGCCTCGCTCGCCCGCCGGCAGAAGTCGAGGGCACGGACCGGGTCGTACCCCTGGGCCTCCAGGTTGAACGACAGCGCTAGGAGGTGGGGGGCGTCGAAGCCGGGATCGATCCGCGTGGCGCGCGCCAGGCTGCGCAGGAAGAGCCCGGTGCCGAGGAGGAGCAGCAGCGAGAAGGCCACCTGCCCCACGACCGGCAGGGTGCGCGCGCCCAGGCCGTGGCGCGGCGGCGGCGCACCGCCCGATTTCAAGGCGGTCGCGAGGTCGGGGCGGGAGGCGTGGAGCGCCGGCGCGAGGCCGAAGAGCACCCCGGTCAGGAGGCTGAGAACGAGGGTGAAGAGCAGCACCCGTAGGTCGAAGGCGACGTCCAAAGTGGCGGGGACGGAGGGCGGCCGGAAAGCCCAGAGCAGGCGGCGCCCCCAGACGCCCAGCAGCAGGCCGGCGCCGCCGCCGAGGAGGGAGAGGAGCAGGCTCTCGCTCCACAGCTGGCGCAGCAGGTGGCGGCGCCCGGCGCCCAGGGCGATCCGGGTGGCGATCTCGCGGCGCCGCCCCAGGGCCCGGGCGAGCAGCAGGTTGGCCACGTTGGTACAGGCGAGCGCCAGCACCAGGCCCACCATGACCAGGAGGAAGGCGGCCAGGCGCACGTCCCGGGCGCGGGTGTTGGGATCCAGGGCGGCGGCGGAGAGCGGGAGGAGAGCCGCGCCCCGGCCATGGTTCTCCTTCGGGTAGGCCTGCTCCAGCCGGCGGGCCAGGGTGCGCACCCGCGCCTGCGCCTGGGCGAGGCCGATCCCCGGCCGCAGGCGGCCGACGAGGTCGAGCATCAGGGCGTCTCTGAACCCGAACCAGTCGAGGAGCGGGCCGGCGACGATCTCCCGGCGCGTCGACATCGGCACCCACAGTTCCGGCGCGAGGAGCAGGCGGTGCCCGGCAAAGCCCGACGCCGCCACCCCGAGGACGGCGAAGGGTCGCCCGTTCAGGAGCAGCGCCCGGCCGACGATCGCCGGGTCGGCATGGAAGCGCCGCCGCCAGCAGCCGTCGGAGAGGACCACCACGGAAGGCCCGCCGCCCCGCTCCCTCGCCTCGTCCGGCAGGAAGAAGCGCCCGAGCTGCGGCCGCACCCCGAGGACGCCGAAGTAGCCCGCGCTGACGATCGCCCCCGGGACCCGTTCGGGCTCGGCGGTATCGGCGGCATCGGCGGCATGGCCGCCCAGGGTGACCTCGACGGCGAGCGCGGCGGCGAGACCCGAAAAGACGGAGCGGTCGTTCTGGTAGTCGAGGAAATTCAGGTAGGAGGAGGGGGCGAAACCGCGGAAGACCGGGTCGGTGGTGTAGAGCGCCGCCAGCTCCCCCGGCCGCGCCAGGGGGAGCGGCTTCAGGAAGAGAGCGTCGACGAGGTTGAAGAGGGCGGTGTTGGCGCCGATCCCCAGCCCCAGCGAAAGGATCGCGAGGAGGCTCGTCCCCGGGGTCGCCAGCAGGCGGCGCCAGGCGTAGCGCGCGTCGCGCAGGAGGCCGTCCATGATCGCTAGCTCGGCGCGGGACCTTGGCCGAGCTGGGAGAGGAGGGTTTCCAGGTCGCGGGCGCTGATCTCGGCGTCGGGGAAGTCCTCGGGGCTGGGGGCGGCCGGCCCGGGGCTCGCCTCCCGGTCCGGCGAGGCCGCCGGCTCCGCGACCGGCACGGCAACGCCGGCGATATCGGCGACGCCGGCGAGACCGGCGAGACCGGCGATCGTGGGGTTCTCGAAGAGCTGGCCCGGGGTGAGGGCGAGCCCGCGCTCGCGGGCGCGGGCGACGATGCGCAGGCCGACGACCGAGTCGCCGCCCAGCTCGAAGAAGTCGTCGTGGACGCCCACCCCCTCGATGCCGAGCAGGTCCTGCCAGATGGCGGCGAGCTGCCGTTCGACCGGGTTGCGTGGCGCGACGTGGGCGGTGGCGAGCTCCGGCCGCGGCTGGCGCTCCCCCGAGACCTCCTGGGACTCCAGCGCGGCGAGGAGGCCGTCCGCGTCGAGGCCCCTGGCCTCGGCCGCCACGAGGTCCAGATCGCGCACCGAGACCAGCACCTGCGGCAGCTCGACCCGGGCGAGTATCCGGCGCAGGGCCTCGATTCCCTCGGCGGTGCCGATGCCCAGGGCCGGCGCCGATCCCGCGGCGTCGACCGCCATGCCGGCATCCTTCCAGGTGTCCCAGGCCACCGCGATCGTCCGGCCGCCCTCCCCCGCCGTGGCCAGGGCGCCGGCGAAGGCCTCCTCAAAGGCGTTGGCCGCGCAGTAGTCGGCCTGGCCGAAGCCGCCGAGCGTCGCGGCGAGCGACGAGCAGAGGACGAAGAAGTCGAGCTCGCGGGGCGGGAAGAGCGCGGCGAGCACCAGCGTGCCGTGGATCTTGGGGGCGAGGACCGCCGCCGCTCGCTGCCGCGCCTGGCCCGCGATCAGGCCGCCCCCCGGCACGCCCGCCGCGTGGACGAGCCCCTGGACGGCGCCCCAGCGCGCGCCGACGAGCTCGCGGATTCCCTCCATCTGGCCACGGTCGGCGACGTCGCCCGCCACGTACAGCACCTCGCCGCCGGTCCGCGCGGCCGCCTCCTCGAGTCCCTGCAGCCGGCGGCTCCGGCGTCCGGTATCGCCGCCGCCAGCGCCGTCGCCCGGCGGCAGGGCCGTGCGCCCGACGAGGACGACCCGGGCGGCGACCGTCTCGACCAGGAAGCGGGCCACCGCCTCGCCGATCCCGCCGAGGCCGCCGGTGACCAGGTAGATCCCGCCCGGACGCAGGCACTGCGTGGCCTCCCCGGCCGCCTCCAGGCGCACCGGCTCGAAGCTCTGCGTCCAGCGCTGGCCGCCGCGGTAGGCGACGACCGTCTCGGCGGGCCGGGCGGCCACCTCGGCGAGAATCCGGCCGGGCACCCTGCCGTCCCAACCCGCCGGGCCGGGCGGGACGAGGTCGAGGCTGCGGCAGGTCACCCGCGGCAGCTCCAAGGGAACCACCTTCTGGAGACCGAGGAGCGCTGCCCGCGCCGGAACGATCGTTTCGCCTCCCGCGACGTCGTGGAGGTGGCTCGCCACCACCCAGAGCTGGAGCGGCGCGCCGGAGCCGCGGCGGACCAGGGCGCGCAGCAGGAAGAGGGGGCCGTAGAAGCTGCGGTCGAGCTCCGCCTCCAGCCCGTCGGGACCGGCCAGCCCGTCGGGACCGGGAGATAGAGCGGGACCGGTGTTCCAGAGGTGCAGGACGTGGGCCGGTTCCAGGCCCTCGGCGGCCAGGCCGGCGAGGAGGGCCTCGTAGTCCTCCGGCGCCCCGGGACGGACCGCGTAGGCGCCGGGGCCGAAGCGGGCGAAGCCGTCGCCGGCCGCGACCGTCGCTACGGGCCGTCCGGCCTGCCGCAGCCGCTGCGCCAGGGTGCCGCCGAGGCCGCGGTCGCTTGCATCGTCGTCGAAGAGCAGGAAGGCGCCCGCGGGCAGCTCCGCCCCGTCGCCCAGGGAGGACGGCGGCAGCGACCGCTTCCAGGAGGGGAGATAGAACCAGTCGGCGAGGTCCCTGGCGGCGGGCGCTACCGCTGCCAGCCCTGCCGCGGTGGCGGCGAGCTGCTGGCCGGGCTCCACCCAGTAGCGGCGGCGCTCGAAGGGATAGGTCGGCAACGGCAGCCGTCGCCGACCGGCGGCCGGGAAGGCGCCGTCGATCCGGCCGCCGGCCAGCCACAGCCGCCCCAGCGTGCGCAGCAGATGGCGCTCCGCCGCCTCCGGCTCGGCAGGCAGAGAGGAGAGGACGACCGGTCGCGGCGTCGCGGAACCGCGGCGCAGCGCGCGCCGGGCGAGGCGGCCGAGGGTCTCGCCGGGGCCGACTTCGAGGAGGACGCCGGGCTGGGCGGCGAGCAGCTCGCCGAGACCCGCGGCGAAGCGCACCGGCTGGCGCAGGTGGCGCCCCCAGTAGGCCGGATCGGTCGCCTCTTCCGGGCGGATCCAGGTGCCGGTGACGTTCGAGAGGTAGGGGAGGCGCGGCGGCTGGAGCGCACAGCGCGACACGGCCTCGGCGAAAGCCTCGACTGCCGGCTCCATCATCGCCGAATGGAAGGCGTGGGAGGTCGGCAGGCGCCGGACCTCGACGCCGCGGTCGGCGAGGCGCCGCGCCAGCGCAAGGACCTCCGGCTCGGGGCCGGAGACGACCGTCCGGTCGGCGGCGTTGACCGCGGCGAGCGACAGGGGGCCGGAAAGGAGCGGGATCACCGCTTCCTCCGGCAGGGGGACGCTCAGCATGGCGCCTTCCGGGAGCGCGTCGATCAGCCGGCCGCGCAGGGCGACGAGCGCCAGAGCGTCCGCCCAGGGGAGCACGCCGGCGAGACAGGCCGCCACGAGCTCGCCGACGCTGTGGCCGAGGAGCGCCGCGGGCTCGACGCCCCAGCTCCGCCAGAGCTGGGCCAGGGCGTACTCGACGGCGAAGAGGGCGGGCTGGGTGAAGCGGGTGCGCGTGAGCATCCGCGCCGCCTCGTCGCGGTGTTCGGGTGGCGGGTAGAGCAGTTGGCGGAGGTCCAAGCCGAGCTCCGGCGCCAGGGCCTCGGCCGCGCGGTCGAGCTCGGCGCGGAAGACCGGCTGGCCGCTGTAGAGGGCGAGCCCCATCTCGACCTGCTGGGCGCCCTGCCCCGGCAGCAGAAAGGCGACCGTGGGCGCGCCCTCCTGACCGGCCCCCCGCGTCGCCGAGAGAACGCGATCCCGATCGCCGGTCGCCAACGCGGCGCGCGCCTCCGGTAGATCGCGGCAGAGCACGATCCGCCGGTGGGCGCAGGCGCGCCGGCCCACCCGCAGGGTGTGGGCGACGTCGGCCAGGTCGAGATCTGGGTGCCGCTCGAGATGGGCGGCGAGGTTCGCCGTCGCCTGGTCGAGCGCCGGGCCGCTCTCCGCCGAGAGCAACAAAAGGTGCCAGCCGCCGAAGCCTGCGCCAGCGGCCTGCGGCCGGGAAGCGGGCGCCTCCTCGAGCACCGCGTGGGCGTTGGTGCCGCCGATGCCGAAGGAGCTGACCCCCGCCCGCCGGGGCCCCGGCTCAGGAAGCGCGCCCCAGGGGGAGAGCGCGGCGTTGACGTAGAACGGGCTGGCGGCGAAGTCGATGGCGGGATTGGGCGACGTGAAGTGCAGGCTGGGCGGGATCACCCCGTGCTTCACGGCGAGCGCGGCCTTGATCAGGCCGGCGACCCCCGCCGCGGCGTCCAGGTGGCCGACGTTGGTCTTGACCGAGCCCAGGGCGCAGAAGCCGCGCCGGTCAGTTGAGGCGCGGAACACTTGGGTCAGGGCCGCGACCTCGATCGGGTCGCCCAACGGCGTGCCGGTGCCGTGGGCCTCGACGTAGCCGAGCATCGCCGGGTCGACGCCGGCCCGGGCGAGGGCGTCGCGCACCACCCGCGCCTGCCCCGCGATGCCCGGCGCGGTGTAGCCGACCTTGCGCGCGCCGTCGTTGTTGACCGCGGTGCCCTTGATCACCGCGTCGATCGTGTCGCCATCGGCCAGGGCGTCGGCGAGACGCTTGAGCACCACGACGCCGGCCCCGTCGCCCCCCACCGTGCCCTGCGCCTCAGCGTCGAAGGCGCGGCAGTGGCCGTCCGGGGAGAGGATCCCTCCCTCCTCGTAAAGATAGCCCTGGCGGTCGAGGTTGCGGATCGAGACCCCACCGGCGAGCGCCATGTCGCACTCGCCGTCCACCAGCGCCCGGCAGGCCAGGTGGACCGCGACCAGCGAGGTCGAGCAGGCGGTCTGCACGGCGACGCTCGGCCCTTCCAGACTGAGCTTGTAGGAGGTCCGGGTGGTGAGGAAGTCCTTGTCCGTCGCCACCGTCGCCTGGAAGGGGTCGAGCGCCCGCGCCGTCCCGGGGTTCGAGAGCAGGTTCCAGAGGTAGGTGTTGTGGCCGGCACCGGCATAGACGCCGATCCGGCCGCCGTTTTGACTGGGATATCGGTTGGGATCGTAGCCCGCCCGCTCCAGCGCCTCCCAGGCGCATTCGAGGAATACCCGGTGCTGCGGGTCGGTGGCCTCGGCCTCCCGGGGGGTGAAACCGAAGAAGGCGGCGTCGAAGCGGTCGGGAGCGTCGAGGGTCGCGGCGGCGCGGACGTAGCCGGGGGCGGCGAGGACGGCAGGAGCGACGCCGGCGCGCGCCAGCTCCGCGTCCGAGAGCGGCACGATCGACTCGACGCCTGCGGTCAGGTTGCGCCAGAAGTCGTCGACGCTCGAAGCACCCGGGAAGCGGCAGGACATGCCGACGATGGCGATGTCGCCGCTCCCGGAGGCGGCGGGCGACGGCGGCGGCGTGGGGGCCTCCTCTGCGGTCGCGGCGGTCAGGAAAGTGGCGAGCGCGGCGACTGTCGGGTAGCGGAAGAGGTCGAGGGCGGTGAGGCCCGGGAAGCGCTGGCGCAGCCGGCCGTGCGCCTCGACGAGGAGCAGGGAGTGCCCGCCGAGGTCGAAGAAATTGTCGTGGAGGCCGACGCTCGGCACCCCCAGCACCTGGCGCCAGACCGCGGCGATGGCCTCGGCCGTGGCGTGGCCGGCGAGGCCGAGGACCGCGGGCGCGGGCTCCGCCTTGCTTGGAGGAGGTGGCGTCGCAAGGGCCGGCAGAGCCCGGCGGTCGAGCTTGCCGCTCGGGGTGCGCGGCAGCGCGGGGAGAAGCACGAAGGCCGTGGGCACCATGGGGTCCGGCAGGAGCGCGCGCAGCCGCTCTTTCAGCTCGCGGGTCGCCGCCGCCGCCTCGCGCTCGGCGGCGAGCGCCACGTAGGCCACCAGGCGAGGATCTCCTCCCCCGCGGGGTCCCATCCGCGTCGTCAGCGCCGCGACCGCCGCCTCGCGCACTCCGGGGAGGGCCGCCAGGGCGTTTTCGATCTCCCCCAACTCGACCCGGAAGCCGCGCACCTTGACCTGCTGGTCGGCGCGGCCGAGGATCTCGATCTCGCCGGTGGCGCGCTGGCGCCCGCGGTCGCCGGTGCGATAGAGCCGTCCGCCGGGGAGATCGCTCCAGGGGTCCGGCACGAAGCTCGCGGCGGTCAGGTCGGGCCGGCCGAGATAGCCGCGCGCCACTCCGGCGCCGCCGAGCACGACCTCGCCGACGGCGCCGATCGGCAACGGGCGGAGGCCGGCATCCACGATCTGGAGGTGCGCGTTGGCGATCGGCCGGCCGACCGGCACCCGCGCCCCGGGGGCGTCCCCGGCGCATTCCTGGGCGCTGCACCACACGGTCCCCTCGGTCGGACCGTACTCGTTGTACAGGGGGACCGCAGGCAGCCGCGCGCGATGGCGCTCGACCAGGGTCGCCGGGCAGACCTCACCGGCGACGAGGACGGCGCGGAGGGAGGCGAGCTGCTCGGGCTCCGCCTGCTCCAGCACCAGTGCGTACAGGGCGGGGACGAGGTCGAGATGCGAGACCCGGCGGCGCGCGAGCGCGGCGAGGAACTGCGGCAGGTCGAGGTGGAAGCGCTCGGCCGGCAGGGCGAGGGTGCCGCCCTGGCAGAGGGTCCAGAAGATCCCCGGCACGCTGCTGTCGACGGCGAACGGGGCGGTGGGCAGGAAGACCTCGACCGGGTCGGGGTAGACGCGGCGGCGGGCGGCGGTCGAGTGGAGCAGGTTGCGGTGGGTCACGCCCACCCCCTTGGGCCGACCGGTCGAGCCCGAGGTGTAGATCACGTAGGCGAGAGTGTCGGGCAGGGCGGGGCGGGGCGAGGGCGGCGGGTCTTCGTCGGCGTCGTCGTCGTCGGCGGCGGCGAGCGCGGCCGGGACGTCGATCACCCGCACCGTGGGGTCGGCGGGGGCCGGCAGCAGGCCGTGGCGGGTGAGGAGGACCGAGATCCCCGCGTCCGCCAGGAGGAACGCCAGGCGCTCCGCCGGGTAGGTCGGATCGAGCGGCACATAGGCGCCGCCCGCCTGGAGCACCGCGAGGAGGGCGGCGACCAGCTCGGGCGAGCGCTCGAGGCCGACGCCCACCCGCGATTCCGGACCGATTCCCAGGGAGCGCAGGCGGCGCGCCAGGCGCCCGGCCGCGCGGTCGAGCCGCCCGTAGCTCCACTCCTCGTCGCCGGAGCCGCCGGAGGACACCGCGAGGGCCTCCGGCCGGCGGGCGGCCTGGGCCTCGATCCAGGCGGTGACCCTCGGCCAGGCCGCGAGCTCGGGGAGGGCGGCACGGGTGTCGTTCCACTCGACCAGGAGCTGCTGGCGCTCGGGGAGGGAGAGGAGGGCCAGCTCGCCGAGCGGCCGTTCGGGCTCGGCGCCGGCCCGCGCCAGGAGGACGGCGTAGTGGGCGAGCAGGCGCTCGATGGTGGTCCCGTCGAAGAGGTCGCGCGCGTAGGAGGCCACGGCGCGGAGATCGCCCCCCGGCTCCATGGCGAGCGACAGGCTCAGATCGAACTTGACGGGCAGGGCGCCGGTCTCCAGGGAACGCAGGGTGAGGCCGGGCAGTTTGAGCTCCGGCGGCGGCGCGGCGTTCTGCAGCTCGAAGAGGACCTGGAAGAACGGGGTGAGCGCCAGGTCGCGCGGCGGGCGCAGCGCCTCGACCAGCTTCTCGAACGGCAGCTCCTGGTGCGCGTAGGCGCCCAGGGCGGTTTCGCGGGTGCGTTCGAGGAGCGTCGAAAACGGCAGGTCGGCCGGCGCCTCGGTGCGCAGCACCAGGGTGTTGACGAAGTAGCCGATCAGCTCCTCCACCTCGCGCGCGTGGCGGTTGGCGATCGGGGTGCCGAGCACCAGGTCGGCCGAGCCGCAGGTGCGCGCGAGGAGCGCCTGGAAGACCGCGAGGAACGCGATGAACGGGGTCGCCCGCCGCGCCTCGCCGAGCCGCAGGACGGCGCTCGCGAGCGGCGCGGGGAGGAGCCGCGACCGCTCGCCCCCGCGCTCGCCGCGCAGGGAGGCGCGCGGCCGGTCCAAGGGGAGCGGGAGAGGCGGCGGCAGGTCGGCCAGCCGCTCGCGCCAGTAGGCGAGGAGGCCGGCCAGCCGCTCCCCGGCGAGGCGCCGGCGCTGGTGCCAGGCGAAGTCGGCGTACTGGATGGGCAGCGCAGGGAGGTCGGGCGGGCGGCCCGCGCGGGCCGCCGCGTAGAAGGCCGCCAGGTCGCGGGTCAGGATCTCCATCGACCAGCCGTCGGCGACGATGTGGTGCACGGTGAGGAGGAGGACGTGCCGCGCCGGCGCCAGATGGACGAGGGCGGCGTAGAGGACCGGCCCGCGCTCGAGGTCGAACCGCCGCTCGCGCTCGCCGGCCGCGAGCCGCGCCGCCTCGATCGCCGCGGCGCGCTCGGGGAGGGCCGCGAGGTCGATGCCGGGGAGCGCCGGGCGCACCGCCGATACCGCCGATACCGGCTCGATCACCTGCCGCGCGCCGCCCGCGGCCGGCTCGAAGCGGGTACGCAGCGCCTCGTGGCGCTCGACCACCCTGGCCAGGGCGGCGGCGAGCGCCGCCCGGTCGAGGTCGCCGTCGAGCGCGATCGCCGCCGGGATGTCGTAGAGCGTGCCGCCGGGGTCGATCCGGTCGATCAGCCAGAGCTGCTGCTGGCTGAAGGAGAGCGGTAGGGGTCGTCCGTCGCGCGGCACCGGCTCCAGGGCGGCCTCGGCCGGAACGGTTTTCTCCTGGCCGTCGATCCATGCCGCCTGGTCGGCGAGGACCGGCAGGTCGAAGAACAGCCGGACGGTCGCCGCGGCACAGCCGGCCGCCCGCAACCGGGCGACGGCGCGGGTCACCAGGAGCGAGTGCCCGCCGAGGGCGAAGAAGTCGTCCCTCCCGCCGATCCGCTCGGCGCCCAAGACCTCGCTCCAGACCGCCGCCAGCTGCCGCTCGGTGGCGGTCGCCGGCGCCACGTACGCCGCGGCGGCGGCGAGCGGGGCGGCGTCGACCCCCAGCGCGGCGAGCGAGCGCCGGTCGACCTTGCCGTTGGGCGAGAGCGGCAGGACGGGGAGCGCGACGAAGGCCGCCGGGATCATGTAGGAGGGGAGCTTCCGGTCGAGGAACCGGCGCAGAAGGGCGGCGTCGAACCCGCCTTCCTGCGTCAGGACCACGTAGGCGACCAGCCGCGCCTCGTCCGCCCCGCCGGCCAGCCCGACCGCCGCCTCCTTGACCGCCGGGTGCCCGGCCAGGGCCGACTCGATCTCGCCGAGCTCGATGCGGAAGCCGCGCAGCTTCACCTGGCGATCGGTCCGCCCCAGGTACCGGATCTCCCCGTCCGGCCGCAGGCGGACCCGGTCGCCGGTCCGGTAGAGCCGCGCCCCGGGCGCGCCGCCCCAGGGATCGGGGACGAACCGTTCCGCCGTCAGCTCGGGCCGCCCCGGATAGCCGCGCGCCACCCCCGCCCCGCCCACGAACAGCTCGCCCGCCACTCCCTGCGGCACCGGCTCCAGGACGGCGTCGAGGACGTAGGCCGCGAGGTCCGGGAGGGGCCGGCCGATCGGACTCCCCTCACCCGCGCCGTCCCCCGCGCTCTCTGCTGCAACATCCGCCATCCCGAGAAGGCGGAAGGTGACGAAAACCGTGGTCTCGGTGATCCCGTACATGTTGACCAGGCGCGGCCGCGCGAGCCCGTGCCGCCGCACCCAGGGCGCCAGGCGCCGGGTCTCCAGCGCCTCGCCGCCGAAGATCACCCAGCGCAGCGCCGGCCCCACCTGTAAGGCGTCCACGCCGAGCAGCGAGTAGAAGGCGGCCGGGGTCTGGTTGAGCACCGTGACCCCTTCGGCGGCGAGCAGGGCGACGGTCGCCTCGGGCGAGCGGCTGGCCAGCCGGGGGACGACCACCAGCCGGCCGCCGTGGCCGAGCGCCCCCCAGATCTCCCAGACCGAGAAGTCGAAGGCGTAGGAGTGGAAGAGGGTCCAGACGTCCTGCGCGCCGAAATCGAAGTCGGCTCGCGCCGCTGCGAGCAGCCACTCCAGGTTGTCGTGGGTGACCGCGACCCCTTTGGGCTTACCCGTCGAGCCCGAGGTGTAGATCACGTACGCCAGGTTGCCGGGCGCGAGAGCCGGCGCCTCCGCCTCGCCCGTCCCGCCGATCCCGCCGATCTCAAGCGGCAGCGTCAGCACCGCGACTCCCGCGGCCGCCGCGGCAACGGGAAGCGCGGAATCCGCCTCTAGCCCGCCGCAGAGCAGCCAGCGGGCGCCGCTGTCGGCGAGGACGAAGACCAGCCGCTCGGCCGGCAGCGCCGGGTCGAGCGGCACGTAGGCCCCGCCCGCCCGGAGCACCGCGAGGATCGCCACCACCAGGTCGAGACCGCGGTCGAGGCAGAGCGCGACCGTTCTCTCCGGCCCGGCTCCCAGGCGGCGCAGGCGGCGGGCCAGCCGCCCGGTCCGGCGGTCGAGCTCGGCGTAGGTCAGGTGCCCCTCCGCGGCGCTCACCGCGATCGCCGCCGGCGTCCGCTCCACCCAGCCGGCGAGCCGCTCGACCACCGACCCGTGCCAGGAGTAGGCCGCGCTCGCCGCGTTGCGGGCGAGGAGCTGCCGGCGCTCCGCAACGCCGAGGAGGGGGAGGAGCGAGGCCCGCTCCCCCGGCCGCGCCGCCATGCCGCGGAGCAGGTTCGAGTAGTGGTCGGCCATGCGGCCGACGGTCGTCGGTTCGAAGAGGTCGGTGCTGAACTGGAAGAAACCGGTGAGGCGGTCGCCCAGCTTTTCCACGTTCAGGCTGAGCTCGAACAGCGTCACCCGGTTGTCCACCTGGCGCGCCGCGAACCGCACCCCGGGCAGGACGTCGGCCTCCCCCGGCGGCGTGTTCTGCAGGGTGAAGACGACCGAGAGCAGGGGCATGCGGTCCATCCGCCGGGTGTCGCGCTCCGGCTTGAGCGCCTCGACCAGCCGCTCGAACGGGAGGTCCTGGTGCGCGAAGGCGCCGAGCGCCTCCCGGCGTACTCGGCCGATCAGCTCCGGCACGGTGGGGTCGCCGGCGAGGTCGCCGCGCAGCACCAGGGTGTTGGCGAAGAAGCCGATCAACCCGGCGAGCTCCGGCTGGCCGCGATTGGCGACGGCGGTGCCGACCGGGAGGTCCTCCTCGCCGCTCCAGCGCGCGAGGAGCGTGTAGAACCCCGCGAGCAGGACCATGAAGAGGGTCGCCCCCTCCTGGCGCGCCGCCGCCAGCAGCCGCTCTTCGGTCGCGGGCTCGATGAGGAAGCGGTGCTTGGCGCCGCCCGCGGTGCGCCGCGGCGGGCGGGGTCGGTCGAAGGGCAGGTCGACCGCCGCCGGCGCTCCGGCGAGCCGCTCCCGCCAGTAGGCGAGCTGCTGCTCGAGGAGCGGCGCGCGCTCCGGGCTCCGCTGCCAGAGGGCGAAGTCGGCGTACTGGACGGGCAGCTCGGGGAGCTGGCGGAGGGGATGAGGCACCCCGGTCGCGTGGGCCCGGTAGAGCGCGCCGAGATCCCCGATCAGCACGCCCTGGGACCAGCCGTCGAAGACGATGTGGTGCACGGTCAGGAGCAGCACCTGCTCCTCTCTGCCCAGGTGGAGGAGCGTGGCGCGCAGCAGCGGCCCGCGCGCGAGGTCGAACGGGCGGCGGGCCTCGGCCAGCTCCAGCCGCGCCACCTCGGCCTGGCGTCCTTCAGGCGGCAGGCCGGCGAGGTCGACGCGGGGCAGCTCGGCCCTCCGTGCCTGGGCGACGGGAGCGACGACCTGCACCGGATCGCCCTCGACCTCCGCGAAGGTGGTGCGGAGCGTCTCGTGGCGAGCCGAGAGGTCGGCGAGCGCCGCGAGCAGGAAGGCCGGCCCGATGCGCCCTTCGATCCGCTCCATCATGAAGATGTTGTAGGTCGGAAGGCCGGGCTCCAGCCGGTCGAGGAACCAGAGGCGCTGTTGGGAAAACGAGAGCGGCGGCGGCGGTCCGCCGGCGGGGCGACGGGGGATCGTAGGGCTCGGCGCGCCGCCACGGCCCTGCCGCTTCTGGCGCAACTTTTCGAACAGCTCGGCGCGCTGCTCCCGGGAGAGGCCGGAGAGGTCCGGGCCGGGCGCGCTCATCTCGAATGCCCCAGCCGCGCCACGAGATCGCCCAGGGAGTGCGGCGTCTCCTCCGCCAGCACGGCGAGCAGGGTTTCGAGCCGGCCCAGGATTTCCTCCGCGGCCGATTCGTCGAAGCGCCGGCGCGAGTAGGCCAGGCGCAGCAGCAGCCGCTCGCCGGGGACCACCACCAGGGTCAGCGGGTGGTGGTTGAAGTCGACGGTCTCCAGCTCGTCCAGGCGGATCTCGGCCGCCGCAGGGTCCGTCGCGGCGACGACATCGGTGGCGGTGCGCGGATAGTTCTCGAACGCCAGCAGGCTCTCGAACAGGGGCACTCCGGGTGGCATCCCGCTCCAGCCCTGGATCTTTTCGAGCGGCGTCTGCTCGAGCTGCCGGATCGCCGCGTGCCGTTCCTGCAAGCGGCGCAGCCAGTCGAGGAGCGGCGCCGCCGGCGCGATCTCGACGCAGAGCGGCAGGGTGTTGATGAAGAGGCCGATCATCGCCTCGGCCCCGGCGAGGTCCGGCGGCCGTCCGGCGACGGTCGTGCCGAACACCACCTCGCGGGTGCCGGCCGAGAGCGCCAGGAGGAGCCCCCAGGCTCCCTGGAGCAGAGTGTTCTGGGTCAGCTGGTGGCGGCGCCCCAGCTGCTCCAAGGCCGCGGTGAGCGCCGCCGGCAGCTCGCGATCCCGCTGCGCCGAGGCGGGCTCGCTCCCTATCCCTGCCCCGCGGTCGTGCGGCAGGGGCGTGGGGGTGTGAACGCCGGCCAGCTCCTGCCGCCAGAACCGCTCCGCCTCGGCCGTGTCCTGGCGCTCCAACCAGGCGATGAAGTCGCGGTACGGCCGCGGCTCGGGCAGACGGGGAGTCGCGCCGTACTGCGCCATCACCTCGGCGAAGAGCGGCGCCATGCACCAGCCGTCGAGCAGCAGGTGGTGCACGGTGAAGACGAAGCGACAGGCGTCCGGGCCGAGCCGGAAGAGGGCGAGGCGGAGGAGCGGCGCCGCGTCGAGCGCGAAGCCCCGTCGGCGGTCGGCGGCGAGGAAATCCTCCAGCCGAGATGCCTGCTCCGCCGCGGGCAAAGCGCGCCAGTCGTCCTCCTGCCAGGGGACCTCGATCTCTTGCCAGACTCGCTGCAGCGGTTTCTCCGGCTCCTTCCAATCAAACGCCGTGCGGAGCGCCGGGTGGCGATCGATCACCGCCGTCCAGGCGCGCCGTAGAGCCGCGGTGTCGAGCGGCCCGGAGAGACGGCCGTGGAACTGGACGCAATAGACCCCGGAGCCGGGGGAGCGGAGCGTCTCGGCGAGCAGGACCTGCTGCATCGGGGAGAGCTCGTAGACGTCTGCGAGCGCCGGCTCGCCTCCGGCCCCCGGCTGCCGAGACTCGGCGATCCGCTCGCGGAGCACCTGGACCACTCCGGAGAGCAGCCGCTCCGCGGTCTCCTGCCGATGGACGTTCGCGCTGTACGAGCAGGAGAGGATCAGGCGGCCGTCCGTGACGACGCCTTCGATCTCGATCAGGTGGAGTCGCGGCAACCGGCTCCCCCGCTGTGGTCCGCTCCCTTCCGGAGCCAGGCGGAAACCGTCCGCCTCGTCGTCCGCCTGCCCGAGCTGCCCGAGCTGCCCGAGATAATTGAAGCCGATCTCGGCTTCGGGGAGCGGCGGGAGGAGGTCGCGGAGCAGGCCGAAGCCCAGGCCGCGAGACGGCATCCGCCGCAGCTGAGGATCGAGTGCACAGCCGAGGTCGAGCACCACCGGATAGACGTTGGTGAACCAGCCGACGGTGCGCGAGAGGTCGACCCCGGGGAAGATCTCCTCCCGGCCGTGTCCCTCCACGTCGAGGAGCAGCGCCGGCGCGCCGGTCCAGGCCGCGAAGGCGCGGGCGACGGCGGCGAGCAGGACCTCCTGGATCCGTTCCGCGAGGAGAACGCGGGTCTCCTCGCGGTCGAGCTCCAGGGTGACCGACCGCTCGGAGAATTGGAGGTTCGCGCCGGACGGGAAGTCGCGGGGGAGCGGCGCGACCGCCGCCCACGGCAGGTCGCGCCAGAACGGCAGCTCGGCCGCCAGGTCGGGCGCGGCGGCGTGCGCGCGGAGGAGCTCAGCCCAGCGCTGGAACGAGGTGGTCTTCGGCGGCAGCTCGGCGGGCAGGCCGCGGGCGAGCCGCTCGTAGGCGGCGGCCAGGTCCTCCAACAGCACCCGCCAGGACACGGCGTCCACCACCAGGTGGTGCACCACCCAGAGCAGGCGGCCGGTCCGCCCGGCGCCCAGGTCGAAGGTCACGGCGCGTTGCAGCGGGCCGCGCGTCAGGTCGAGGCTCGCCTGGACCGTGCCGGAGACGGCGGCCACAGCTCCCGAGATCCTCTCCGGCGGCAGCGCCGAGAGGTCGAGTTCCAAGAGATCGCGCAGCGCGGCGCCGGACGCTTCCGACCCCTGCTCCCAGGGATCGTCGCCAGCCGGCCCGCGGCGGAAGCGCAGGCGCAGCGCGTCGTGGTGCCGGGTGAGGAGAGCCAGGGCGGCGGCGAGCGGCGCGGGGTCGAGCCGGCGCTCCGTCTCGAGCAGCAGCGAGAGGTTGAAGTGGGACGCCGCCTCCCCGTCGATCCGGGAGAAGAACCAGCGCTGCACCGGAGTGAGCGGCACCGGGCCGGCGATCTCCCCCTGCTCGGCCACCGGCAGCATCGGCTGGATTTCGGCCACTGCCGCCACCGCCGCCAGCCTGGCGACGGTCGGATGCTGGAACAGCTGGGCGGGGGTGAGCGCGAAGCCCAGGCGCCGCGCCCGCGCGACCACCTGGATGCTGAGGATCGAGTCGCCGCCCAGGGCGAAGAAGTTGTCGTGCACCCCCACCCGCGGCAGCCCCAGCACCGTGGCCACCACCTCGGCCAGCGCCGCCTCGGCGGGGTTGGCCGGCGCCGCCGACTCCGGCCCGGCGGCGGGCGTCTCGGGCTCCGGCAGGGCGCGGCGGTCGACCTTGCCATGGGCGGTGAGCGGCAGCGCCGGGAGCAGCACCCAGGCGGCCGGCACCATGTAGTCCGGGAGGCGCCGGGAGAGCGCCGCGGCGAGCTCGTCGGCGGCCATGTCCGGCCGCTCCGGCCGCGGCACGACGTACGCCACCAGGCGCGGGCCGCCGCCGGGCCGGGAGGGGCGGGCGAGCACGGCCGCCTCGCGCACCGCCGGATGGGCGGCCAAAGCGGCCTCGATCTCCCCCAGCTCGATGCGGAAGCCGCGCACCTTGACCTGGCGGTCGAGCCGCCCCAGGAATTCGAGGTTGCCGTCGGCCCGGAAGCGGGCGAGGTCGCCGGTGTGGTAGAGCCGCTCTCCCGGCGCGCCCGAGAAGGGGTCGGGGGCGAAGCGCTCCGCGCTGAGGCCGGGGCGGAAGAGATAGCCGCGGGCGAGCCCGGCGCCGGCGACGCACAGCTCCCCGGCCACCCCGGCCGGCGCCAGCCCACCGTAGGGATCGAGGACGTACACGGAGACGCCTTCGGTCGGCCGCCCGATCGGCGGCTCGCGGCGATGGGTCCCTGAGCAGAGATAGGTCGTGGCGTAGATCGTCGCCTCGGTCGGGCCGTAGCCGTTCCACAGCCGCCGCGTTCTCCCCCAGCGGCTCGCCATCTCCGCGGGACAGCTCTCGCCGCCGACCATCAGGCAGCGCAGGCTGGGCAGCTCCTCGTCCGGCAGGGCGGCGAGGACCGAGGGGGTGAGGAAGAGCCAGTCGATCCGCTCGCGGCGGACGAGCTCCGCCAGGCCGGGGCCGAGGCGGCTCTCGGGCGGCGGGAAGATCAGGCAGGCGCCGCTCGCCAGGGCGACCCAGGTTTCGAGCACCGAGGCGTCGAAGCCCGGCGAGGCGAGCTGCGGCACGCGGCTCCCCGGCCCGACCCCGCACTGCCGCCGCGCCTGGCGGATCAGGTGGACGACCGAGCGGTGGCGGACGAGCACGCCGTTGGGCCGGCCGGTCGAGCCCGAGGTGTAGATCACGTAGGCGAGGTTGTCGGGATGGGTCCCTCCCCCCTGGGAGGGGGCGGGTTGGGTCAGGGGGGAGGTGAGGAGGGGGGCGCCGCGCAGATCACCCGGGTCCGGGGTGAGGACGACCCGCGGCCGGGCGTCGGCGAGGATCGCTTCCACCCGCTCCTCGGGGAGCGAGTCGTCGAGCGACAGATAGGCGCCACCGGCTTCGAGGGTCGCGAGCAGCCCGACGACCCAGGCCGGACCGCGGGGGAGGAGGAGCGCCACCCGGTCGTCCGCGCCCACCCCCAGGGCGCGCAGGCGGCCGGCCAGGCAGGAGGCGCGCCGGGCGAGCTCGCCGTAGGTCAGCTGGCCGCTCTCCCCGAGGACGGCCGGCGCGTCCGGCGCCGCCGCCACCCGCGCGGCGAAGAGCTGGTGGAGGAGGCCGGCATCCCGCTCGTTCTCTTCCGCCGCGCCGCTCCACTCACCGAGCAGCTGCTGGCGCTGGCCCGGCGGCAGCAGGGGAAGCTCCCACAGTCGGCGCTCCGGGTCCTCCAGGGCTCCCGCCAGCAGGGTCCGGAACTGCTCTTGCAGACGGTCGACGGTGGTGGCGTCGAAGAGGTCGACGTTGTACTCCATCCACCCCTCCAGGGCGGCTTCCTCCCAGAGCGAGAAGGTGAGGTCGAACTGCGTCCGCTCGGCGTCCACCCAGTAGGGCTCGCTGTCGAGCTCCCCGGCCGGCAGGCCGCCCGCCGTCTGGCGCATCTGCTGCTCCGGGTTGAGCAGCAGGAGGACGACCTGGGTGAACGGGGTGCGGGAGAGATCGCGCTCCGGTTTGAGCGCCTCGACCAGGCGGGCGAACGGCAGGTCCTGGTGGGCGTAGGCGCCGAGCGCCGTGTCGCGGACGCGCCCCAGGAGCTCGCCGAAGGGCGGGGAGCCGGAGAGATCGGTGTAGAGGACCAGCTGGTTCAGGAAGAAGCCGAGGACGTTCTGCAGCTTGGGCCCCTGGCGATAGGCGAGCGGGGTGCCGACGATCAGCCTCTCCTGGCCGCTCACCCGCGCCAGCAGCGCTTTGAACACCGCCAGGAGGGCGACGAACAGGGTGACCTCGTGCCGCCGCGCGAGGGCGCGCAGGCGGTCGGAGAGACCGGGGTCGAGAGTCACCCGGCGGCGCGCGCCCCAGGGGGTCTGGACGGCGGGGCGCGGCCGGTCGGTGGGGAGCGGCAGCAGGTCGGGGGCGTCGGAGAGCCGCCGGCGCCAGTAGTCGAGCTGCTCGGTAAGCCCGCCGCCGTCCTCGAGCCGCTCGCGCTGCCAGACCGCGAAGTCGGCGAACTGCAGGGCCGGCTCGGGGAGCGGCGACGGCAGGCCGGAGCGGCAGGCCGCGTAGAGGATGGCGAGCTCGCCCTCCAGGGCGTAGTAGGAGATCCAGTCGGTCACCAGGTGGTGGAGGACGATCGGCCAGATGAGCTCCTCGTCGCCGACCTGGACGAGGAGGGTGCGGAAGAGCGGCAGCCGGTCGATGCGGAACGGCGTGCGGACGGTCCAGGCGGCGACCCGCGCCGCCTCGGGCTCGCGCCGCGCACCGGGGAGGGCGCGGAGGTCGAGGAGCGGGATCGAAACCGTAAGCCGCGGCGCGATCCGTTGCACCGGCTTGCCGTCCACCGCCGGGAAGGTGGTGCGCAGGACCTCGTGCCGGCGCACCGACTCGTTCAAGGCCCGGGTGAGCGGCCCCACGTCGAGCCGGCCGCGGCAGCGCCGGGCGTTGTAGATGTTGTAGATCGGGCTGTCCAAGTCGAGCTGCTGGACGAACCAGAGCCGCTCCTGGTCGATCGACAGCGGGCAGACGTCCAGACCCTCGGGGCGGCGGCCGATCCGGCGCGGCGCGACGGCCTCGCTCTGCCCCTCTTCGATCCGACGCGCCAGCGCGGCAACGGATGGCGCTTCGAGCAGGGCCGCCATCGGCAGGTCGAGGCCGAAGGCGCCGGAGAGGCGGGTGACGATCTGCAGAGCGAGGAGCGAGTTGCCCGCCAGGTCGAAGAAGTTGTCGTCGACCCCGACCGCGTCGATCCCGAAGGCCTCGCGCCAGACTCCGGCGATCACCCGCTCGGCGGCGCTCTCCGGCGCGGCATAGGCCACCGCCAGCGCGGGGCGCGGGTGGGCCGGCGCGGCGGCCTCTACCACCTCGACCTGAGGGAGTGAATCTGGAACGCCCGGCTCGACGCAGTAGCGCCGGCGCTCGAAGGGATAGGTCGGCAGCGGCACCCGGCGGCGCCGCTCGCCGGCCGCGAAGCGCTCCCAGTCCGGAACCGCCCCGGCCTCCCAGAGGCGGCCCAGGGCGGCGAGCAGGAAGGCCTGGTCGGAGCCCGCCTCGCGGTGGTCGCGCAGGGAGGCGACGACCACCTGGCCCGGCCGGCGCGCCGGGTGTTGGCGGACGAGCGTGCCGAGCGTCTGTCCCGGGCCGACCTCGACGAGAAGGCGCGGCTCACCGTGGAGGGATTGGAGCAGGGTGTCGAGCCCGGCGGCGAAGCGCACCGGACGGCAGAGGTGGCGCGCCCAGTAGGCCGGGTCGGTCGCCTCGCCGTCGGCGATCCAGGCGCCGCTGACGTTCGAGACGAACGGGATCTGGGGCGGCTGCAGGGTGAGGTTCGCGGCGAAGCGGGTCAGCTCGGGGACGATCGGCTCCATCCACGGCGAGTGGAAGGCATGGGTGGTCAAGAGCCGCCGGCAGGCGACGGCGCGGGTGGCCAGCCGGCGCTCGAGCTCCGCGACCGCCTCCGGCGGCCCGGCCACCACCGACAGGCCGGGTCCGTTATCCGCGGCGAGCGACAGGCCGGGCAGGGCCGGGAGCAGGGCCTCGACCTCGTCCGCCGGCAGCGGCACGGCGAGCATCGCGCCCGGCGGCAGGGCGTCGATCAGCCGCGCCCGCGTGGCGACCAGAGCGAGGGCGTCCTCGAACGAGAAGACGCCGGCGAGGCAGGCGGCCACGTACTCGCCCAGGCTGTAGCCGAGCATCCCCGACGGCCGCACCCCCCACTCCATCCACAGCTCGGCAAGGGCGTGCTCGACGGCGAAGACGGCCGGGTGGGCGAAGGCCGTGCGGGCGAGCCGCCGGGCGGCCGCGTCCCCCTCCTCCGGCGTCCGCCGGGCGAGCAGGCGGCGCAGGTCGGGCCGGCCGGCGGTGCCCGGGTCGGTCCCCCCGCCGATATTCGCCGGGGAGCTCGCCGGCGGCGTTCCGGCCGGCCAGAGCAGCTCCCGGAGATCGCAGCCGAGCTGGGGCGCGAGCAGCCCGGCGGCGCGGTCGATGGCGTTCCGGAACGCCGGCTCCAGACGATAGAGCTCGCCGGCCATGCCCACCGAGTGATCGCCGAGACCGGGGAAGAGGAAGGCGGTCGGGGTGCTCTCGATCTCGGCAGCCTCGACGAGATCGGCGGGAGTGCCCGGAGCGGCGAGCGCCGCGGCGGCCTCGCCGCGGTCGCGGCAGACCACGGCGCGGCGGTGGCGGAAGGCCCGGCGGCCGACCCGCAGGGTGTGGGCGACGTCCGCCAGGTCGAGATCTTCGACCTCCGGAGAGGCCAGATGGCGGGCGAGGTTGGCACTCGCCGTCCAGAGCGCCGAAGGCGTGCGCGCCGAGAGGAGCAGCAGCTGCCAGGGCCGGGAAGGGGCGGGCGGTGGCGGCGCCGGCGCCTCTTCGAGCACCAGGTGGGCGTTGGTGCCGCCGATCCCGAGCGAGCTGACCCCGGCGCGGCGCGGCGTGGTGCCTGCCGGCGGCGCCGGCCACTCGCGCAGCTCCGTGTTGACGTAGAACGGGCTCTCGTCGAGCTTCAGGCGGGGGTTCGGCCGCTCCCAGTGCAGGCTGGGCGGGATCTGCCGGTGGCGCAGGGCCGCGATCGTCTTGATCAGGCCGGCGACGCCGGCCGCGCAGTCGGTGTGGCCGAGGTTGGTCTTGATCGACCCCAAGGCGCAGTAGCCCTGTCGCCGGGCGGTGAGGCGGAAGGCGCGGGTCAGCGCCTCGACCTCGATCGAGTCGCCGAGCGGCGTGCCGCTGCCGTGCGCTTCGACGTAGCCGACGCTCTCCGCCTCGACCCCGGCCATCGCCAGCGCCTCGGCGATCACCCGCGTCTGCCCCTCGACGCTCGGGGCGGTGTAGCCGGCCTTCCTCCCGCCGTCGTTGTTGACCGCCGAGCCGCGAATCACGGCGAGGAGGGTGTCGCCGTCGGCCAGGGCGTCCGAGAGCCGCTTGAGGAGCACCACCCCGGCGCCGTTGCCCTCGACCGCGCCCTCGGAGCGGGCGTCGAAGGCGCGGCAGTGGCCGTCCGAGGAGAGGATGCCCCCCTCCTGGAAGAGGTAGCCGGCGTGGTGGGGGAAACTGATCGTGACGCCGCCGGCGAGCGCCATGTCGCACTCCCCCTCGAGCAGCGACTGGCAGGCGAGATGGGCCGCCACCAGGGAGGTCGAGCAGGCGGTCTGCACGGCGATGCTCGGCCCCACGAGGTCGAGCTTGTAGGAGACGTGGGTGGTGAGGAAGTCCTTGTCGTTCGACAGCCGCAGCAGCAGGCCGTCGGTCGCCGCCAGGCGCTCCGGGTTGGCGAGGAGGTGATGGGCGAAGTAGCTGTTGTACCCCGAGCCGCCGTAGACCCCGATCCGTCCCGGGTAGGTCCGGGGGTCGTAGCCGGCGGCCTCGCAGGCCTCCCAGGCGCATTCGAGGAAGAGCCGCTGCTGCGGATCGAGGATCTCGGCCTCGCTCGGCGGGAAACCGAAGAACTCGGCGTCGAAGAGGAAGACGCCGTCGAGCACCCCCTTGGCCGGGACGTACCGGGGATCGGCGATTAGGGCGCCGGGGAGCCCCTCGGCCGCCAGCTCGGCGGCGGTCAGGCGGCGGATCGACTCGATCCCCGCCTGGACGTTGCGCCACAGCTCGGCCGCGTCGGCGGCGCCGGGGAAACGCCCGGCCATGCCGATGACGGCGACCCTCTCCTGCTCCGTCTCTTCTCTGCTCATCTGCGGTCTGGAGTCGACATCTCTAGGCGGGACCTACTCCCCTAGTGTCGCCCAAGCCGCGGCCGGAGACAAGGCGCAGCGCGCGGCGGCGGTCCCGCGCCTGGTGGCGCTCCTCGCTCGCCTCGGTGAGGGCGGCCGCCTTTGGCGCCTCCTCCTCCCCGGCGGCGAGGAAGCGGGCGAGGGCGGCGACGCTGGGGAAGCGGAACAGCTCGAGGGGTTGGATCGGGCGGCCCAGCCGCTCCTCCAGCCGCAGGGCGAGCCGGATGAGCAGCAGCGAGCTGCCGCCCAAATCGAAGAAGTTGTCCTCGCGGCCCACCCGCTCCACCCCCATCACCTCGGAGATCGCCGCGGCGATCGTCTGCTCCAGCGCGGTCTGCGGCTCGACGAAGGCCAGGGCGCGAGGGGCGTCGGCGCCGGCCGCCGGCAGCATCGCGCGGTCGACCTTGCCGGTCGCCGTGCGCGGCAGGGCGGGGAGCTCGACCACCGCCTGCGGGATCATGAATTCCGGCAGGGTTCGCCGCAGCTCGGCGCGCAGCTCGGCGGCCAGCGGATTTCCCGGCTCCACGGCCGCCGCACCCGGGCGCGGCACGACGTAGGCCACCAGGCCGTCGTGGCGCACCACCACCACCGTCTCGGCGACCGCTGGGTGGCGGGCGAGTGCCGTCTCGACCTCCCCGATCTCGATGCGGAAACCGCGCACCTTGACCTGGTGGTCGCGGCGGCCGAGGAACTCCAGCCGGCCGTCGGGCAGGGCGCGGGCGAGGTCGCCGGTCTTGTAGACGCGGCCGCCCGGCGGGCGGGGGAGGAAGCTCGCCGCGGTCGCCTCGGGGCGCCCGAAGTAGCCGCGGGCGAGACCGGCGCCGGCGATGTGGATCTCGCCCGGCACGCCGATCGCGACCGGCCGCCCCTCGCGGTCGAGGAGGAGGATCTCGGTGCCGGCGATCGGCCGACCGATCGGCGGCTGGCGACCGTCCTCGGCGACGGGCGAGAGCGACGAGTAGGTGGTGGTCTCGGAGGGGCCGTAAAGGTTGAGCACGCGCGCCGGGAGGCGAGCGAGCTGGGCCGCGAGCGCCGCCGGGATCGGTTCCCCCGCCAGGTTCAGGGTGCGGAGGGTGGCAGGGAAGGCACCGGCGCGCAGCAGCTCCGCCGCCGCGGACGGCACCGTGTTGACCAGCGTCACCCCGCGCGGATGGCGGAGGGCGGAAAGGTCGAGGGCGCTCTCGGCGAGGACCACGGCGCCGCCGCGGGTGAGCGGGGCGAAGATCTCGAACACCGAGAGATCGAAGCAGATCGAGGTCGAGGCGAAAACGGTCGCCAGGTCGGCGGCGGAAAAGACCTCCTCCGCCCAGGCGAGGAGAGCGGCGGCGCTCCGGTGCTCGATCGCCACCCCCTTGGGCCGCCCGGTCGAACCCGAGGTGTAGATGAGGTACGCCAGGTGGCGCGGATCGATCGCTATCGGTGTCGCCAGATCTTCGCCGTCGGGAGCGCCGACTTCGTCGAGCAACAGGAGCCGTGCCGGGCCCACGGGCAGGCGGCCGGCCAGCTTCTCCCGGGTGACGATCCAGGGCGCCCGGCAGTCTTCCAGGGTCGCGGCCAGCCGCTCCCGTGGGTAGGCCGGGTCGAGCGGCACGTAGGCGCCACCGGCCGTGAGGACGCCCAAGAGGGCGACGACCAGCGCCGCTTCGCGTTCGAGGAAGATGCCGACCGGCACCTCCGGCCCGACCGCGAGCCGGCGCAGCCGGTGCGCCAGGCGGTGGGCGCGGCGGGCGAGCTCGCCGTAGCTGAGCGCCGCCTCGCCAGAGAGGAGCGCCACGGCGTCCGGCGTGCGCGCCGCCTGGCGCGCGAAGCGGGCGGGGAGCGTCTCCTCGGCGACGGCGCGCCGGGTGTCGTTCCACTCGACCAGCAGCTGCTGTCGCTCGCCCGGAGAGAGCCACGGCACGCTCCCCGCCGGGCGCTCGGGATGGGCGGCGAAGCCCTCCACCAGGGCGAGGAAATGGCCGGCCAGACGAGCGATCGTCGGGCGGTCGAAGAGGTCGGTGTTGTACTCGCAGGCGCCGCCGATCTCCTCCCCGCGGCGGGCGAGCGTCAGGCTCAGGTCGAACTTGGCCACTCCCGTCTCGACGCCGAGCGGCTCCACCGCCAGGTCGGCGAGCCGGGGCGGGGCGGCCGCGCTCTCCAGGGCGAAGAGGACCTGGAAGAACGGCGAGAGCGCGAGGCTGCGCTCCGGCTTGAGCTCCTCGACCAGCTTCTCGAACGGCAGGTCCTGATGGGTGGTGGCGGCGAGCGTCACCTCGCGCATCCGCGCCAGGAGCTGGCGCACGGTCGGCCGGCCGCCCATGTCTCCCATGTCTCCGACATCGGCGCGCAGCACCAGGGTGTTGGCGAAGAAGCCGATCAACCCCTCGGTCTCGCGGCGGGTGCGGTTGGCGACCGGGGTGCCGATCGGCAGGTCCACCCAGCCGCTGGTCCGGCCGAGCAGCTCGGCGCAGGCGGCGAGGAGGGCCATGAACGGCGTCACCCGCTCCGCCCGGGCGAGCCGATGGGCCGCGGCGGCCAGGGCGGGCGGGAAGGCGACCGGCACGAGAGCGCCGTTCCAGGTCTGGAGCGCCGGCCGCGGGCGGTCGGCGGCGAGCGGCGAGCCGGCGGGCAGGCCGGCGAGGCGCTGGCGCCAGAAGGCGATCTGGCGTTCCAGCACCTCGCCGTGGAGCCACCGCCGCTGCCAGATCGCGTAGTCGGCGTACTGGACGGGGAGTGGCGGCAGGTCGACGGCGCGGCCGGCGGCGGCCGCCTCGTAGGCGGCCGCAAGCTCGCGGAAGAGGATGCCGAGCGACCAGCCGTCGGCGACGATGTGGTGCACGGTGAGCAGCAGGGCCTGCTCGTCCCGGCCGGTCGTGAAGAGCGCCGCCTTGAGCAGCGGCCCGCGCGTCAGATCGAATCGCTCGCTCCCCAGCTTGGAGAGGAGCCGCTCCCCCTCGGCCGCCCGCGCCGGCGCGACCAGGCCGGCGAGGTCGACCTGCGGCAGCGCGGGATCGGCCGGCGGCTCGACGCGCTGCACCGGCCCCGCTGCGCCGGCGGAAGACACCACGAAGCGGGTGCGCAGCGCCTCGTGGCGCTCGACCACCGTCCTCAAGGCATAGTGGAGGGCCGCCGGCCGCAGCGGTCCCCGCAAAGTGAAGGCGAGCGGGATGTTGTACGCCGGCAGCCCGGGATCGAGACGGTCGAGGATCCACAGCCGCTGCTGGGCGAAGGAGAGGGGGGCTTCCGTCCGCTCCGCCGCCGGCACCAGGGGCGGCGCCTGATCGGTATCGGCGGCATCGGCGGCGAGCAGGGCCGCGGTCACCCGCTCGGCCTGGCCGGCGATGGTGGCGGCCTCGAACAGGCTGGCGAGCGGCAGCTCGACGCGGAACGCCTCCCGGAGGCGCGACAGCAGCTGGGTGGCGAGCAGCGAGTGGCCGCCGAGCGCCAGGAAATCGTCGTGAATGCCCACTCGCTCGACCCCGAGGACCGCGGACCAGGCGCCGGCGAGCAGCTCCTCGATCGGCGTGCGCGGCGCGACGAAGCCGCGCCTCTCCCCCGCCTCGGCCGGCAGCTCCAGCCCGGCCAGGGCGCGGCGGTCGACCTTGCCGTTGGCGGTGAGCGGCAGGGCCGGCAGAAGGGTGAAGGCCGCCGGGATCATGTAGGCCGGCAGCCGGCGCCCGAGCTCGTGACGGAGCTCGGCGGCCAAGCCCGCCCGCTCTTCCTCCGTGTCCTCCGTCTCTTCCACGGGCGCGCGGGGCACGACGAAGGCCGCCAGCCGGCGCTCTCCCGGACGGTCCTCGCGCGCCATCCCGGCGACCACCGCGACGACCGCGGCAGCGGCGACCGCGGGATGGGCGACGAGCGCCGCCTCGACCTCCCCCGGCTCGACGCGGAAGCCGCGGATCTTGACCTGCGTGTCGGCGCGGCCGACGAATTCGAGGACTCCGTCGAGGCGCCACCGGACGAGGTCGCCGGTGCGGTAGAGGCGCTCGCCCGGCCGCGTTCCGAGCGGGTCCGGCAGGAAGCGCTCGACGGTCTCCCTCGGACGGCCGAGATAGCCGCGCGCCAGGCCGTCGCCGCCGAGCCACAGCTCTCCCGTCACCCCGGCGGGCACCGGCCGCAGCGCGCGATCGAGCACGTGGGCGCGGGTGTTGGCGATCGGCCGGCCGATCGGCACCGTCGCCGCCCCCTCCGGCACCTCGGCGACCGCCCAGGCGGTCGCGAAGGTGGTGCTCTCGGTGGGGCCATAGACATGGGAAAGGCGGACGGGGGCCCCGCCCGAGAGCACCGCGGCCATGGCGCGGGGGTCGACCGCCTCGCCGCCGGTGAGCAGATCCGTGAGGTCGCCGAAGGCTGCCGGCGCCTCGCGGGCCACCTGATTGAACAGCGCGGTGGTCAAGAAGAGCGCGCCGATCCGCTCGCGCCGCAGCCGCTCCGCGAAGGCGGCCGGCAGCAGGGTGACCTGGCGCGGCACGCCGACGACCACACCGCCGGTCAGGAGCGCCCCCCAGACCTCGAAGGTCACGGCGTCGAACGCCGGATTGGCGACCTGGCCGAGGCGCGCCGCGGGCCCCAGCCGCGCGAAGCCGCTGCCCAGGACCAGGCGGGCGACGGCGCAATGCGGCACGCCGACCGCCTTCGGCCGCCCCGTCGACCCCGAGGTGAAGAGGACATAGGCGAGGGCGTCCGGCCCGGCGAGCGGCGACGGCTCCGCCGCGCCGCGCTCCGGCGCTCGGTCCTCCAGGAGCACGCGGGGACGATCGGCGGGCCAGGCGGCGGGCGCCCTCCCATCCGTTACCAGGACGCGGAGGTCCGCCGCCTCGATCGTCTGGGCCAACCGCTCCTCGGGATCGGCGGCGTCGAGCGGCACGTAGGCGCCGCCCGCCTGGAGGATGCCGAGCATCCCCAGGACCAGGGCCGGCGCCCCGTCCGCCGCCAGTCCCACCCGTGCCTCCGGGCCCACGCCCAGCCGCCGCAGCCGGCCGGCCAGGCCATGGGCCCGCGCGTCGAGCTCGCCGTAGGTCAGGAACCGGCCGTCGAGCGCCACCGCCACCGCCTCCGGCTGCCGCCGCGCCACCGCCGCGAAGAGCTCGGGCAGGGTCCGGTCGCGCGGGTAGGCGACCGCCGTGTCGTTCCATTCGTAACGCAGCTGGTGGCGCTCGGGCGGGGTCAGGGGGGAGAGGAGCGCGGGCGGCAGAGCGGCCGCGGCCGGGAACGCCTCGAGGAGGGTGGCCAGGTGGGCGAGCAGGCGCGTGGCCGCCGCCGCGGTGAAGCGCCGGCGCTGGTAGGTGAGGCGGAGGACCAGGCGCTCGCCGGGGATCGCCAGCAGGACCAGCGGGTACTGGGTCCGCAGCACGGAGCGCTCGCCGAGCACCCGGAGGCCCGAGGCGCCGGAGGTAGAGAGTGGCGATGCCGGGCGACGGGGGTCGGCGGGGAGGTTCTCGAACACCAGGAGCGACTCGAAGAGCGGGCGTCCGGCCGGCGCTCCGCTCCAGCGCTGGAGGTCGGCGAGCGAGGCGTGCTCGTACGGCTGGGTCGCGATCTGCGCGCTCTGCAGCTCCCTCCACCAACTCACCAGGTCACCGGCATCGGATACCGCGACCCGCACCGGCAGGGTGTTGATGAACAGGCCGGCGATCGACTCGACGCCGGGGATCTCCGCCGGGCGGCCCGCGACCGTGGCGCCGAAGACCACCTCCGGCTCGCCGCTGTAGTGGTGCAGGAGGAGCGCCCAGGCGCCCTGCGTCAGAGTGTTCAGGGTGAGCTGGTGGCGCCGCGCCAGGTCCCGCAGGCTGGCGGTCGTCGCCGGGCCGAGGGCCAGCTCCCGTTCGCCGTGCGCTTCCCGCGGACCCGGCGCCCCGGGGAGCACCGGGGGGGAATCCACCCCGAGCGGGGTAGGGGCGCGGACGCCGGCCAGGCGGGCACGCCAGAAGGTCTCGGCGGCTCCCGGGTCGCGGCGCCGGAGCCAGGCGATGTAGTCGCCGAACTGGCGAACCGTCGGGCCGTCCGGGGTCCGCCCGGCGCGCAGGGCGGCGTAGGCCGCCATCGTCTCGCCGTCGAGGAGGTTGGCCGACCAGCCGTCGAGGAGGATGTGGTGGTAGGTCCAGATCAGGAGCGTCGTCGCCTCGTCCAGGCGGACGAGGGAGACCCGGAAGAGAGGGGGGGTGGAGAGATCGAAACCCCGCCGCCGGTCCGCCGCGAGGAAGCTCTCCAGCCGCTCGGCCGGCGGCTCCGGAGAGCGCCGCCAGTCGTGGTGTTCGATCGCCACCTCGACCTCCCGCCGCACCACCTGGAGCGGTTTGTCCAGGTCCTGCCAATGGAAGGTGGTGCGCAGGGCGCCATGCCGGGAGCAGGTGTGACGCAGCGCCTGGGCCAGGAGATCCGGGAGGATCTCGCCCTGGAGAGTCAGGACCGTTTGGTCGACGTAGAGCCCGGCGTCCGGAGACTCAAGGCTGTGGAAGAGGAGCCCCTGCTGCAGTGGCGAGAGGACGTAAACGTTGTCTGGTACCTGTTGCTTCATTCCTCGACGACTACGGCCGGGGCGTGCTAGGCTTCGCTACTATAACCATAACAGAGGATGTCTACGTTCCCGCTTACCCGGCACACAGAGCCATGGTACTCGCCGGTGCGACCTCTCGTAGGTAGGCTTGCCGGTCGATCCTATAGCAGAGCATCTCCCGCCCGAGATGGATGATGCGGTCCTCTAGGCGCTCGGCGACGCGGATCGAGGCGTGGTTCTCCGGGGCGATAAGGCTGATGATGTGGTCCCTCTTCCGGACGGTGAACGCGTGGTCCATGGCGGCCCGGGTGCTTCGGTCGCGTAGCTCGACGCCGCTTGCCTCCCACGTCTTTGGAACTTCCGGCTACTTTGCTCCCCGTCTCCAGGTGGCAGGTCCCACCGGGCCGGCCTCGACCGTCTCCTTCAACCCGGCGATTCTCACCACCGACCCGGTGCCCGCGGCGGCTCCTCCGGCCCCCCTCGGGGTCCGGGCGAGCTTCCTCGGGCTTTTCCCCGCCGATCCGCTCGACCCCACCCAGACGGCTCCCCAGCCGGCCTTCGCGATCTCGGTCGCGAGCCCGCTCGGGAGCACCCTCCTCGGCTGGAATGTCTACCTCTCGCAGGACGGCGCCCTCTGGGGGCTCGTGACGGCTCTCCCGCCCGATCTGCCGGCCGGCGCTCCGCTCCGGCTGCCGCCGTGGGACCCCAGTCGCCATTCCGTTCGTATCGCCCTTGCCGCCCTCAACTGGGCGGCCCAGGGGCCGCTCTCGGCACCTCTGACGATGACCTTCCCTCTTTCTGGACAAGCGGAGGGGAGCTCGGAATCAGGATCGAGCCGGCGCAGCGAGCGCCTGCTGTTCTGAAGGAGAAACGATAGTGAGCACGCCAAGCGAGACCCTCCCGGCCCAGCCCGGACCTCATGACATCTTGTCCGGGGCCTTGACGGCTCTCCTGCAGATCCCGGAGTTGACCGACCGTCTTCGGCAGGCCATGGAGTTGGCACAGGCGGCAGGCCCGCAGCCGCCCGCGCCGCAGCCCCTGCCGAAGGAGGTCCGGCCCGGGATCCGGCAACTCGCCGCCGTCCTCGCCCTCTCCCCTTCCCTGGCAGAGGTGCTAAGGCTCTCCGAGGCCCTCGACTTCCGGGACCTCAAGGAGGGGGAGATCGCCTACCTGGAGGAGGTTCACGTCCATACGATCCGGCGCTGGCGCATGCTCGGCACGGGACCGGAATACAGGAACCACGGCTCCATTCGGTACCCGGTCCGGCTCTATTGGGAGTGGCGGGAGCGTGGCCGTCAGAGGATGACGGCTCAGAAGACGACCAAGGGGAGGCAATCTTGACACCGCGTCCGCAATGGGCCACGCTCGTCGCAGGGTACCGAGGAGGGATGGACGGGCAGGCTTAAGTACCCCATAAGTACCCGTCCTGCTTTTCAGCAGTTACCGTGCGGACTTAACTCTTTGATCTGTCAGTGGGAAATTGGTCGGGACGCCGGGATTTGAACCCGGGACCCCCTGAACCCCATTCAGGTACGCTACCAGACTGCGCCACGTCCCGACCGGACCTTCACATCGAACTGCGGGGCGGAGATTTCGGTTCGAGCCGGGCGAGCAGGTCGCGCGCCTCGTTCAGAGCCTCGAGGATCCCCTTGCGCATGCTTTCTATCCGCTCCGCGGCATGGGTGTCAAGCCGGAGGGCCTGCTGCTCCGGTGCCGGCTCGGCGGCGCCGGCAAGATCGACCGCCGCGGACGGCTGCGGCGCCCGCTCCGCCGGCGATTCGGGTGCGCTCTCGCTCTTCGCCTTGCCAGCGCGCGGCTTCTGAGCTTCCGGTTCCTCCTCCTCGGGACCCGCCAGGCTGCCGGAGACGAGCTCCGCCTCCAGCTTCTTCTTCGCCCCCGCAATCGTGTAGCCCTCCTCGTAGAGGAGCTCCTTGATGCGGCGGATGATCCCCAGCTCCTTCTCGCTGTAGACCCGCTGGCCCGAACGGCTCTTGTTCGGCGAGAGAGCCGGGAACTCGGTCTCCCAGTAGCGCAGGACATAGGGCTGGATGTCCAGCGCCTTGCAGGCCTCGCCGATCTTGTAGTAGAGGCGCTTCTGGACCCGGGCCTTTGGCGCCATCCTACCTCGGCTCTCCCTCGAACCGGCCCGGCTTGATGACGTCGCGCAGCCGGCGCGCCGGGCGGAAGCTCAGGCCCTTGTGGGGGGGAATGAAGATTTTCTCTCCGTTCACGGGGTTGATGCCCATCCGGCCCGGGCGGCTGGTGACCTCGAAGGTGCCGAAGTTCTTGATCCGCACCGTCCGGCCGTCCCGCAGGCTGGTCTTGACCGTCTGCAAAATCGCTTCCACGATCTCCGCCGCTTCAAAGCGGGTGATCCCCCCATGGCGTTCGTACACCACGTCGACCAGGTCGGCCTTGGTCAGACCGGGACGCTCGCCCGGGGGTTCGATGATCTTCTTTCCCGACACCGCTTTCTCCGCGAGTCGTGGACTCGGACTCCTGGTCGCCACAGCCCAAAGGCTGAAGTAGTGCGTGAAGTATAGGGGATCAAAGCGGCCTACGACAAGAGCTGTCCAGGTTCCCGAGCCCCGCCGGGCCGGCGAGCCTCGCCCCGGCCCCTCCCCTGCTGCTATAGTCTCGCCCACATGATCGCCCCCTCTCCCGGCACCCGGCGCCGGGTGCTCGACATGGATGGCTACCAGTGGACGGTGCTGCTCGCCGCCTGGCTGGGCTGGGGCTTCGACATCTTCGACAGCCTGCTGTTCAACCTGGTGGCGCCCAACTGCGTGCCCACCCTGCTCCACCTGCCGATCGGCTCGCCCGCGGCCAAGGCGGCCACCCTCCAGTGGACCGGCTACCTGACCTCGATCCTCCTCGTCGGCTGGGCCATTGGCGGCATCGTCTTCGGCCAGATCGCCGATCGCCTGGGGCGCACCCGCACCCTCATGCTCACCATGTTGCTCTACGCCGTGGGCACCGCCGCCTGCGCCCTGGCCCCCAACCTCTGGGTGCTGGGGCTCTGCCGCGTCGTCGCCAGCCTGGGGATCGGCGGCGAGTGGGCGGCCGGGGCGTCGATGGTCGCCGAGGTGGTGCCGGAGAAGCGGCGGGTGGAGGCCGGGGCCCTGCTCTACACCTCGGCCCCCATGGGCCTCTTCCTCGCCACGTTCCTCAACTTCCAGATCGCCGGCAAATTCTTGAAGGCGGCGCCCGAGGTCTCCTGGCGCTACGTCTTCCTCTGCGGCCTGCTCCCCGCCGCCGTGGCCTTCGCCGTGCGCCTCTTCGTGCGCGAGCCGGAGCGCTGGCAGAAGGCGGCCTCGACCGCCCCGCCGCCGCGCCTCGCCGAGCTTTTCTCCCCCGAGCTGCGGGCGATCACCCTCTCCGGCTTCTTCATGGCGGTGGTCGCCCTCATCACCTGGTGGAGCTGCAACGCCTTCATCCCAGTGGTGGCGACAGGCCTCGCCCAGGCCGAGGCGCAGCTGCGCGGCCTCGACCGGGCCGGCACCCTCGCCCTGGTCGAGGGCTGGAAGAAGATCGCCACCAATTACTTCAACTTAGGCGGCCTGCTCGGCACCCTGCTCACCATCCCAGCCGCCAAGTACCTCGGCCGCAAGGCGATGTTCGGCCTCTACTTCGCGGCCTCCGGCGCCGCGCTCTTGGCCGCCTTCGGGCTCGACCTCCATCCCGAGACCCGCCTGATGATGTACTTCCTAAACGGCCTCACGGTCTTCGGGGTGTTCGGCAGCTTCACCTACTACCTGCCCGAGCTCTTTCCCACCCGCCTGCGCGGCACCGGCGCCGGCTTCTGCTACAACATCGGTCGGGTGATCGCCGCCGCCGGCCCCATCCTCGTCGGGAGCATCGCCGCCCGGGGCGCCAACTCGCTGACCAGCGCCTTGACCGCCCTCTTCTGGGTCGGCTTCGTCCCCCTGGCTGGCCTCGCCCTCCTGCCCTGGGCGATCGAAACCAAAGGAAAAACCCTTGCGGACTGACGACCGCCGCCTTGTCCTCGACATGGACGGCTACCAGTGGACGGTGCTGCTCGCCGCCTGGCTGGGATGGGGCTTCGACGCCTTCGACAGCCTGCTGTTCAACTTCGTCGCCCCCAACTGCGTCCCCACCCTGCTCCACCTGCAGATCGGCTCGCCGGCCGCCAAGGCGGCGACGCTCCAGTGGACCGGCTACCTCACCTCGCTCCTCCTCCTCGGCTGGGCCGCCGGCGGCATCCTCTTCGGCCAGATCGCCGACCGCCTGGGCCGCACCCGCACCCTCCTCCTCACCATGCTGGTCTACGCCCTGGGCACCGCCGCCTGCGCCTTCGCCCCCAACCTCTGGGTGCTCGCCCTCTGCCGCGCCGCCGCCAGCCTGGGGATCGGCGGCGAGTGGGCGGCGGGGGCGGCGATGGTCGCCGAGGTGGTGCCCGAGAAGCGACGGATCGAGGCCGGAGCACTCCTCTACACCTCGGCGCCCATGGGCCTCTTCCTCGCCACCTTTTTGAACTTCCAGATCGCCGGCAGATTCTGGAAGGGGCAGCCCGAGGTCTCCTGGCGCTATGTCTTCCTCTGCGGCCTGCTCCCTGCCGCCGTGGCCCTCGCCCTGCGCTTCTTCGTCCACGAGCCCGAGCGCTGGCAGAAGGCGGCCTCGTCCGCCCCGCCGCCCCGGCTCGCCGAGATCTTCTCCCCCGGCATCCGGGCGATCACCCTCTCCGGCTTTTCCATGGCGGTGATCGCCTTGATCGCCTGGTGGAGCTGCAACGCCTTCCTGCCCGTGGTGGCGACCGGCCTCGCCCAGACCGAGGCGCAGCGGCTGGCGCTCGACCCGGCGGCGACGCAGACTCTGATCGAGGGCTGGAAGAAGATTGCCACCAACTACTTCAACTGGGGCGGCCTGCTCGGCACCCTGCTCACCGTCCCGGCCGCCAAGCTCCTCGGCCGCAAGGTGATGTTCGCCCTCTACTTCACCGCCTCGGGCGCCGCGATCCTCGCCACCTTCGGCCTCGACCTGCCGCCCGAGACCCGGCTGATGATGTACTTCCTCATCGGCCTCACGGTCTTCGGCGTGCTCGGCAGCTTCACCTACTACCTGCCGGAGCTCTTCCCCACCCGCCTGCGCGGCACCGGCTCCGGCTTCTGCTACAACATCGGCCGGGTGCTCGCCGCCGCCGGCCCGCTCGTCGTCGGCACCATCGCCGCCCGCGGCGCGGCGAGCGCCATCTCGGCCCTCTTCTGGGTCGGCTTCGTCCCCTTAGCTGGCCTCCTCCTCCTCCCCTGGGTGATCGAGACCCGGGGGCGGGCGCTCGCCGACTGAACGGGTCCGGCCTATCCAGAGCCTTGGCAAATAGCAGCTACCCTTTCAAGGAGGAAGGACGATGAACGGTCAGCAGAAAGCCTATCGCACGCGGACGCTGCGAATCCTGCTCGCAGTAGGGCTCCTCGGTTCGGCGCTGTCGGTCGCGCCGGCGCACGCGATCATGGGGCAGTGCAAGGACATGGCCATCAAATTCGTCAACAGCACCGGCCTCACGATCACGATTCCCAGCGAGGGGCACAAAGTGAAGAACCCCGGTGGGCTCGAGGGGTGGAACAACATGACTCTCGGCGGGAGCGTCAACGATCTCGCGACAGGAAAGAGCACGAGTGTCCGCCAGACGCTGAACATCAAATGTGTGGACGATGCGTCGTTCGAGATCCATTACTCGGCCAAGGGGGGACGGGATTTCACGCAGGTCTTTGAGAAGAACAACATCAAGGACAAGAACGTAACGTTGACGCTCACGAATCACTGAGCCACTCGCCTGCGCGGCACCGGCTCGGGCTTCTGCCACAACGTCGGCCGACGGTGAAGAAAAGGGGGGCCGGACGGCCCCCCTCGCACGGTTGTTGGCCTACCGGGGCTGGCCCCGTCGCAGGCTCCAGAGTCCGCGCGCCGAGAGGATGAGGGAGAAGATCGAGGTCACGCCGAGCGCCAGGAGTGTCCAGATGAAGAAGAAGGCTCCGCTGGACTTGGCGATCTCGCCGCCGACTCCCTTCCCCATCATGTGGATGACGGGGACGCCCGACCCCAGGAGCGATCCGAGGAAGAGGATGACGTACCCCGATCGCCGTTCGGCGAGCACCAGCGTTCCGTACAGCCAGACGACGAGGATGAGCACCCCAGTGAAGTTTGAAAGCCCTCCCGGCTCCATCCCGCGGACGATGTCGTCCGCCAGGTGAAACGTCAGGAAGAGGATCGAGAGCAGAGACGTGATGGTCAAGATGACATTGTGTTTCATTTGATCCTCTTCCTTGTTGATCCAGCCTGGCCAAAGCAGGATGGCCTCTTCTGTCCATCGCGCGAAGGATCCTAGACTTCCCGCTACGTTTTCGAGAACGGCCCTAGGGTTGGGTGCTACTCTTGACGAGCGTCTCCGCGCTTGACGCTCGCGCTCTCGACGCTCGCTCATCATACAACCGGTCGAGCGCTGGGCTAGCCCCGTGGCAGAGAGCGGCGGCTCTGGCGGACCAGTCGAGGTACTCGCGGAGCCGCTCGTTCGTCCAGTCCACTGGGACCGACTGAATGTTGCTGCAGAGGTCCGCCAACTTAATGAGTTTGACAGCGACTTCGGCCGACTCGAGATGCTCAAGAACCAACTGGCGCCGAACCGCGAGAGGCTGCGATTTGTCGTCGCTGAGTTCACCCACGAGATGAAGAACGCGCTCCCCGAATCTTGCAGCGACCTCTTCTGGAGTCGTCTCCGTGTCTTCGAGGACATCGTGAAGGACTGCGGCTATCAGAATGTCCGCGTCCTCAACCTCAGCAAGGCCAGCGAGCAAGCTCGCAACCTCGATCGGGTGATTCACGTACGGCACACCGCTCGGCCCCTTGCGACGCTGTTGGCTGTGGCGCTCAGAGGCAAACTCGAGCGCTCGAAGTAGGTTTGCGGTCTGCATTATTCTTGGCCTATATGTGACCGACAGCCACCATCCCACGGCTGGCTGCCTTAGCGTCACGTGTCCACCGTCGAAGACATCTGCCCACTGCGGCTTGCATCGAGCTATCTCTCTCTATACGTTTGACTTGCCGAAACTCTACCCTAGTTCAGGATCAGCGTCAACGTTGGAGTATTTCGTATAAGCGGAACGGGCTCCGCTGACTCCAATCCCCCCCACCCGGCAAGCTACCTCAAGAGGTGCACCTTGAGCCTGCGATGAACCTCCTGCGTACAGTCGCCGCCGCGCTCCTCCTCCTGGCGTCCGTCCCCACGCCAGGACGGGGTGCGCACCGTGCATCCTGAGCGCTGATGTCGTAGAATCGTATTATGAGCGCCGCACCGTATCCTCGGTACAGCAAGGAAGAGTTCGCCCGACGGGGCAACGAGATCTATGAGCGCGAGGTACAACTGTCACCGATACGCCTAAATTCCCCCCATCCTCGCCGCTAAAAATCCCCCCCTCCGTCAGGAGGAAGCATGGAGATCGAGGAGAGATCGGAGAAGCTGTCCACGACGCCTGAAGGCGCCGTGGAGGTGGGCGAGTTGAT
>DASQPA010000050.1:0-2000 GCA_035644215.1 Thermoanaerobaculia bacterium
CGATTCACTGTTCAGATCCCCATGGCCTTCGGCCGCCGCGACGAGTGAGAATCCGACACGTAGTCGTGCCCGGCTGAAGCTCGGCTTTCCTTGGTGCGGTAGAGCCCGTTGTTCAGATTGAGGCTGGGGCCTTCTCGGCACCGCGAACTGTTCGCTCAGAGCACGTCTTTCAGCATCGTCGACTCGGTTGGCCCCGCCGGGCATCCCATCCCGAGAGGAGGTGGCGCGCAGGTGGAGATGATGGTGGAGAGGTGTGCCGGGTTGGACGTCGCCAAGGACGAGGTGGTCGCCTGCGTCCGAGTGCCCGACGGCAAGGGCGGGCGACGGCAGGAGATAAGGACGTTCCTCACGTTCACGGCCGACCTGGAGGCGCTGGCCGACTGGATGGCTTCCGAGGGCGTCACCCAGATCGTGATGGAGGCGACGGGCCAGTACTGGAAGTCCCCCTGGTATGTGCTCGAGGAGCGCGGGTTCGACCTCATGCTGGTCAACGCCCGCCACGTCAAGATCGTCCCGGGCCGCAAGACCGACGTCAAGGACGCCGAATGGCTGGCCGAGCTGCTCGAGCACGGGCTGCTGCGGGGCAGCTTCGTGCCCCCGGCTGCGATCCGCGAGCTCAGGGATCTCACGCGCTACCGCAAGCGGCTCATCCAGGCCCACACCGCGGAGTGCCAGCGGATCCAGAAGGCGCTCGAGGACGCCGGCATCAAGCTCGACTCGGTGGCCTCCGACGTGCTCGGCGTCTCGGGGCGGGCCATGCTCAAGGCGCTGGTGGCCGGAGAGCGTGACCCGAAGGTGCTCGCCGAGCTGGCCCGGGGGAGGCTGCGCAGCAAGCTCCCCGAGCTCCGCCGCGCCTTGCGGGGCCGGTTCTCGGATCACCATGCCCTCCTGGTTCGGCTGGCGCTCGACCACGTCGAGCACCTCGAGGCAGCCGTCGCCACCCTCGACGAGGAGGTGGACCGGGTGATGGCCCCTTTCGCTGAGGCCCGGGACCGCCTCGACACCATCACCGGGGTGGGCAAGCGTGCGGCCGAGTGCATCGTTGCCGAGATCGGGGTGGACATGAGCGTCTTTCCCACCGCGGCCCACCTGGCATCGTGGGCGGGGCGCTGCCCGGGCAACAACGTGACCGGGGGCAAGCGACGGTCGGGCAAGACCAACAAGGGCAACCGCTGGCTCGGCGAGATCCTCACCGAGTGCGCCTGGGCCGCCGCCCGAAGCCGCGACACGTACCTGAGCGCGCAGTTCTGGCGCCTGGGCCGCCGCATCGGCAAGAAGAAGGCCGCGGTCGCGGTCGGCCACTCTATCCTGGTCGTGGCCTGGAACCTGCTCACCAACAACTGCGACTACAACGACCTCGGCGGCGACTACTTCGTCCAGCGAGACGCCGACCGGCAGCGCCAGCGCGCTGTCGCCCAGCTCCAAGCACTCGGCTACTACGTCACCCTCGAACCCGTCGCGGCGGCGTAACCGGAAGGGAGATTCACCTTTCAGGGGCGCTCGAATGCAGTGTTAATTCCTGAACGGGCCCTAAGGCCGGGCGGGTGCAACCCCGGGGCGATCAGTGGCAGTCGGGGTGGCCGCATCCGCACTCGTGGGGCTGGTGCCCCTCGTGCGTCCCGTGCCGCTGGCAGTAGTCGCTGCAGAACCCGTCCTCCCTCGGAGCGCACCTGCATCCCTCGTGCCCACACGTCTCAGCAGCCATGTCGATCCCTCCCCAACCCGAACGACCCCTGCCGGCCACACCGGCCGACGGTACTGCCGGGTGTCTACCACGTCGGGGACCCCGCTTGCCGCCGGGCGCGGAAGGGGCCGGACGATGTCGCCCGGCCCCTCTCACACGTCGAGGATCAAGCCCGCGCGCGCCGCCTTCGGACGGCCACGAGCAGGAGAGTGCCCCCGGCCACAAGGATGCCGCCGAGGAGCGCGAGCAGCCGGACCGGCGAACCCGTGCGGGGAAGCTGCAGGGGGAGGACCCGCGGTGTCTGAGCCGCCAGCAC
>DASQPA010000051.1:0-10506 GCA_035644215.1 Thermoanaerobaculia bacterium
CCCTTTGTTTTTTGGGGCAGGCCGGCGCTCTGACACTCCGTGCCCACCCGGAATGGCAAATTTTGTCGCTTCGCGCCTCTGTTCGTTGAAAACAAAGGGCTTACAGGGTTTTCAGGGCCTGGCACAGAGCATGCTTTCCCACGCTAGGCTGATCCTCAGCTGAACCGAACGGCTTGCCACCAGGGCGCCCCGAGATCGCGGGCGCCCTTTGCTTAGAGCTTGAGCTGCGCCATCAGCTTCTTGATCGCCTTGGCGCTCTGCATGACGTAGAAGTGGACGGAGAGGACGCCGTGGTCGAGGAGCTCCTCGACCTGGCGGGCCGCCCACTCGACCCCGACGTCGGCCACCTGGTCGGGATCGGCCGCCGACACCGCATCGGAGAGATCGGCCGGGATGTCGACGTAGAAGTTGCGCGGCAGGGCGGAGAGCTGCGCCTTCGAGGTGAGGATCTTCAACCCGGGGACGATCGGCACGCCGATCCCCTGCTCACGGCAGGCCTCGACGAACCGGAAGTAGCTCGGGTTGTCGAAAAACATCTGGGTGACGACATAGTGCGCCCCGGCGTCCACCTTCTCCTTCAGGTGGCGGACGTCGGCCAAGAGATTCGGCGCCTCGAAGTGCTTCTCGGGGTAGCCGCCGATGCCGATGCAGAAAGCCGAGGGCTCGGCGTCCAGGAGGTCGTGCTCTAGGTACTTGCCCTGGTTCATGGCGCAGATCTGCCGTACCAGGTCGACCGCGTAGTGGTTGACGCTCCGGCCGTGCTGGAGCGGCTTCTGGTAGCCGCTGTCGTCGCCGCGCACGGCGAGGACGTTGTCGATCCCCAGGTATTTGAGCTCGATCAGGAAGTCTTCGGTCTCCTCGCGGGTGAAGCCCTGGCAGAGGATATGGGGGACGGCGTCGACGTGATACTTGTTCTGGATCAGCGCGCAGACGCCCAGGGTCCCCGGGCGCTTGCGCTTGACCCGCCGCTGGATGATCCCCTGCGGCGTCTCCTCGTAGATCACCTCCGCCGCGTGGCTCGTGATGTCGATGAAGGGCGGACGGTACTTGACCAGGTCGTCGATCAGACCGAGCAGACCCTTGACGTCGCCGCCGCGCAGGGGCGGGATGATCTCGAAGCTGATGAAGGGGCGCTCGGCCTGTGCCAGGTGCTCGGTGACCCGCATGGAGCGGCAATGTACCCGCAGGGCGCGGGGCGGTCAACCCTCACCCCCCGGCTGATAGAGTCCTCCGCCATGGCGTCCCCCCCGCCGCCCAGGCCCACCTGGGGCGGCTCGCGCACGTTTCGCGGGCTGCGCCTGGTCGGCGACCTTACCCTCGCCCCCGCCGCCCTGGGGCTGGCCTTCCTCGTCCGCATCCACCTGCCGGTCCCCTTCACCGCGGCGCGCCTGCCCTGGGATCGGCTGCAGTTCTTCAGCAGCAGCTGGTTCGCCGTGCTGATCGTTCAGCTGGTGAGCCTTTACTTCTTCGGCTTCTACGACCCGCCGCGCCGGCGCGGCGGGTCCGAGCTGGCCCGTCGCCTGGCCGGCGCGGCGTTCCTCTGCGGCGTCCTCCTCATCGGCTACTACTTCCTCGCCAACCGCGCCTTCCCGCGCTCGGTGCTCCTGCTTTTCGTGCTCTTCAACTATCTCCTCCTCCTCGCCTGGCGCATCGCCCTCGAGCGCAGCGACCGGCGGCACACCCGGCGGGTGGCGATCGTGGGCAGCGGCGAGGCAGCCCGCGAGATCGCCCTGGTCATCGCCCGCCACTGGCAGGGCCTGGCCGTCGCCGGCTTCGTACCGGTCCCTGGCGAGGAGGGGCCGGAGCCGCCGCCGGGGGATGCCGGTGCTCTTGGCGCGGACCCGATCCTCGGGCCCCGGCTGGGCGGGACCGCGGACCTGCCGGCCCTGCTCACCCGCGGGGTGATCGACGACATCATCCTCGCCGCCCCCGCCGACTCCTGGCAGACCCGCCTGATCGACGGCCTGGCGGGGAGCCGGCCGGATCACACCAACGTCCTCCTCCTCCCCGGCCCCTTCGAGAGCCTGATCGGCCGCATGCGCTACCGCTCCCTCCACGACCTGCCGCTCATCGAGGTGGTACGCGAGTCGGAGTGGCGGATCAACCGGCCGGCCAAGCGCCTCCTCGACCTCACCGCGGGCACGCTCCTCCTCTTGGGCTCGCTCCCCCTGCTCCTCGCCGGCGCCCTGGCGGTCCGCCTCACCTCCGCCGGCCCGATCTTCTACCGCCAGGTGCGGATCGGCCGCGACCGCCGGCCGTTCACCCTCTGGAAGCTGCGCACCATGCGGGTGGACGCCGAGGCCGCGGGCGACGAGGTGCTGGCCCAGGCGGGGGACCCGCGCCTCATCCCCCTGGGCGCCTTCCTGAGGCGGACCCGGCTGGACGAGATCCCCCAGCTGTGGAACGTCCTCGCCGGCAGCATGAGCCTGGTGGGGCCGCGCCCTGAACGGCCGGGGTTCGTGCAGAAGCACCTGGCCGAGGTGCCGGGCTACGCCGAACGCTTCTCGCTCGCCCCCGGCCTGACCGGCCTCGCCCAGATCAACGGCGATTACCATTCGAGTCCGCAGAATAAGCTTCGCTACGAGCTCGCTTACATGGGGAACTGGTCGCTCTGGCTCGACCTCGCGATCCTGGTGCGGACGGTGAAGATCGTCCTCACCTCCCGCGGGGTGTAACCCATTGACCTCGTTGCAAGAAAAGGCTTACAATATGGGCCATCCCCCGATGTTTCAAGTATTTCGCAGGTCCGGGGCAACGGGCAACGCGTACTGGATGGGCGTCATGAACCAGACCACTCCTCACCGCCGCAGAGGCTCCTCCATCGTGACCTTCGCCGCCGCCGCCCTCTGGGCCGGCTCGGCGGCCTTTGGCGCCTCCACCGGGAGCACGAACCTCTACATGCCGAACGGCAGCGGCACGCCGACGAGCAGCGGTGATTTCGTGGCCTCGAACAACCCGGTCGCCCCGACCACCGGCCTCAACACCTTCTACCGCTACTTCATCGAGGTCCCGCCGAGCCTCGCTCGCCTGCGCGTGCAGATCTTCGATGCCGACGTCGGCGTCGGCGGCACGGCCGAGGCGACGGCCGGGCGCGACCGTGACCGTGGCGGCGGCGTGTTCACCACCACGGCCCGGTACAACCTGATCGACCCGAACGGCAAGGTGCGGCCCCCTATCTTCGGCATCGGCAACTCGGGTACCCCGCAGGCGGCCGACGGCGCCTGGCTCTCCTACTTCGACGGCACCGGCGCCGGCACCGGCAACTTCGTCGCCGACTACTTCCTGAACGGCGCGGTCTACACCGACAACGACGGCAACAACAACTGGGTGGGCAACTGGACCGAGGCCAACGACGGCACCAACGTCGCGACGGGCGGCAAGATCCAGGTCGCCAGCAACGCCCTGCGCGTCGGCGCCGCCGCCGGCGCCACCGCGAGCGTCTTCCGCGAGGTCAACCTCTCGGCGACCGGCCTCAACCTGACGGCGGCGGCGGCCACCCTCCACCTCCAGTTTCACAAGACCGGCGCCCTGGTCGCCGGCGACACGCTCGTCGTCGAGGTGTCGGGGAACGGCGGAACGACCTACGCCGTGCTCGACACCATCATCGGCACCGCGGCGAACACCGCCAAGACCTATGCCCTGGGGACGAACGCCGTCAACACCCGCGTCCGCTTCCGGGTCACCGGTGGCCTGACCACCGCCAATGCCTTCTTCTTCTTCGACAACATCGTCATCTCCGACGGCGGCGGCGCGCTCACCGCCGGCCACTGGGAGCTGCGGGTGGACGAGTCGTCGGCGGTCACCACCGGCAGCGACATCAACGCCATCGGCCTCCGCGTCGACGACGGCGACGAAACCGCGGCCGGCACCGAGATCCCGGCCTACATCGACTCGCAGAACGAGTACGGAGTCAATCCGCCGGCCAGCGGGCAGGTCGGCCGCAGCACCACCAACTACCCGTATTTCACCTCCGGCTGCACGGCGCTCGTGAACGACTTCGACTACGACAGCAACCAGACGGACGACGTCGGTGCGATCGCCTTCACCAGCCGCACCGGCGCGACCACCCAGACCGTCTCGAACAACTCGCTGTCGCAGAACAACGTCTGGGCGCAGAACACGGTCAACGGCTGGACCACCGACCCCTCGGCGACCGATTACGGCCTCTGGGCGATGGTGACGACCATCAACTCCTACAACGACGCGACGACCGGCATCAACGGCAACTACACGACGACCTACGTCGGCAATTCGAGCCTGACCGCGCCGCCGCCGGCCGCCAACCCGGTGACCAACGGCTTCCGCATCTACCTGCCGGCCGACGGCGGGGCCACCGCCCCGGTCAAGCCCTACGTCGAGCAGTTCGTGCGCTACCGGAAGGGGCCCAACCCGCCGGTCGTCGGCCTGACCCAGCTCGACACGGTGACCATCCGGGTGACCAACCCGACGGCCAAGGCGATCACCTTCTCGGCCACCAACGTGGTGACCGCCACCATCCCCGCCGCCAACGTGGTCTACTCCGGCAACCCGCAGAAGACCCAGGGGACCGTCCTCACCGCGCCCGCCATCGGCGGCACCGGCAACATCACCTGGAACCCCGGGTCGGTTGCCGGCGGCGCCACGGTCCTCCTCTCCTATGACGTCACCATCACCCCGACCTCCGCCGGGCAGCGCATCCCGGTGGTCGGCACCGTCGCCTCCGGCAACGGCACCAAGGCGGTCTGGCTCGACGAGACCGGCAACGCCGGCCAGGCCCGGGCGACCTTCACCTTCGGCCCGCTCTGCGAGGTGGCGATCAACCAGGGGATGCTGACCGAGGCGGTGGTCTCCGCCCTGACCGGCGTCCCCGCCGACGGCGGGCTGGCGCTCGAATGGCAGACCGCCTCGGAGGCGGGGACGATCGGCTTCGACCTCTACCGCAAGGCTCCGGACGGCCACTGGCTGAAGGTCAACCGCTCCCTCCTCCTCGGCCTGCTCCAGGCGCCCCAGGGCGGTACCTACCGCTTCCTGGACGAAGGCGCCTCGCCGCGCGACGAGCAGACCTATCTCCTGGTCGAGATCGACGCCAAGGGGAACCGGCGCAGCCACGGCCCGTTCCTCGTGCGCGCCGACTGGAACCGCGGCTCGGCCGGGCGGGACACCGCCTACGAGCGCACCGCCCACGCCGCCGTCCGGAAGAGCGGCGACGACGCCGGTCTCCAGAAGAGTCCGAAGGCCGTGGTGAGCGGTCCGGCCGACGCCCTCCACGTCGCGGTCCGCGAGAGCGGCCTCTACTACCTGGCGAGCACCGACCTCGCCCCCCGCTTCGGATTGCCGCTCGCCAACATGGAAAAGGTCCTCGGGGACGGCAAGCTCGCCCTCTCCAAGGGCGGCCAGCCGGTCGCCTGGTATCCGGACATGGATAGCAAGAACAAGACCGGCAAAGGCCTCTTCTTCTACGGCGAGGCGCTGTCGAGCCTCTACTCGCGCGACAACGTCTACCGCCTGGAGCGCGGCACCGGTCTGTTGATGAGCCTCGCCGGCGCCGGCGCCCCTTCGGGGACCGCCCCGGCCTCCTTCGCCGCGGCGCTCCACGCCGAGCAGGACGTGCTCCCGGCGACGGTTCTCCCGCTCGACCCCGAGTCGGACTACTGGTTCTGGGACGGCCTGCTCGCCGGCGACCCGACGAACGGCGCCAAGAGCTTCACGCTCGACGCACCGGGAGCCGTCACTGCCGGCGGGGCCATCGGCACCGGCACCCTCACCGTCCACCTCCAGGGAGCGAGCGCTTCCGGCCTGCCGGCGGAGCACCACCCCGCCGTGTCGCTCAACGGCACCGCGTTGGGCGAGGCCCATTTCGAGGGCATCTCGCCCTTTGCGGCCAGCTTCTCCTTCGCGCCCTCGCTCCTGACGCCCACCGGCAACCAGGTGCAGGTGACCGGCCTGCTCGACGCCGGCATCCCCTACAGCCTCTTCTACATCGACTCCTTCGACCTGTCCTACCCGCGGAGCTTCCGCGCCGCGAGCGGTGCGCTGGCCTTCACCGGCGCGGCCGGACCGGTCCAGGTCGCCGGGTTCGGCGATCCGGCCGTCCGCCTGCTCGACCTTTCCATCCCGGCGCGGCCGCGCTGGCTCAGCGGAGCCGCGGTCAGTGCCGACCCGCAGGGAGGCTTCGCTCTCGCCTTCCAGTCGCCGATACCGACCGCCTACCTGGCCAGCGCTTCGGCCGGGTTGAAGACGCCGGTCGCCCTGACGCCGTTCCGCACCCCGCGCCTCCGGGTGACGACCAACCATGCCGACCTCGTCGTCCTGGCCGGCGCCGGTCTCCACGACGCCGCCCAGCGCCTGGCCGACTACCGCGCCAGCCAGGGACTCGACAGCATGGTGGTCGATCTCGACGAGGTGACCGACGAATTCGCCTTCGGTCTGCCCGATCCGCACGCCATCCCGGCCTTCCTGGCCTACACCCGGAGCGCCTGGCGCACGGCACCGCGCTACCTCGTGCTCGCCGGCGCCGGCACGGTCGACTACCGCGACCTCCTGGGCTTCGGCGGCAATCCCCTGCCGCCGCTCTTCATCTCGACCGACGACGGGATCTTCCCCTCGGACGGCCGGCTGGGCGACCTGGTGGCCGACGACGGCCTGCCGGAGCTCGCGGTGGGCCGCATCCCGGCGCACACCGCCGCCGAGCTCAACGCCTACGTGGACAAGATCATCGCCTACGAGACCGGGCCGGACGGCGGTTGGGTGGGGAGCGCCATCGCCCTGGCCGACGCCCCGGACCGCGGGGCCAACTTCGTGACCGGCAGCGAGCAGGTGGCGGGTTACCTGTCCGGCTACAACGTCGACCGCATCTATCTCGGCTCGACGACGATCGAGGACGCCCGCTCGCGGCTCCTCCACGACCTCGCCGCCGGCGCCTCGATCGTCGACTACAACGGTCACGGCGGGCTCGACCGGCTCGCCTCCGGCGGGCTCCTCGCCAGCTCCGACGTGGCGAGCCTCGGCAACGGGGCGCGCCTGCCGGTGCTGACCGCCATGACCTGCACCGTCAACCGCTTCGCCGTCCCCGGCTTCTCCTCGCTGGGCGAGCTGCTGGTCAACCAGGCGGCGGGCGGGGCGGTGGCGGTCTGGGCGCCCTCCGGCCTCTCGATCCATTTCGAGGCGGATCTCCTCGCCCAGCGCTTCTACCGGCACCTGGGTGACACCGACGGCGCCCGGCTGGGCGACATGGTGCTCCGGGCGCTCCAGGACTTCCAGACCCAGGGCGGCAGCAAGGCGATGCTCCAGATCTACAACCTGCTCGGCGATCCGGCCCTGCGCCTGCGCCGTCCCAATTTCGGACCCGCCGGACCGAGCGGACCGGACCGCGAGTAAGACAGCGAGAGGGGAGACACGGATGGACCGAGACCGAGAAACCGCGATTCAGGGGGCGCCGGATGGCCGCGTCCGGCGGCCGTACGAGCGCCCCCGGATCCTGCACCGCCAGCCGCTCGAGGTGATGGCGTCTGTCTGTTCCCCCGGCCCGCCGCCCATCGGGCCGGCCAAGGGCAATCCCATCCTCTGTCCGCAGGGCCCGATCTCGTCGTAAGGCCCGTCCCTCCGCTTCAGGGTACGATCGGCAGCAGGGTTTTCTTGCTCCCCGACCGTACCGACTCTTCGGCCAACTCCATCCGCCGCAGCGCGCTCGGGTAGACGGTCAGCGGATCGCCGGTGTGGGCGTCGGCATTGCCGGGACAGAAGTTCAAGAGAGGGCCGGAGGCGCCGTAGCCTTCGACCACGCCCTTGGCCGCGGCGGTGATCTCCCGGACCTCTTTCAAGCCGGTCGACTGCGCCCAGATCTCGCCGATCCGCCGCTCGTGGAGGTTCCCCACCGGTCGCCGCCACTGGACGCAGGGGTAGACGTTGCCATAGGGATCGACGGCGATCCCGGCCGAGCCGGCGCCACAGTGTTTGTGGACGGAGACCGGCATGGTCTCGTCGTCGGCCCCCCGGGCCACCCCGCTCTTCGCAGATTCCGGCTCGCCCCGGTTGGCCCGCTCCCACGCCAGACGCGCCCGCTCCTCCTGGACGGCGAAGAGCCGCAGCATCCCCTCGCGGGTCGGCGCGATCGAGAGCGGACCTCTGTCGCCGTCGTCCTTCGGGCTCACTTCAGGATCGACCTGGAAGGCTGCGCCAAGCGACTCGACGAGGTCGAACATGCCCTCGATCTCGCCCTCGTTCCAGGCGGTCAAAGTGCTGTTGATCTTGATCCGGAAACCCAGCTCCCCCATCTCGTTCAGATTCGCCAGCAGGCGTTCGAAGCTCCCCGGCACCCGGGTCTGGCGGTCGTGGGTGGCGGCGGTCGCGCCGTGCAGGCTCACCTCGACGATGAAGGGGTCGACCTCGTCGCGCAGGCGGCGGAGGAGCTCGCCACGGAGGGCATGGCCGTTCGACTTGATCCGCACCACGAACCCCAGCTCCCGCGCCTTGGCGCCCAGGAGCAGGAAGTCCGGATGGGCGAGCGGCTCGCCGCCCGAGAAAGTCAGGTTCAGGACCTGCATGGCCGCCAGGTCTTCGAAGAGCTGGAAATACTCCTCCCGCGTCAACGCCCGGCCGGCGAGGCCAAGATCGTTGTAGCAGAAGAAGCAGTCGAGGTTGCAGCGATAGGTCAGCTCGAGGAGAACCGAGAACAGCAGGTTGTCCCGCCAGGTCCGGGCGATGACGTCGGCGAAGCTCACCGCGCCATCCCCGCGAGTGGCGTCCCGCCGGACAGCCGGCTGTCGAAAAGCATGGCCAAGTTATTCATAGGAATCTACTTAAGGATACACCAGATCCGGACCGGGGGGACGATTCCGTCCCCAGATACAAGCCGATCCAGAGACAATGAGCCAGCGTAAGCAGATACGGCCCAGATCCAGAGACAATGGGCCAGCGTAAGCAGATACGGCCCAGATCCAGAGACAATGGGCCAGCGTAAGCAGATATGGCCCAGATCCAGAGACAATGGGCCAGTGTAAGCAGATATGGCCCAGATCCAGAGACAATGGGCCAGCATAAGCGGATACGGCTCAGCTCCAGAGACAATGGGCCAGCGTAAGCAGATACGGCTCAGATCCGGAGACAATGGGCCATTGTCCGCAGATACAGACTGAGGCAGAGTTAGCGGGCTCATCGCAGGAGAAGGCAGGACACGATTGATAAAGGAACGGACGGAATTGCAGATCCTGGGCCTGGGGAGCAAAGCTCTCCTGATGCAGCGGGCGGCGAGCCGGCCAGGGCGGTAGGCGGGCTACTTCAGCTCTGCGACCCAGCTCTGGATGAAGCCAACGTACTCTGGGATCGGCATCATATTCAAGTCGTCGTCAGAAAACCCCTCGGCCAGCCGTGCATCGTAGAAATCGGAGGCGAAGTCTGTGAAGCGGAACCAGGTCTTCGTCGGGCTCTCGATGTGTCTCCGCCCTACGGTCTCGACGAACCAGTCACGCACCGCGCGGACCACCTCGTCCGGTTTGTCACCATGCTTCTTGATGTCGATGCCCGAGAGGTCGGAGATGGCTCTCCTAAATTCGTGCTGGTCCTTCTCCAGGATCAGGCACCTCTTCTCATCGAACGGGCTCGGCCCGAAGAGCCGGCAGCCGTACTCGATGCCCAACTCGAAAGGCATGTTCATGCGGTAGAACTCGCCCGCCTCGCTGGCGCGAAGGCGAGAGAGGTCGTGGATGCTGTATTTCGACTCGCGGATCAGGCCACAGATCTTGTCGATCCGAGTTTCCGCGGAATCCGAACGCTCCGTGGCGATTCTCGGAGAGTAGCCAAGATAGACCACGGTGAAGAGCAACGGCCGAAGAAGGGAAAGATAGGCAGCGTCAAGTGGGCAGTTGATAAAGACGTCCGCAGAAAAGCCTGGCGGGGCTTCGGCCATGGAGGTTTTGAAGACCGGAGGAGGATACTACCGCTGGTCGCGGGGAGGCATCGGATCCACACCATGGGAGTCTTTGCGCTGGATCGTACCGTCGCGCTTGTGGATGAACAGCTCCGAGCCCTGCTCGGTGCTGACCCTCCGACCCCATGACTCGGCTTCGCTCTTCCGCTCGAAGTGCCGAGAGGCCCGGACCGCCCCACCCTTCTTGACGCTCCAGCCCCCCTTGGGGTCAGGAACCACGTGGTGCGTGTTCTTGGCCATGTCGAAATTCTACCACGGACGACCCCCAGCAGGGTCATCGCCACGGCGGCGCGACGGGGGCTGCCGCACCGGACGGACCGGGTAGGCAACGTCGTGGTGAAGGTCCCGGCAAGCCCGGGGCGGGAGGGGGCGCCGGTGGTCGTCCTCCAGTCTCACCTGGACAGCGCGCTCTTCGGCGCCAGATCCCCGGTCTGGACGTGGTGCGAGTTCAAGATACTCGACTGTACGGCACGGACGACCAGACTCTCCTCCAGTTCGCGGCGGATGAGAAGATGGTTCTTCTCACTCACGACGTAGAGACCCTGGTGGGCTATGCCTGGCAGCGTGTCCGCTCGGGACTGGCTATGCCTGGGGTCATCGTA
>DASQPA010000052.1:0-2393 GCA_035644215.1 Thermoanaerobaculia bacterium
AGCGACGTTCCCCTCCTCGCCCGCCACCTGCTGGCCGGCATCGCCCGCCGCCACCACCGCGAGCCGCCGCTCCTCTCCGACGAGGCGGCGGAGATCCTGGCGGCCGAGCCCTGGCCGGGCAACGTGCGCGAGCTCGGCAACCTCCTCGAACGGGCGCTCATCCTGGCCGACGGTCCGACCCTGCGGGCCGGCGACGTTCAGGCGTTCCTCCGTCCCGCCACTTCTCCCGCCGATGCCGCCAATGCCGCCGATGCCGCCGAGCGGGAGACGATCCGCCAGGCGCTGATCGAGGCGGACGGCGACAAGCGGCGGGCGGCGGAGATCCTCGGCCTGAGCTACCGGGTCCTCCTGCGCAAGGTGAGGGAGCACGACCTCGGCGGAGTGCCGCGCTACCGTTAGGAGGATTCGCCGGCGATCGCCCGCACCAGGGCGTGGACGGCCGCGCGCAGGGCTTGCGAGAGCGCGGGATCGGCCACGATCTTCGCCGCGTCGAGCCGGCCGCCCTGCACGGGGAGGGCGATCGAGGCCTCGGCCACCACCTGTGTCGACATCACCCGCAGGGTCTCCAGGAGCGACGCCTGGGCCAGGGTCGACCAGGGCGACGCGTTGATCGAGGCGACCGGTTTGCCGACCACCTCGCTGCCGCTGACCAGCCAGTCGAGAGCGTTCTTCATCACTCCCGGCACCCCATGGGCGTACTCCGGGCTGCAGAGCAGAATCCCGTCCGCGGCCTGGACCTCGGCGCGGAAGGCGGCGACCGGCAGGGGGAGCACCGCCCCCTCGCCATCCAGATCGGGATTGAACAGGGGCAGCTCGCCGAGCCCGCCATAGAGCGCGATCTCGACGTCCTCGGGGGCCAGCGCCTGCGCGGCGCGCAGCACCTCGGTGTTCGAGGAGGCGGCGCGCAGGCTGCCCGAGATGGCGAGGATTCGCAGGCGGAGGCTCCTTGCCCTCTATCCTACAATGCCCCCATGCCCTCAATCCTGATCGCAGGCCCCTTCTCGCGCGGCGGCTACCCGGTCTGGGAGGACCGCCGGGGGGACGTCGAGGTCCGCTTCGTCGGCCAGGGTCCAGCGGGCGGCCGCGACGAGGTGCTGGCGCGGATCGGCGAGCCCGATCTCCCGGTCGCCTGGGCGAAGCAGATCCACTCCGCCCGGGTCCTCCCCGCCACCCTCCCCGGCGAATGCGGCGAGGGGGACGCCCTGCTCGCCGACCGCCCCGGCCTCGCCCTCGCCGTGGTCACCGCCGACTGCGTGCCGGTGCTCCTCGCCGGCCCCCCCGGCGACGGCCGCCTCGCCGCCGTCCACGCCGGCTGGCGGGGGATCGCCTCCGGGGTGATCCCGGCGACCCTGGAAGCCCTGGGCAACCCGGCCGGCTGGACGGCCTGGATCGGTCCGGCGATCGGCCCCTGCTGCTACGAGGTGGGCGAGGAGGTGGCGGCGCAGATCGCGGCGGCGAGCACCCCCGAGGCGGTGGTGCCCCATCCCGGCGGCCGCCCCCACCTCGACCTCCTCCGCGCCGCCCGTCACCAGCTGGCGGCGGCCGGGGTGACCGACGTCACCGCCCTCTCCCTCTGTACGCGCGACGAAGCGGCGCGCCTGTCGAGCTACCGGCGGGAAGGGAAGGGTGGGGGAAGGAACCTGGCGTTCATCTGGCGGCGGGGTTGACCCGGAACCCCCGCGGGTCGCGTCCGAACGCCCGCAGCTGGCCGCAGGCCGCGGCCACGTCGTCGCCCCGGCGGCGGCGGACCGTGGCGGTCAGGCCGTGCCGGTAGAGCCGCTCCTGGAACGCCTGGACCACCGCGTCGGCCGGCGGCACCATGGCCGCGCCGAGCACCGGATCGGGGTTGACCGGGATGAGGTTCACCTTGGCCTTGCGGCCGGCGAGGAGCTTCGCCAGCTGGTCGGCCTGGCGCGGGGCGTCGTTGACGCCCTGGATCAGGATGTACTCGTAGGTGATCCGCCGCCCTTTCTCCAGCGGGTAGCGGTCGAGCGCCGCGAAGAGCTCCCGGAGCGGATAGGTACGGTTGATCGGCATGATCCGGCTGCGCAGCGCGTCGTCCGGCGCGTGGAGCGAGACGGCGAGGTTCGGCCGCCGTTCCCAGGTCGCCATCGCCGCGATCCCGGGGACCACGCCGACCGTCGAGACGGTGATGCGGCGCAGCGAAATCGTCTCCGCCAGGAGATCGATCGCGTCCTTCAGGTTCTCCAGGTTGTGGAGCGGCTCGCCCATCCCCATGAAGACCAGGTTCAGGCCGTCGCCGATGACGAGCCCGCCGTCCCGGCGCAGGCCGAGCACCTGGGCGACGATCTCCCCCGCCGCCAGATTGCGGCCCGCCCCCCAGTAGCCGGTGACGCAGAACGAGCAGGCGAGCGCGCAGCCCGCCTGGCTCG
>DASQPA010000053.1:0-4564 GCA_035644215.1 Thermoanaerobaculia bacterium
GCGCGGCAGACCCTGGAGGAGGGGCAGCACGGGGGCACCCAACAGGACGTCGAGGTCGCCCGCCAGGCGCTCGCCGGCGCCGAGCAACACCTGGGCTACCTGGAACGCCAGAAGCAGGAGCTGGTGGTCGCCGCCCCCGCCGCCGGGGTCATCGAGGCCATGGACCTGCGGCCCGGCGATCTCGTGGCGCCCAACCAGGCGGTGGCGACGATCCTCGAACGCGACCAGCTCTGGGTGCGTGTCTTCGTCCCCGAGCCGCAGCTCGGCCTCGTCCACATCGGGCAGCCGGCCGCGGTCTCGGTCGACACCTTCCCCGGCCGCCGTTTCCCCGGCCGGGTGGTCGAGATCCGCCAGCAGGGGGAGTACACGCCGAGGAACATCCAGACCCCGGAGCAGCGGAGCGACCAGGTCTTCGGAGTGAAGGTACGGATCGACCCCGCCCCCGAGCTCAAGGCCGGCATGGCGGCCACCGTCCATCTCCTTTCCGCCGGGGCGGTCGCCGGGCCGGGGGCCAACCTCGCGGCGGGGAGGCGGGGATGAGCGAGCTGGGGATCGAGGCGGTCGCGGTCTCCCGCGATTTCGGCAAATTCCGCGCCCTGGACAAGGTGTCGCTCCGGGTGCCGCGGGGCGAGATCTACGGTCTCCTCGGCCCCAACGGCTCGGGCAAGTCGACCCTCATCCGCATCCTCTGCGGCCTGCTCGCCCCGACCGAGGGGAAGGCCGCCGTCGACGGTCTGGACGTCGCCGGCCATGGCGAGGAGGTCCGCCGCCGGATCGGCTACGTGCCGCAGAAGTTCTCCCTCTACGAGGACCTCTCGGTGCAGGAGAACCTCGACTTCTTCGCCTCGGTCTACGGCCTGAACGGGGCGCTGCGCCGCGAGCGCCAGGGCTGGGCGATCGAGCTCACCCACATCGGACCCTATGTGAGCCGCCTGGCGGGCCAGCTCTCCGGCGGCTGGAAGCAGCGGCTGTCGCTCGCCGCCGCCATCATGCACCGCCCCCAGGTCCTCTTCCTCGACGAGCCCACCGCCGGCATCGATCCGGTCGCCCGGCGCGAGCTGTGGAACCTCCTCTTCGACCTCGCGGCCCAGGAGGTGACCCTCCTCGTCACCACCCACTACATGGACGAGGCCGAGCGCTGCAGCAAGGTGGGCTACCTCTATCTGTCGCGCATGCTGGCCGAGGGCCGGCCGGACGACCTGACCCGCCTGCCGGAGGTGACGCCCGAGGGGACCCGGCGGGTCGAGGCGGAGTGCGAGCAGGGAGCGGCGGCGGTCATGGGCCGCACCCGCGCCCTCCGCTACGTGCTCGAAGTCACCATCTTCGGCAACGCCCTCCACCTCTTGGTGACCAATGAGGTCTCGGACGCTGAAATCGAGCGCGACCTCGAAGCGGCGGCCCATGCGCCGGTCCACATCCGGCCGATCGAGCCCTCCCTGGAGGACGTCTTCGTACGGCTGACCCGGCTCCAGACCAACGGCGGCGCTCCTCCGGAGAAGCCGCGCCAGGAGGTAACGGCATGAGAGGCTTCTGGGCCGTCCTCAGGAAAGAAGGGCTGCAGATGGTGCGCGACACCGGCACCCTGCGTTTCGCCCTCATGGTGCCGATCTTCCAGCTCGTCCTCTTCGGCCTGATCGACACCAACGTGCGGCACGTGCCGACGGTGGTCTTCGACCAGAGCCGCACCCAGGAGAGCCGCGACCTGGTGGCCGACTTCGTCAACACCAGCTATTTCGACGTCGTGGGGTTCGTCCCCTCGCGCGCGGCTCTGCGCCAGGAGATCGTCGCCGGCCACGCCTCGGTGGGGGTCGAGATCCCGCCCGACTTCGCCCGGCGGCAGCTCTACGGCCAGCCGGGGAGCTTCCTGGTGTTGATCGACGGCTCGGATTCGAGCATCTCGGCGCAGACCCTGGGAGCGGCCAACGGCCTCGCCCTCTCGCGCTCGCTCGACACGCTGCGGCAGCGGGCCGGCATCCGCGACCTGCCGCTCGAGGCCCGCCCGCAGCTCCTCTTCAATCCCGATTCGCGGAGCGCCAACCTCCTCATCCCGGGGCTGATCGCCATCCTCCTCACCTTCTCGGGGACCCTGCTCTCGGCCTACGCCATCGTCCGCGAGCGCGAGCGCGGGACCCTGGAGCAGCTGATGGTGACCCCCGCCTCGCCGCTCGCGGTGGTCCTCGGGAAGCTCCTGCCCTACCTGGTGCTCGCCTTCCTGCAGCTCCTCCTCGTCCTCCTCCTCATGACCTTCGTCTTCAAGGTGCCGATCCACGGCAGCATCCCGCTCCTCCTCGGCCTCTCGACGATCTATCTCTTCGCTCTCCTCTCGCTCGGCCTCCTCGTCTCCTCGCGCGCCAAGACCCAGATGGAGGCGACGCAGATCGCGCAGATGGTCCTCCTCCCCTCGATCATGCTGTCGGGCTACATCTTCCCCCTCTCCTCGCTCCCCACCCCGCTGCGCTGGCTGTCGCAGATCCTCCCCGCCACCCACTTCATCGCCATCTCGCGCGGCATCGTCATCCGCGGCGCCAGCTTCTCCGATCTCTGGCACCCGGTCGCCGCCCTCCTGGCGATCGCCGCGGTCCTCGTCGCGGGGAGCGCCCGGGCGTTCAAGAAGACGGTGTCGTAAGTCCTAGACGTTGAACAGGAAGTGGGCCACGTCGCCGTCCTGCATCTCGTACTCCTTGCCCTGGAGACGGAGCAGGCCGGCCTCGCGGCAGGCGGCCATGGTCTTCAAGCGCAGGAGGTCCTCCCCGCGCACCACCTCGGCGCGGATGAAGCCGCGCTCGATGTCCGAGTGGATGACCCCGGCGGCCTCGCGGGCGCGGGTGCCGCGGCGGATGGTCCAGGCCCGCACCTCGTCCTCGCCGACGGTGAAAAAGGAGATCTGGCCGAGGAGCTCGTAGGAGGCCCGAGTCACCCGGTCGAGGCTGGGCTCGGCGAGGCCGATGTCGGCGAGGAACTCCTTCTGCTCGTCTCCCGGCAGCCGGCTGATCTCCTGCTCGATGGGGGCGGAGACGACGACCGCCAGCACGCCGGGGCGCAGAGCGATGCCCAACGAGGCCGCGTCGGCATGGCCGACCTGCGACTCGTCGACGTTCAGGACCTCCAGCATCGGCTTCGACGAGAGGAGTTGGAAGCCGCGCAGGCGGCGCTCGTCGTCGGCGTCCAGGGTCACTTCGCGCAGCGGCGTCTCGGACTCCAGGGCGGGCAGGATGATCTCGGCGAGGAGCTTCTTCTCCTTGATCTCCTCGGGGTTCAAGCCGCGCTTGACCGCCTTGTCCAGCCGTTCGATGCGCCGCTCGACGATGTCGTGATCGGCGAGGATCAGCTCGAGGTCGACGTTCGCCACGTCGCGCGCCGCGTCGACGCTCCCCTCCGAGTGGAGCAGCTCGGGGTCGGAGAAGACCCGCACCACGTGAACCAGGGCGTCGACCGTCTTCAGCTTCGCGAGATCGAGGCTCTCGGCGCTCTCGCCGCGCTTCAATCCCGGGATGTCGACGTACTGGATGGTCGCCGGCACGTAGCGCTTCGGTTTGAATAGATCGCGCAGCTGCTCCAGCCGGACGTCGCGGACGGTCGCGACCCCCAGGTTGGTCTTGTCCGAGGTGGCGAACTTGTCCGTCTCCTGGTGGGAGGCGGTCAGGGTATTGAACAGAGTCGTCTTACCCACCTTGGGCAGACCTAAGATACCGAGTTGCATGGTGTTCTCCCGAGGAACCGGGCCGGAGCGCCCGCCGCAGAGTAAACGCTCCCGGCCGGGGGGTCAACCCGGGCCGGGAGAGGGGCTGGAGGGGAGGGTCTACTTCTCGGTCTTGGTCTTGCGGCTGGAGGAGCTCGCCGGCGCCTGGTGCTTGGGGGCGGCCTGGTGAGTCGCGGCGGCGAAGCGGTTGGGGTCGGCATGGCTCTGCTGCGCGGTGTGGGGCCGGTGCGTATGCGCCGCCGCGGGGACGGCCACCGCGGTGGTGACGGTCTTCGCCGGGATCTCCGGGATGGCGGACTCTTCGTCGAGCCAGAAGCGGAGCTCGGCGAGCTCGTCGCCCTGCAGGTAGCTGTCCTGCCAGGTGGCGTTGTCGACCAGCCCGTGCCAGACCTTGGGGTCCTTCCGGTGCGCCTCGACATAGCTGTTCCAGCGATAGGTCTGGAAAATGGCGATGATGTTGGCGGCGTAGGCGGCGGCCAGGGGGGCGTTGCCCTCGATGATCACCAGGTTGTCGTCGTTGGCGTTCGAGGCCTTGAAGCCCAGGTTGTGCGAGCCGGTCATCACCACCGGGTGCTCGCCGAACGGGTCGAGCACGATGACCTTGCTGTGGATGTTGACCATGCTCGCCCCGAGAAGCTCTTTCTCCCAGGCGCCGAACTGGTCCTTGATGTTGTGGGGGACGAGCACGTCATGGCCCAGGCGCTGCGGCGAATCGACCCCGTTCGAGAACAGGGTCACCGGGTTGGGGGCGCTGGGATCGAGCACATGCTCGGGAAGCTTGCTGCTCTTCGCCGCCGTGGTGAGCTGGGGGATGTCCTGGTTGACCACGCCGCGGATGTAGAGATTGGCGTTGAAGTTGGGGTT
>DASQPA010000054.1:0-4978 GCA_035644215.1 Thermoanaerobaculia bacterium
CTCTCCCATGGGGAGAGGGCGGACGCAGCGATGAGCCGCGCCATCCTCCGCCTTTGGCGTGCCACATTGGCATGTTCCGGGTGGTATGCTTCCCCCTATGGCAGAGAAACCGGAGAAGAGCAGCAAATCCGCGGGGATGAAGTCGGCCTACGAGCTGGCGCTCGAGCGGATCGAGAAGCAGGGGATCGAGCGGCCGAGCGAGACGATGTCGGGCGAGCTGAAGGAGAAGATCGCCGAGGCCCGGCGCCAGACCGAGGCCAAGCTCGCCGAACAGGAGATCCTCCACAAGGACCGGCAGCGGCTGGAGCGCGATCCGGTCAAGCGCCAGGAGGACGAGGAGGAGTACCGGCGCGAGCGGCGGCGGATGGAGGAGAGCCTGGAGCGGAAGATCGAGAAGCTGCGGGCGGGGGGGTAGGACTCCCGATGCGGCCGAAAGTCTATGTCGAGACCTCGATTCTCAGCTATCTGACCTCTTGGCTGAGCCGGGACCTGGTTCTCGCGGCTCACCAGCAAATCACCCAGCAATGGTGGGTTGAACGACGGAGCGGTTTCGAACTCTTTGCGTCACAAGCGGTTGTCAATGAGGCGAGCGCCGGGGATGAGAAGATGGCTCAGCGCCGGCTGGACGTGCTGGATGAGCTTCCCCTCCTTGACATCACGGCCGAGGTGTCCTCTCTTGCCGAGGAGCTGATCCGAATTGGGCCGATCCCGCCGAAGGCCGCCGTCGACGCAGTACACGTCGCTGTTTCATCCGTCTACCGTGTGGACTACCTCTTGACATGGAACTGCCGGCACTTGGCAAATGCCGCAATGCGGCCCAGAATGGAGCAGGTTTGCAGATCTCTGGGTTATTCACCCGTGGTGATCTGCACTCCAGAGGAGTTGATGGAGGTATGAAGATGGAAGAGTGGCGAGACGAGATCGTCGAGGAGATCCGGGCCGTGCGCGAAGCCTATGCGCGTCGCTTCAACTACGATGTCCGGGCTATCTGCGAGGATCTGCAGCGTTCCCAGGCGGAGGGGAAGCGGAAGGTCGTTCGGCCTTCGTCCGAGCCGGCCGGAAAAGAAGGCCCAAACTCCCGAACGGCTGCATAAGGTGACCACAGGCATAGGTCGCTCCAGTCCAAAGTTCCCTTATCGTCTTATAATGAGAGCAACCAATTCGCGTAGACCCACGCCGGGTCTTCGTCCGCTACCGAGGAGGTTCTCTCATGTCCCTTCGCACGAGCCTGTGTGTGCTGGTCCTGCTGGCCCTCTCCACCCTGGCCGGAGCCGCCATGCCGCAGCCGATGAGCCCAGCGCCAGCGTCCCCGGCGAAGATCGCCGCCGCGCTGAATCTGACGGGAGTCCCCTCCTGGCTGCCGGCGGGAACCGGGGCCGCCAAGAAGCCGGGCGCCAACAGCCTGTTCACCCCCAATTGCGCGTCGGTCTGCTGGCAGATCGCGCACGAGTGCGTCGCCGGTTGTGACGGGGACGAGCTCTGCCAGAGTAACTGTAGCTACGATTTCAACTGTTGCAACCAGGCCTGCTACCCGGATGGGCCTCAGTGTTACTGAGGCGGTAGGGCGCAGCGCCTCACCCCAGGTTGTGGAACACCTTCTGGACGTCGTCGTCCTGCTCCAGCCGGTCGACCAGCTTGAGGACCTCGGTCGCCTGGTCCTCGGACAGCTCGATGGGGGTCAGGGGGAGGTACTCCGACTCGGCGGAGAGGGGGGTGATGCCGCGGTCCTCGAGCGCCTTCTGGAGGTTGCCGAAGTCGGCGAAGGCGCAGCGCAGGACGAGCTGCGGCTCACCCTTCTCGCCGGTGCTCTCGCCCATCTCCTCCAGCCCGTGGTCGATCAGCTCGAGCTCCATCTCGTCGGGGTCGAGGCCGTCGGGCTTCAGGCGGAAGACGCCCATCCGCTTGAACAGGAAGGCGACGCTGCCGGAGCTTGCGAAGTTGCCGCCGCCCTTGTTGAAGTGGGTGCGGAGATTCGAGACCGTGCGGGTCGTGTTGTTGGTCGCGGTCTCGACCAGGATGGCGATGCCGTGCGGACCGTACCCTTCATAGAGGATCTCCTCGTAGTTTTCCGCCTCCTTGCCCGCGGCGCGCCGGATCGCCGATTCGACCTTGTCCTTCGGCATGTTGAACGAGCGCGCGTTCTGCACCACCCGCCGCAGCATCGGGTTGGCCACCGGGTCGGGGCCGCCGGCGCGGACGGCGATGGTGATCTCCTTGCCGATCCGGGCGAACTGCTTCGCCATCCGGTCCCAGCGGGCGAACATCGTGTGCTTGCGGGTCTCGAAAATGCGTCCCATGGGGGGGTCTCTCGCGAAAGAGGTTGAACCGGCTTTGGGGTGAAGCCCGGCAGGGCCGGACGGGCGAACCGGAGGCGGAGGGGTCCTGGCCGGCGAGGGTAAATGTAGCCCGACCCTCGGGGGCGAGTAAAGGGCGGCGGCCCCTCACCCCCCTTACCCATAGGCGCTAACTTTGGCTCCGAGCGGTCCGGGCGGTGGGTCCCTCCCTCTCCGGCCGCTTCCGAAACCCCTCCGGGCGCTTCCCGACCCTCTCCGGGAGGTTCCGGATTCCCTCCGGCCGCTTCCGGACGGTCTCCGGGAGGTCCCGAAACCTCTCCGGACCCTTCCGGACGGCCTCCGGGGGCTTCCGGAATCCCTCCGGGAGGTTTCAAAATCCCTCCGGGACCTTCCAAAAACTCTCCGGGAGCTTCCAGACGCTCTCCGGACGCTTCCGGACGCACGGAAAGTCACTTTCCAAGCCTGGGAAGTCGAGCCGGAGGGATGAAAAGTCTTCCCGGAGGCATGGAAAGTGACTTTCCACGCATGAGAAGTCGAGCCGGAGGCGTCCGAAGTCGGCTCGGAGAGGATGAAAGTCGACCTGCAGGGATCAGAAGTCGAGCCGGAGAGATCGGAAGTCGACCCGGAGGCGATGGAAGTCGACCCGGAGACCTTTTTGAGGGCGTTCCAGAGATTCTGGGCCCCCGCTCGGAGCCAAAGTTAGCGCCTGTGCCCCTCCTTCGCATATAAAGAGACGCAGCCGGGGAGCCTCGCGCTCGCCGGGACGAAGGGCGAACGAGGAGAAGAAATGCAGAAACGCACACTTGGCAAGAGCGGCCTGGAGGTCTCGACCCTCGGGCTCGGCTGCATGGGCCTGAGCTATGGCTATGGTCCGGCCACGGACCGGCAGGAGGCGATCGCGCTGATCCGGTCGGCCGTCGATCTCGGCGTGACGCTCTTCGACACCGCCGAGGTCTACGGTCCGTTCACCAACGAGGAGGTGGTGGGCGAAGCCCTGGCTCCCTTCCGGGAGCAGGTGGTGATCGCCAGCAAGTTCGGCTTCCACATCGACGCCGACGGCAAGCAGGCGGGACTGAACAGCCGGCCCGAGCACGTCAGGGAGGTCGCGGAAGCCTCGCTCCGGCGCCTGAGGACCGATCGGATCGACCTCTTCTACCAGCACCGCGTCGATCCGGAGGTGCCGATCGAGGACGTGGCGGGGGCGGTGAAGCAGCTGATCCAGGAGGGCAAGGTGCGGCACTTCGGCCTTTCGGAGGCCGGCGTGCAGACGATCCGCCGCGCCCATGCCGTCCAGCCGGTGACCGCTCTGCAGAATGAGTACTCGCTCTGGTGGCGAGAGCCCGAAGGGGAGATCCTGCCGGCCCTGGAGGAGCTCGGGATCGGCTTCGTGCCCTTCAGCCCGCTGGGCCGGGGCTTCCTCACCGGCAAGATCGACGAGAGCACCACCTTCGACAGCACCGACTTCCGCAACACCGTCCCCCGCTTCGCGCCGGAGGCCCGGAAGGCGAACCGGGCGCTGGTCGACCTGCTGGGGAGCCTCGCGGCGCGCAAGAACGCGACGCCCGCCCAGATCGCGCTCGCCTGGCTCCTCGCCCGGAAGCCCTGGATCGTGCCGATCCCCGGTACCACGAAGCGGCATCGCCTGGAGGAGAACGTCGCGGCGGCCGCCGTCGAGCTCACCGCGGACGATCTCCACGACGTCGAGAGCGCCGCCGCCCAGATCACGGTGCAAGGGGCACGGTACTCCGAGGGCGCGCAGCGCCTGGTCAACCGCTGAGCGGCAGACGGGGCAGGGCAGGTAGGGGCAGCGCCCCCGTCCCTGCCCTGCCGTGATCGGACGCCCGCCCCCCCTTACTTCAGGTGCTCCTTCAGAAAGGCCAATGTGCGCGGCCAGGCCTCCTGGGTCGCCTTCCGGTTGGTGCGCTCCCCCTGGGCGCGCAGGAAGCCGTGCCCGGCCCCCGGGTAGACGTGCGGCTCGTAGCTCTTGCCGAGCTTCTTCATCTCGGCCTCGGTCGGCGGGATGGTGGCGTCGACCCGGGCGTCGTCGCCGCCGTAGAGGCCGAGGACGGGGGCCTGGACGTGCGCCATGTCGGCGAGCTCCGGCGGAGTGCCGTAGTAGACCACCGCGGCGTTCAGCCCCGGCTGGGTGGCGGCGTAGGCGAAGCTCCGGCCGCCGCCCCAGCAGAAGCCGAGGGTGGCGCTCTGGCCGTTGGCGGCGGAAAGGTGGATCGCGTAGTCGCGCACCGCGTTGAGGCGCGCGGTCGCCGCCTCCGGGGTGAGGGCGCGGACCAGCTTGACCACGTCGTCCCGGGTGGGCACCGAGTCGGTGCCGCCGCCGTTGGGGCCGAGGCCGGAGATGAGGTCGGGGGCGACGGCGATGTAGCCCTCCCGGGCGAGCTGGTCGGCGACGCTGCGAATCCAGTCGGAGAGGCCGAAGATCTCGTGGATGACGATCACCACCGGGGCCTTGTCCTTGCGTTCCGGGTAGACCACCCAGGTACGGATCGGCGTGCCGCCCGTGGGGAGCTTGACGTCCACGTACTCGCCGTGACGGGTCGACTGGTTCAGGGCGGCCTTGGCCTGATCCTCGGCCGGCGGCAGGGTCTCGTCGCGCGGCAGGGCCGGGGCGGGCGGCGTGGCCGGGGTGGGGGCGGCCGCCGGGGTCGGTGGGGCCGGAGCCGCCG
>DASQPA010000055.1:0-12277 GCA_035644215.1 Thermoanaerobaculia bacterium
AAGAGGCAGCCCAGGGTGCGGCGGCCCTCCTTCCGCGGCACCAGGTAGCCGAAGCCGTCCAGGGGGTGGGCCACGTCCTCGCGGCGGAAGCCGAGGGCGACCACGGCGACCGGCGAGTAGGGGATCTCGGCGAACCCTCGGCTGCGGCCGCCGGTCATCTCCTCCAGGAGGTGGGCCGCGATGTCTGCCGGGACGGCGAGGAGGACGCGTAGGGCGGCGAGCGTTCCGGCGGTCGTCTCGACGACGAACCCGCGCTCCCCCCGAAGGACCCGCCGGGCGGCCACTCCGGTGCGCACGTCGCCGATCTCCCGGGCCAGCCGCCGCGGCAACTCTTCCAGGCCGTTGCGGAAGGAGATCATCGCCCCGCCCCCCCCAGCCGCCGCCGGACCCTTGCGCCGCGCCAGGGCGCCGCGGATCAGGCTCCCGTGCTCGCGCTCCAGGGCGGCGATCTTGGGCACTGCCCAGCGCACGGAGAGCCGCTCGGGGTCGCCCGCATAGACCCCGGAGACGAAGGGACCCACCGCGTAGTCGAGGAACGCCTGCCCCAGCCGCCGCCGCACGAAATCGGCGACCGACTCCTCGGGATCGCCGGCCAGCCGCGGAATCCAGGGTTCCTTCAAGAGCCGAAGCTTGGCGCCGACCGGGAAGAGCGGGGTGCCGAAGAAGCCGCCCGGTCCACCGGGGAGGGGGTGGAGGCGGCCATCCTTATATAGATACCGGCGCTTCGCCCCGGGCGCGGCGACGATCTTCTCCCCGGCGAGCCCGATGTCCCCGATCAGCGCCCCGACTCCGGGGTGGTTCTCGAGTACCGTATTGGGGCCGAGCTCGAAGCGCCACTCTCCCTGGTCATAGGTCTCGATCGCCCCGCCCACCCGCGGCGAGGCCTCGAGGACCGCGACCCTGCGCCCGCTCCGCTTCAGGGAGAAGGCGGCGGTCAGGCCGGAAATGCCGCCGCCGAGGACCAGGACGTCGAGGGTCTCGCTGCTCACGGGGGCTGATTATGGCCGGAAGCGGCAGGGGAGGCCAGGGACAACGAGTCGTTGGACCCTGGCAACGAGTCGTTGCACAGGTCCAACGGGACGCTTCCACGGTGCAACGGGTCGTTGTACAGGTTCAACGAGACGTTTCACGGTTCAACGGGTCCTTGCACAGGTTCAACGAGTCGTTGCACAGGTTCAACGGGTCGTTGCACAGGTTCAACGAGTCGTTGTACAGGTTCAACGGGTCGTTGCACAGGTTCAACGGGTCGTTGCACAGGTTCAACGGGTCGTTGTACAGGTTCAACGGGTCGTTGCACAGGTTCAACGGGTCGTTGTATAGGTTCAACGGGTCGTTGCACAGATTCAACGAGTCGTTGTACAGGTTCAACGGGTCGTTGTATAGGTTCAACGAGACGTTGACACGGTACAACGGGACGTTTACACGTCCGCCGCCCTTACGCTTGGCCTGACTGGGAACGGTGTCCGCCGCGCTGTCGAGGGACGGCCCTCTCCGTAGCTCTCTTCTTCGTAGCCAGATAGAATGTTTTATACTTCGCAATGGGTGAGCCATCAGGCTGGTCTGAGGCTCGGAATCGAGGAGAACATGATGAAAAAGTACTTTTGGGTAGTGGCCCTGGTCGTCCTCTCGTCGTTGTTCGCCGGGAGTGTCGCGGCGGACAGCTCGCACGCGCAGCAGGACCAGGCTTTCCTCCAGGCGTTGGCCCAGCCGGCCCCGGCGCCGCTGTCCGTCTTCGTCTCCCCGGAGCAGGAGCAGCCGCCGATCGCGGCCCCCGCGCTCTGCAACCAGGTGTCCTGCACCTCCAACATCCAGTGCCAGACTCCCTGCCCGGGCGGCGGCTACTGCGATCGGTTCTCGAAAAAGTGTAACTACATCTAGGTCCTCCGGCGTAGGGAAAGGGGCGGCTCCGAGCGCCGCCCCTTTCCTGGTCAGGGATGCAGCTTCTCCCCCTTCTCCAGCATTTCCAAAAATTGCCGCATCCGTCGTTCCCGCGTCTCGGCCTTCTTGGCGGTCTGGAGGCGCCACAGGATGGCGTAGCGGTTGGCGCCGTTCAAGGTGGCGAAGAAGGCTTTCGCCTTGGGGTGGCGGTCCAGTTCCGCCTGGAAGTCGCTCGGCACGGTCGCGCTCTTCTGCCCGTCGTACGCCGCCTCCCACCGGCCGTCGCGCTTGGCCTTCTCGACCTCCTCCCGCCCGGCCGCCTGCATTCTGCCGCTCTTGGTGAGCGCCTCGACTCTCTCCCGGTTGATCTTCGACCAGACGCTCCGCGCCCCGCGCGGCGTGAACTTCTGCAGCCAGGTCGAGGCGTCCCCGGTCTTCTTCTGCCCGTCGATCCACCCATAGCAGAGGGCCACCTCGAGCGCCTCGTCGTAGGACGGGGACTTCCGCTCGGCGTTCTTCTTCGCCAGCCGCAGCCAGACGCCGGGGGAGGAGGCATGGTTCTCGTCCAGCCAGGCGGCCCAGTCCTGGGGTCGCTCGAAGAAGAGGATGGGGAGGTCGGTCTTGGGGGTTCGGGTGGCGCTCATCTGGGTTCTCTCCTGGTTGGCTGCAGGGCTGTGATCCCGTCCATCGTAAAGCCATCCTGGGTAGAAAAAGGGGCGGGCCGCCCCCTTTCCTGTCGCCTTACCGAGTAACCCGCTTCAGCAAGCGGAGCAGAGGCTGATCCCTCCGGAGTGGCAGCGATACGTCGACCCGCCTGCGACCTCTTGGAGCTCGGGATCCTGAAGGCTCTGGATCGTCTCGCGGTTGAGCTTGAGCTTGGAGCTGCTCTTCGTCGTCGGGGTCGTCTTCTTCATCGTACGCTCCTTTCGAATCCACCGATGTTTGGTGAGTCACCCTCGGCACGCCCGAAGGCCTGTCAGAAAGACAGTGCCTCAGGTTGGAGGAAAGGGATACGCTCCAAAGGAGGGAGCTGCGGGGGAAGCGTGTTGGGTTGGTGGATGCGGCGGGTTAGAGTCTGTTAATCCGGCTGACGACTGTGGTGGACGATGGCTCAGCCGCTGTCTTGGGATGTACGTGGTGCATCACTTGAAGAGAGACGCCACCCTCTGCTCCAACTCCTCGGCAGAAACGAGTTGCACCTTACCCTGGTCGATCTCATCGGGCACGGCGCTGTGCCTCCTGAAACCACATCTGCTTAACCTCGCTAAGATCTGCGGTCGTCATGGCCAAAATAGTACCACCCGTCCATGAACAAGCTCCTCCGTCCCGCCCCGGCACGAGTCCTGCACCCTCCGCAATCGGAGTCCCAAGAGCAGGAGATCTGAGCATGAGAACCCTACGAGTCCGCCTTTTGACCACCCTCGCCGCCGCCAGCCTGGTGACCGGCTGCCTCTCGACCGGTGTGCGGGACCGAGATCGGGACCGGGATTCCGACCGAGAGGAAGAGGACGCCCGGCCGCGCGAGGTGCAGGGCACGGTGGAACACATCGACCCCGTGAACCATCGTATCGATGTCGCCCAGGGGGAGAGGGCCGACCGCGGCGATCTCGGCCGCCGTGACGAGAGGCGGGGGAATCTCGCGATCTACTACGACCCGGACACCGTGTTGGAGCACGCGGACCGTCACTTCCGGCCGCAGGACCTGCGGCGCGGCGACTCCATTCGGGCCGAGGTCGAGCCGACGGCCGCGGGCCTGATCGTGCAGCGGATCGAGGTGCTCTCCGGCGAGCCGGGTGGTCTACCTCCCGAGGTGGCGCCGGAAGTGCCGCCGGCTCCCGAGACCCGGGAAGCCCCGGAGTACCGGGAAGCTCCACCGCCCCGGGAAGTGCCGGAATATCGGGAAGACGCGCGCCGCGACCCGCTGCGCGGGATCGTCCGCTACGTCGACCTCAGCGCCCACACGGTGGAGATCGAAACGCCGCCATCGGACAACCGGCGGTCCGGCCGGGTCCGCGTGGAGTATGACGCGGACACCGCCGTCGAGTTCCAGGGGAGGCACTTCAGCCCCGAGGACCTTCAGCTGGGAGATCGGGTGGAAGTCGATCTTCGCCAGCACGGCGGCCCGCCGCTCGCCCGGCAGATCGTGATCGTCTCCGGGGAGCCGACGGAAAGGCACTGACCCCACGGGGCGGTGCGGAACTCCGATTGGGGGGCGGCCCTCTAGTGAGGTCTTCGACCTCAAACCGACGAGGAGTATCCCCGGGAGCGCTGGCCTCCTCGCCGGCTTCTTCCCCCGCCCGGCCGGCGGGGACCTGAAAAAGCCTGTGGGGGTAGGCGCTCGCCTGTACGGCCGGGGACATGGGTAACAAATCAGACCGGAGACATAGGTAACACTCCCGGGGGGAGTGGTGGATAGTCCCGGCCCGCCAGAAGGGGGGCGGCGGCTCCGGAGGGAAGCCCGAAGGGCGACTGGAGGAGCCGCCGCCGCGCGGCCGATTAGCCATACAATTTGCGTTCTCGTTCGTCAAAACGGGCCAGGCGAAAACCGCCGAAGTAAACGGCCCACAGCCCGTCGTCGTACTCCTCGAGACCGACGCGCTCCCCGCCCAGCGCCTCGCTGAGAAACAAGTATGCTCCCTGCCACTTGATCTCGCCACGCCGTACCGGGGGAGAGTCTTTTCCCCACCCGAAAGGACGGCTCGCGGCGCGACGGAGCCCGATTCTTCGTGGGGGAGGAGAGGTCCGGGCGAGGCGGCACCCCGTGGAAAGGATTCCACTCGATGCCGCAGGGAAGGAGGGGGGCGGACAGGATTACTGACAGCAGATGCTGCAACGCGTGTGGGTGTCCGGGCAGGCACAGGTGCCGGCGCAGCTGTCGGTCTCGGCGCCCGCGATGGCCGCGGGCAACCTGCCTTCGTCGAGCTGCCGGAGGGTCTCGCGGCTCAGCGTGATCTTCTTCTGGCTCTTCTTTCTCATCGGATTCTCCTCGGAGTGCTCTTTCCGTGACTTGGATGTCCGGAAATTACAACCATACTATAGGGCTGATCCTCCCCCACCCCAAAGGACGGTTTCAGCCGTCGCTCTTTGCGCTAGGCTCCGCCGAAATGGCTCGCGGCACGATGGAAAGAGAACCGATGAACGCCCCCGCCCCCGACCTCGCCCCCCTGCCGGCCCGGCACCTCACCCTGGGGACCCTCTCGTTCGCCGTCTGCTTCGCCGCCTGGGGGCTGGTCGCCGCTTTCGCTCCCCGTTTCCGGGAGGCGTTCCACCTTTCGGCGACCGAGACGGCCCTGCTGGTGGCGGTGCCGGTCCTCCTGGGATCGCTCGCCCGCATCCCCGGCCCGCGCCTGGGACCCACGGACGGTGGCGGAGAAAACCGGCGTCCGTCCGGAAGCGATCGAGCAGGCGGCGCGCTGGCTGGGCGAGGCCGACCGCGCGGTCCTCCTCCACGCCCGCGGCATCGAGCACCAGTCGAAGGGGGTCGAGAACTGCCTGGCGGTGATCAATCTGGCCCTGGCCCTGGGGCAGATCGGCCGCCCCGGCGCCGGCTGCTCGATGATCACCGGCCAGGGCAACGGCCAGGGGGGGCGCGAGCACGGCCAGAAGTGCGACCAGCTCCCCGGCCAGCGCTCGATTGCGGACCCGCTGGCGCGCGAGCACGTGGCCCGCGTCTGGGGGGTGGCGCCCGAAGACATCCCCCAGGCCGGTCTCTCGGCGGTCGAGATCATGGAGGCGATCCATCGCGGCGAGATCAAGGCCCTGCTCTCGATCTGCTTCAATCCGCTGGTCTCGCTCCCCGACGCCAACTTCACTCGCGAGGCCCTGGAGAAGCTGGAGCTCTTCTCGGTCACCGATTTCTTCCTTTCGGAAACCGCGCGCTATGCCGACGTGGTCCTCGCCGGCAGCCTCCAGGAAGAAGAAGAGGGTGTGGTGGCGAGCGCCGAGGGGAGGGTGCTCCACATCCAGAAGGCGGTCGATCCGCCGGGGGACGCCTGGCCGGATAGCAAGATTTATATCGAGCTCGCCCGGCGGCTCGGGAAAGAACAGTTTTTCCCCTACAAGGAGCCGCGAGAGATCTTCACCGAGCTGCGCGAGGCCTCGCGTGGCGGGGTCGCCGACTATGCCGGCATCACCTACGAGAGGATCGACCGCGAGATGGGTGTCTTCTGGCCCTGCCCGAGCGGGGACCACCCCGGCACACCGCGCCTCTTCGAAGACGGCCGCTTCTTCCATCCCGACGGCAAGGCCCGCTTCATGGTCACCGAGTGGCGGGAGAGCGGCGATCCGGTCGCCCCCGAATTTCCGCTCTACCTGACCACCGGGCGGGTGGTCTCGCAATACCTCTCGGGCACCCAGACCCGCCGCATCGGGCCGCTCGTCGGGCGGGAGGAGCGCCAACCGTCTCACCCACCGGACCCTCGATCCGCGGAGCAAGATCCCGGAGTTCAAGGTCTCGGCCTGCCGGATCGAAAAGGCCACCGGGCCGCCCGAGTGGGTGAAGACCGAGCTGCCTCCCGGCTATCCGCTCCCGGAGCGTAAGGGCTTGCCGATCGTGGGGGGGCGTTGATCCATGTTTGGGTATGAATTTTACATCGATCCCGAACGCTGCATCGGCTGCCTGGCCTGCGTCAACGCCTGCGCCGAGTGCGACACCCATCGCGGCGTGCCGATGATCACCGTCGATTATCTCGATCGTCGGGACAGCATCGCCACGGTGCCGGCGATCTGCATGCACTGCGACGATCCCACCTGCGCCGAGGTCTGCCCGGCGGACGCGATCAAGAAGGGGGAGGACGGAGTGGTGCAGTCGGCGCTCAAGCCGCGCTGTGTCGCCTGCTCGAACTGCGTCCTCGCCTGTCCGTTCGGGATTCCCAAGATGATGGTGAAGCTCGAGCTGATGATGAAATGTGACATGTGCTACGACCGTACGTCGGTCGGCAAGCGGCCGATGTGCGCCACGGTCTGCCCGAGCCAGGCCCTGGCCTATGTAACCCCGGAGCAGATCGCCCGCGAGCGGCGGGAGACACCGGTCAACGTCTTCCAGTTCGGCGGCGAGACGGTCAAAACCAAGGTTTTCATGATGATGCCGTCCGGCGAGACGGCGGTCGCGGTTACCGCCGCGGATACTTTTGACGTCGCGGACGATCTCTGGGAGCTTCCCGAGGAGGGGGTATGAACGAGCCGCTCTGGCGCGAGGAGTTTTCCGTCCACGGCGCCGACGAGCGCTATGTGAACCGTCGCCAGTTCGCCAAGTTCCTCGTCTTGACCAGCTTCGGGATGTTTGTGGGGAACGTCTGGCTTCTGGTGAAGAGCTGGTTCGCGCGGCGGCCGGTCTTCCCGGCGCGACCGGTGGCGAAGCTCTCCGAGCTGCCGGTCGGCGGGGTCCGGCTCTTCCGCTATCCCGGCCCGCACGATCCCTGCATCTTGGTGCGGCACGGAGAGCACGACTGGGCGGCCTACAGTCAAAAGTGCACGCATCTCTCCTGCGCGGTGGTCTATGCGCCGGAGAGCGGGCGGCTCGAATGCCCCTGTCACCAGGGGCTCTTCTCGGTCCGGGACGGCCGGGTCCTCGCCGGTCCGCCGCAGCGGCCCTTGCCGCGCATCGCCCTGGAGCGCCGGGGAGAGGAGCTGATCGCCACCGGAGTCCACCTGGAGGAGGAGGCCTGACATGGAAGGACCGCGCTATCCCCCCGAGCGCCGGGGCCTGACCGCCATCGACGGCGCCCTCGCCCTGATCGCCGTCCTCTTGATCGTCCAGATGTGGCTCCTGACCGCGGCCCTGGAGACCTTCCTCGCCGGTCACCCCGAGGTGGCGCTGTCCGCGGCGATCGTTTCGGGGGTGCTCTTCCTGGGATGCCTGGGGTTGTTCCTGTTCGTCCGCGGGGTGGACCGGGAGGCGCGGAGGGAGTAGGGGAAAGCCGGAACGTAAGCTCTCGACTACGGTCGGCCTTGGAGTATCATCATTCCATTATGGCTGACGTATCCCTGACCTTGAGCGTTCCGGAATCTCTGGCCCGCGAGATCGAGTCCGCTCGCCAGGACTTCCTGTTGGAGCTGTTGGAACGCGGCTGGCGTGAGCTGAAGATCGACCGCGCCCTCGACCAGTACAGCCGTGGCGGCATGTCTTTCGGCGCTGCCGCAGCACAAGCCGGATTGTCGCAGTCCGAGCTCGCGCGCTACGCCTACTCCCGCGGTCTGGAGCCTCCCGCGAGCGAGCAGACCTTGCGCGAAGAGCTGGCCTCTTGACCGTTCTCGCCAATGCGGGACCTCTCATCGCGCTGGCGAAGCTGAACCGGCTGGGCCTCCTTTCGGATCTCTATCGGGTGGTCCAGGTCCCGCGGTCGGTCTATCACGAAGTCGTAGAGCAAGGCCTTGCCCGCGGCGCGACCGACGCCGGGACCATCCGGCTCTTTCTGGACAGGAGCGGCTGGCCGATCCTGGAGGTACCCGAACCCACGATACGCGGCTACGATCCACTAGTGGTGCTCGACCCCGGCGAACGAGACCTCCTCATCCTCGCCCAATCCATACCGGAGGCTCTGCTGCTCATCGACGACGAAATCGCGCGGGGCGAGGCTCGGCGGCTGGGCCTGGCCGTCCGAGGTACCCTGGGTATTCTGGCGCAGGCCCGGCGAGCTGGCCTCCTGACACTTCAGGAAGTCGAGCTCCTACTCCTCGAGATCGCGACGCGGCGGGATATCTGGATCAGCGAAAAGCTCTGCCAAGACGTCCTCGCCAAGCTGCCCGAGGAATCGACGTAGCTCTCGTCCTTTTCGTCCTCCTCTCATCAGGCTCCAGACCGGCTATCCTAGAAGGATGGCCAGCACGGAACAGAAGCTCGACACCGCCCTCTCCGGAGAGCCCTCCTCCCACGCCACCCATACCGTCTTCAACCAGACTCCGCCGCTCGCGGACTGGAACGTCTTCGCCTCCGACCGGGTGCTGGTCGAGGCGCTACGGCGGGAGGGGGCGGGGTGGGCGGAGGAGAGGACGGTGGCGTTCGGGGCGGTCGTCGGGCGGGCGGAGACGGTGGCCTGGGGATGTCTCGCCAACGAGAACCGGCCGGTCCTGAAAACCCACGACCGCAACGGCAGGCGGATCGACGAGGTCGAATTCCATCCCGCCTGGCATGCGCTCCTCGGTCTGGGAGTCGAGCACGGCCTGCACGCCCTGCCCTGGCGCGAGCCGCGGCCGGGGGCGCACGTGGCGCGGGCGGCGCTCTTTTTCACCCTGGCCGAAATCGAGGCCGGGGTGGGGTGTCCGCTCTCCATGACCTACTCCGGAGTGGCGGCCCTGCGCGCCGCGCCGGAGCTCGCCGAGGAGTGGATCCCGCGCCTCACCTCGACTTCCTACGATTCGCGGCTGGTACCGGCACCGGGGAAGGCGGGAGCCCTCTGCGGCATGGCGATGACCGAGAAGCAGGGCGGCTCGGACGTGCGCGCCAACACCACCGTGGCGCGGCCACTGGGGAATCACGGGGAGTACGAGCTCACCGGCCACAAGTGGTTCTGCTCGGCGCCGATGTGCGACGCCTTCCTCGTTCTCGCCCAGGCGCCGGGAGGCTTGACCTGTTTCCTCCTCCCCCGCTTCACCCCGGACGGAGAGCGCAACCGCTTCCACCTCCAGCGCCTGAAGGACAAGCTCGGCAACCGCTCGAACGCCTCCTCTGAGGTCGAATTCGATGCCGCCTGGGCGCACCGGATGGGGGAGGAGGGGCGGGGCGTGCCGACCATCCTGGAGATGGTGAACCACACCCGGCTCGACTGCGTCATCGGAGCCGCCGCCGGCCTGCGGTTCGGTACCGCCTGGGCGATCCATCACGCCCGCCACCGCAGTGCCTTCGGACGGCTCCTGGTGGACCAGCCGCTGATGCAGAACGTTCTCGCCGACCTGGCGATTGAATCCGAGGCGGCGACAGTCGCCATGATGCGCCTCGCCCGCGCCTACGACGAGGCCGCGTTGGGAGGAGAGGCTGCGGCCGCCTTCCGGCGCCTGGCGACGGCGGTCTTGAAGTACTGGACCACCAAGCGCGCGCCCGTCCACGCCGCCGAGGCGCTCGAATGCCTGGGCGGCAACGGCTACGTCGAGGAGTGGCCGCTCGCGCGCCTCTACCGCGAGGCGCCCCTCAACTCGATCTGGGAGGGCTCGGGCAACGTCCAGTGCCTGGACGTCCTGCGCGCGATCCAGAAGACCCCGGAGGCGCTCACCGCTCTGTTCGCCGAGGTGGACGAGGCCCGGGGAGCCGATCGGCGGCTCGACGCTTACGTCGCGGATCTGAAACGTGATCTATCGGGCTTCGATCGTTCCACAGCGAGCGCCGAGATCGAAGGGCAGGCCCGGCGCCAGGTCGAGCGGCTGGCCCTGGCGCTCCAGGGTGCCCTCCTCGTCCGCCACAGCCCCTCCGCCGTCGCCGACGCCTTCTGCGCCAGCCGCCTGGCAGGGGAGGGCAGCCGGGCGTTCGGGACGCTGCCGGCGGGGGTGGATTTCACGGCGATTCTGGAGAGGCACTCGCAGACGACCGGCGAACTGAGCTAACTCACGTCGATCCGCCGCCCGGCGAGCCATCCCCGGCCCAGCCAGCCGACGAGCGCCCAGGCCCTGGGCGGCGACCAGACGAAGAGGAGCGGGATGCCGACCGCCGCGGTGACGAGGAGCGCCGCCAGGATGAAGAGCGCGCGTCCCCAATGTCCGAGCTGCCGACGTAGCCCGGCCGGTAGCGCCGGCCGACGTGCGGCACCCCGTCGTACATGTAGCGGTAGCTCACCCGAAAGTTGTAGTGGGTGGCGCCGCCGTTCGAACCGGGATGCGTGTCGACCGTGCTGGTCAGGATCGTACAGGGGATCGGCCGCCAGGCGTACGACCAGAGGGCGAAGCAGGTCTGCAGGAAAAACGAGATCGTGAACAGCGCCCCGATCAGGACGAAGGGGGAGAGAAAGAGGGTGAGGAGGAGCTTGCCGCCGATGCCGCCGATACCCGGCGCCACCTGCAGATCGTCCTTTTCCTCGGACACCGGCGCGGAGCGAGGGGTCATAGCGTCCCTTCTGGAACCGAGCCTATCAGGCCGAAGGCGAAAGGGGGAATCGAATTTGCAGATTCTTTACAGAGACAAAGGAGGTACCCCATGGTCTCGAATCCGCATCGCCCGCTGTCTCTGGCCCTTCTCGCCGTGGCCCTGCTGCTGGGGAATGCCCGGAACGCCCAGGCCCAGGGCGCGACCTGCGGCGGTATCGCCGCCCTGAAGTGCCCGGACGGACAGGCCTGCCAGTTCCCCGCCGGGCAGTGCAATACCCCGGACCTCGCCGGGACCTGCGTTGCCGTGCCCTCGACCTGTCCCGAGCGCGGCCCCAAGGTCTGTGGCTGCGACGGTGTCACCTATGCCAACGAGTGCGAGCTCCTGAAGGCCGGGGTGCGCGAGGCCAAACAGGGGGAGTGCGGCGCGACCGAGCAGCCCAAGGTCTGCAAGAGCGACGCCGAGTGCACGGAGAAGAACAGTTTCTGCGAATGGAAGGCCGGCACCTGCTCGGACAAGCTCCCGGGGAGCTGCACCGCCGAGCCCCAGATCTGCCCCCAGAGCCTGGATCCGGTCTGCGGCTGCGACAATAAGTCCTATCCCAACGACTGCCTGCGCCGGGCGGCGGGGGTATCGCTCAAGGCGACGGGGGAGTGCCCGAGCACGACGCCCTGAGGCCTCAGCGGCTGGCCAGGTGGAAGAGGCTCTGGACGATCCACACGATCCCGACCAGGCGGAAGATCCAGAGAAGGGTGCGGACGCCGAGCAGGAAGAAGTTGTGGACCGGGAAGGGGACCCGCACCCGCTCGCCTGTCGCGACCGCCGCGCCGACCCAGGGGCCCAGGGCGGCGACGTTGACCGTCACCCCCACGATCAGCTTGAAGAGGACCGTAGAGAAGGGCACCCCCAGGAGAGGCCGGCCGAGCGCCGCCGCCGTCAGGCTCCCGAGGAGGAGGAGGAGAGGGAGGAAGATGCCGGCGCGCAGAGGCAGGCGCCAGGCGTCGATCCAGGCGAAAAAGCGCGCCGCGGGCTCGCGGTGACCCGGGCAGCAGCGGGCGAGGAGAGGCCCGCTGCCCGTCTCCAGCTCCAGCGTCTCGCTCCCCGCGGGCAGGGCGCGGTTGCACCACAGGCACTTGGCCGTCACCGCCCGCAGCATGTAGGGCCGGGCGAGGAAGCGGTGGCCGAGCATGAGCGCGACCCCGGCGGCGAGCGACAGGCCGACCGGCTCCGGGTGGCGCACGAAGAGGACCAGCACCACGGGGATGAAGAGGAAGAGCAGCACCCCGGTCCACTGGAGGCGGCGGATGGAGGGGGCGGGCGCTGGCGTGGGAGGGGCGGGCATGGGGAGAGGGGATTATCCCACGGCCGGCCGCGGTGCTATCCTTCTCC
>DASQPA010000056.1:0-8222 GCA_035644215.1 Thermoanaerobaculia bacterium
CCTGTAAGATGGGCCGCATGAAGAAGATCCTCGTCACCGGGGCCACCGGAAGGGTCGGCCGCCAGGTCGTCTCTCAACTGCTGGCCACGGGCGCCGCCGTCCGCGCGCTGTCTCGCAACCCGGATGCCGCCGGCCTGCCGCCCGAAGTCGAGGTCGTGCGGGGCGACCTCACCGTTCCCGCGACCCTGGAGGGATGCCTGGACGGCATCGATGCGGTGTTCCTCGTCTGGACCGCCGCGGTCGACGCCGCCCCCGCCGCCGTGGACCGGATGGCGCAACGGGCCCGGCGCATCGTCTACCTCTCCGCCCCGCACCGGACGCCGCACCCGTTCTTCCAGCAGCCCAATCCGATGGCCGCGCGGCACGCGGAGATCGAGCGGCTGATCGAGGCTTCGGGTCTCCAGTGGACGTTCCTGCGGCCCGGAATGTTCGCCGCCAACGCCTTGCACTGGTGGGCGCCGCAGATCCGCGCCGGCGACGTCGTGCGCTGGCCCTATGCCGCCGCTCCGACGGCTCCCGTCCACGAGCGGGACGTTGCGGCGGTGGCGGTCCGCGCTCTCCTGGAGGACGGGCACGACAAAGCGGACTACGTGCTGACCGGCCCCCAATCCCTCGATCAGCGCGAGCAGGTGGTCACGATCGGCGAGGTGATCGGCAGGCCGCTGCGCTATGAAGAGATGTCGCCGGAAGAGGCGCATCGGGAGCTGGCCGCTCCCGCGCCCGTCGTGACCATGCTGCTCAATGCCTGGGCTGCCGCTCTCGGTCAGCCTGCCCTCGTCACTTCCACGGTCCAAGAGGTCACCGGAATTCCCGCCCGGACGTTCCGCGCCTGGGTGACCGACCACGCCGAGGAGTTTCGAGGTTGATGGCCGGCCAGTCTCTTAAGAAGCAAGCTCCAACCCGCGCAGGGATTGCAGCGTTCATCGGGAGTGGACCACGATAGCGCCACCTTGAATAGCGGTGCTGGGATTTGCGTCATCAGGAGCACCGGGCTGGCTGTCAAAAACGACCCGGCCATTCGCCGTATCCCAGATCTTGACGCGGATCTTGTCGACGCCGCCGCCACCGCCGACTTGGCCGTCGATCACTGTGATCAGGAGACCATAGCTTCCCGCTCCGTTGATCTGTCCTACGCCTTTGTACTGCGCACGCGCGCCGGCGATGACCAGCCATTGGTAGGTCGTGGAGTGGAAGCTCAGGTTGGCAAGCCGAAATTCAAAGTCGGTCTGCCCGGTCGGCACACTCGCGCCGTCGTGGTAGCTGGACACGAAGCCGAAATTCGCCCGTCCTGTCAGGCCCGGGTTGCCAGGATCAGCGCCCGCTGGTGAAGTCAACCAGCCGCCGCCAGTCACAAAGCCGCCGTTTGGATCATAGATGACGACAGGCTGGCTCAGCGCCATGCCCGCAGCGCCATCCTTGTCCGTCACGGTGAGCCGGATCCGGTACACTCCGGCGGTCTGGTAGACATGGGTGCCGCTGACCGTCTTCGCGCTCTCGAGGACCGTGCCGGCTGAGGTGCTGCCATCGTTCCAGTCCCAAACCGCGGTGTGGGTATCGCGCAAGCCAGGATCGGTGAAGGCGGCGTTGACGGAGACCGTGGTATCCACCGCGACGGGAGCAACGGGCGCGCTGATCGAGCCCACGGCCGGCGCGACGTTCGCCACTGCAACCTGCACCGTGACCGTCGCCTGAGCTCCTTGATCGTCGGTCACCCGCAGGCCCACGGGGTAGGTGCCCTGATCGCCGAACGTCGTGGTGACCGTTGCTCCAGTGGCATCGTCATAGGCGCCGTCGCCGTCGAGATCCCACTCATAGCGCGTGATGGCGCCGTCCGCATCCGGATCGACGGAGCGGGATGCGTCGAGGGTTACCGCGGCGCCCTCGTTCGCCGCGTAGGGTCCTCCCGCGTCCGCCACCGGCGGCCGGTTCACGTTGCGGACCGTCAGCGTGAACGGGACCGTGGTGGTGGTCGTGCCGTCGCTCACGGTCACCGCTGCGTGATAGGTCCCGGCCGCAGTGAAGCCCGGAGTCAGAAGGAGCATTCCCGTGCCGTCGCCGTTGTCGGTGAGAGCCGCGAATGCAGGCAGTCCGGTCGCGGTCAGCCGCAGGTCGTCACCGTCGACGTCCGAAGCGACGACGGCCAGGCGCGCCGTCGTCCCTTCGTCCATCACCGCATCCGCGATCGGGTTGATCGCCGGCGGATCGTTCACCGGGTTGACGGTGAGGAAGACCGAGGCGACCTCCGAATCCGTGGTGCCGTTACTGACGCTGAACGTGAGCAGGTCAGGCCCGTTGAAGTTGGGCTCCGGCGTATAGGTCAGGTGCGGAACCGTCCCGCTGAGGACGCCGTGCGACGGCGCGGAGACGACGCTGAAGCTGAGCGCGCCCGGCTGGGTGCTCTCGGCGCCGAGCGTCAGATCGACCGCCGTATCCTCGTCGGTCGTCACGTTCTGGCCGAGAGCGGCGAGCGCGGGATGTTGGAACTGCCCGTGGTCGTAGCTTGCGGTCGAGTAGGCGTTCACGAGCTCGTCGAGCGGCAGGATCCCCGAGCCGTCGTCCTCGGCCACGCGGACCACCCGCAGCCGATAGGGGCCGTCGGCGCCATGCTGATAGACCGTGGCGCCGTCGAAGCGCAATGCGACCCTGGCCGTTCCCGGGTCGAGATCGGCGAGCGCGGTCGCCGTCGTGATCAGTTGCCCGCTCGCGTCCGCCAGCTCGCCCAGCATCCGATACGGCCTGGACGCCGTGACGTCCATCCCGACCTGGACCTCCAGATCGTCGAACAGCCCGTCGGAATCCGTATCGTCGCCGCGATCGGAGAACGTCCCGTTGAGCCGCGAGGTGCTCGCGGAGACCGTGGTCTGGAGGAGCCGTTCGCGGTGGAACGGCGCCGACGCGGGACCGGCGGCCGAGACCAGGATCTCGTACAGCCCTTTCTGTCCCGTCGCCGTGAAGCGGCCGGAGTAGATGCCGTCGCCCGCGTGGAGATCGTCGCCGGTGCCGTCGTCCACGAGGGTCAGGTCAGTCGGGCTCTGATCTCCCTGGCGGACCTTTGCAACAACCCACGCACCTGCCAAGGGCGCGCCCTGATTCGCCAGGCTTGCGCGAACGACGATCGGGTCCCCTCGGTGATAACTGGGCCGGTCGGTGGTCGCCTCCAAGCGGATCGGCGAGGCGGGAAGCAGTCCGGTCAGGGCATAGGTCTGCGGTCCCGATTCCGTCGCGGGCGCGGAGACCTCAAGGGTCCAAGTCCCGATCTCGGGGGCGTTGACGACATACATCTGGGTCTGCAGATCACCGCCCACGAGGCTATCAAAATGAACGTTCGGATCGTCCTCCGGAACACTGGCGTCGAAACGGACGCCCGACGGTGAGACTATGCTCAGGTTCAGCTCTCCCGCGCCATGCAACAACGTCAAGGCGATCGGCTGTGAGTCGTCTACGTAAAGGGTATGGACCTGCGCTTGGCCCGGTGCGATCGTATCGGCGCTGGTCTTGGTCGTGCTGACTTCCGCGCTCAATTCGTCCTGCTCAGACGCCACTTTGAGAGTCGCCGTGCTCCCTAGTGCAGGTGGTGCAAGCGACAGATTAGGGGAGCCGGCCTGGAGCTTGAGGAACGGCGCCAGCTGGTTGTAGATGTCGACGGAGCCTGCTTCCGCGGTATGCCTCGCTTGGTGATTGCCACCATGGGACTTGTACGTCAGGTGCTGCGCATATCCCAGGCCGCGCACGGACCATGCAGGGACGACCAAGTCATTCGCCCCTTGGAACACCACGTCCCAGAAGCCGTTGATCAAGAAGCTGAAGGCCCCGCCATATCGGTACTCGCCTGCTAGGGAGACGTACGAGGTGCGCGGATTGTGGCCGTGGAACAGATTGTAGAGGGTCATGTTCTCGACCGTGAGTTCCCGGATCGCGGGCGCAAAAATGTCGCCGCCGATAAACGTGGCGATGTGTCCCAGAGTTGCGATCGGCGTCCCGAAGTTCGGAGAGCCGATCTGTAACAGCGCGCCTATGGTGTTGTTACCTTCAATATACTCGCGGGAATCCAGTCCCCCCTTGCTGTGCGCCACAATGTTCAGTTGATCAACCCCCCACCTGCGACGCAGGCCCTCGACGCGTGCTCCAACGCGTTGAGCATTATCATGAATGGTTGAGAACCCTCCGACGTTCGTCGTCGCAGCCGGCAAACCCAGGAGGTCAAGTTGACCTGAAGGAGGGACTCTCCCCGCATCTTTGTTGGTCCATACCGCATTCCAGATGTCCTGGCTACTGTTGAACCCATGGACGAGCAATACGGGGTGAGCCACACGGATCGAGAGAGCGGCCCAGTCCACCGACGTGCACGAAGGGATCTCGGTGTTTCCGGTGTCGATGTCGATGCGCACGGTGTTCATCGCCGGTGCGGGCATGTGGCCATCGCCCGGATCGGGGGGAAAGTTGATCCATGTGCTGTCGATCGCAAACGTGTTCAGTGCCCAGCCGTCGCTTTGTCCGGTCAGAAATTGCGCGGGCACGAGCTTCTCGTTGAAGTACACCCGATCACGCTCGGGGTTGATGCCGCTGCCGCCGGCAAAATCGACGTCAAAGGCCGGCAGCCTCAGGGTCGCGGTCGCCTGCATCAAGCCGTAGCCGACGAGGCTGAACTTTTCGCCGACGACCCGGGTCACCGGGATGTTGATGATCAACGAGTGGTCGCCGCTCGAGAAGCACCCCGTGTCGAGGCCGGATCCCTGGTCGACCACGAACGTCGTGTCGTTGCGCGCAGGCGCCGCGAACGGATCGGGAGTCACCGAGGGACCGGTGATCGTCACCGTGGCGGAGTAGCTGTTGACCCCGCCATCCTTGTCGCGCACCTGTCCGCGCACCGCGACCGTGCCGGTGTTGGGAGCCACGCAAGCGGCCGTGCTGCTGCCGCCGAACGCTCCAGAGCCGCTGCCGCAGTCGAAGGCGTATTGGAGAGTCGGGAGATCCGCCGCGACGTCGATCGGCGCGGTGAGCGAGAGCTGGATCGGGCCGCCTGGGCTGGCCGACGAAGGGGCGTTGAACGTCGCGGTTGGCGCCACGTTCGTGATGTTCACGGTGGCTTGGGCGGTGGTCGTCTGGCCGTCGCTGGCGGTCACCTGGACGCTGATCGTCCGGCTGCCCGGCCCGTCGAGAGCCGCGGCCGAGAAGGTGGCGCTCTGCCCCGGCGTCTCGAACGAGCCGTCGTTGTCGAGATCCCAGCTGTAGCTGACGCCGCCGGACGCCGTGACGACGACGGAGCCTCCCTCGTTCACCGTGTAGGGACCCCCGGCGCCGGGAGCCGCCGCGATCGCCGCGCAGAACGAGTTGTCGTGCACCGAGACCGCAAGGCAGAACTGGCGATCGTTGGCGTTCGCGATCGCCGCGCAGTACGAGGAGTCGCGGAAGGTGAGGGCCTGGCAGAGCGCGTGGTCCGCGGCATCGCTCACGAGCGAGCAGGTGCCCTGGTCCCCCCAGCTCGCGGCCGAGAAGCAGAAGTCCCGCAGACCGGCGTCCGTGATGTCGCGGCAGTTCGAGGGGAAGTTCGGCGCGAAGGCCAGGCCGAAGCAGGTGAGCTGAAGGTTGCGGTTGGTCATCGACAAGCAGGGGGTCTGGCTGCTGGCCGCGAGCCCGGAGCACATCTGGCGGTCGTTGAAGTCGCTCACGCTGCCGCAGGGGCTGGTGTCCCGGCCGGCGATGCCCAGGCAGGCTTGGCGCTGGTCGTTGGCGTCGACGTAGACGAACGGGTTGGCAGTGGACTGGGCGCGGCTCGCCGCGGACGAGAGCAGGCACAGGATCGAGCACAGCAGGGCTCTTTTCATAGCGACTCCCTTGGTCCGATCGCCGCCGGACTTATGCAATTGCTCTTCCCTTTTTCTAAGGGGATACTAGCACAACTGGGCGGCCCGTCCAGGCGCCGTCCCCGTGGCGGGCGTAGCCCCGGCGGAGACGGCCCGCGGTCCCCGTGGCCTGCGGGTCGATATCGTTCAGGACCTGGGCGCGTCTCTACCGCCCTCCCCCAGGCCGGCGTGCTCCATTCGACGGAAATGGAATCTCCACATCGGATTAAGGAGAACTACGGAACAGAATGGGGGAGCTACGAATCAGAGATGGGAAGATACGGCGAAAGATGGGGAGCTTCAAACTGGAAATGGGGGAACCGGCGCCAGAAATGGGGGGATTGCAAGCAGAAGTAGGGGGATTCTGAGAAAAAGAGGGGAGCTACGCGCCAGAAGTGGGGCAACCGAAACGAGAAATGGGGAGATCCAGAGCCGGAGCGGGCAGATCGAGCGGGAAATGTGCAGATCCAGGCCAGGTGCGCCCCTCTCGGAGTCCGAGCTGCCCCATTCTCGACCGAACGCCCCCAACCGAAAGCGAGCGGCCCCTCTCCATGCCGTGGGGCCCTAGCGAGGGCGGCGGCACACGACGGCCCCAAGCTCGTTCCGGTCCCCGGCAGCCCGACCGGGGACCGGAAGGCGGTCTGCCCCTCTACGCTTCGGCCCGCTCGCAGAGCAGCAAGCCGCAGCCGAAACCCTTGGCCGGGCCGATGCCCTGCTTTAGAGCCTGGCGAAAGAGGGCCTCGTCGGTCACCGTGAGGGTGCCGGCGAAGTCGCAGGTGCCCAGGCGGACCCGGGTGCCGTTCGGCTTGGTCAGATCGAGCGAAGCGTAGCGCTCGACCCGCACCGCCTCCGGCTCGACGGCGAAGCCGTGCCTTCCGGCCCGCTCCAGGAGCCAGGCGGTCCCCCGCTCCTGGGCGAGCTGGGAGAAGGTAGGAATCTCCCGCTCCGGCACGCCGCGGCTCTTGAGCTCCCAGCGCGCGTCCATGACCACGTCGTGGCGGGCGCCCTGGCGGTTGACCACGGGGTTGGCGCGCAAGGTGAAGCGCAAACGCTGACCGGCCTGGAGATCCGGGTCGAAGGGCCGGGATTCGACCCGGAAGAGTGCCGGAGCCTCCCGAGGGGCCCGCGCCGAGAGGCAGAAGATCCGCGGCTGCCCGCTCTCCTGGTCGAAACGGTAGAGGAAGTCGCGCTGGCGACCCGGGCCGTCGGCAAAGAGCGCCCAGATCGCCTGGTGCAGGCGGTAGAGGTTGTCGACCCGGCGCCGGAGCTCGGGGTCGGTGGTGGTAGACGACAGGCTGACCTGACTGAGGAACATCGTTTTTTCTCCTCCTCAAGGGCGGAAACGAAGATCCACCCGCGAGCCCAGGAGGGCCCGCAGGCGGCACGGCGGCACGCGCGAGCGGCCGCGGTCTATTCGTTCTGGCGCGTGAGGAGGAGAAGGAGGTCGGCCGTACCGGGACGGGGGGTCCGCAGGCGGGCGGCCGAGGCGAGACGGAAAGACGGTGGAGGCGCGCGGAGGCCGGGATCGGCGGCGGGCGCCCCGGAAGGGGGAGCCGGGGAGGCGACGGCGGGCGGCAGCGAGGTCTCGGCCGGGACGACCACGCCAGGCCCGGCCTGGGGGGGCTCCGCGGCCACGACCTCCCGCAGCGGTCCGCCCTGGCGGGGACCCTCGACCCAGGCGACGACCCCCGCCTCGCCGGGACGGGCCGGCTCACCCCGCCGCCACTCTCTCTGCTGGAGGTCGAGGAACTGCCCCACCCGCCCGGGGGGGACGGTAATGGTGAAATTCTGCGGCAGCTCGAAGACCTGCTCCCGGCGCTCGTCGCCGACGCGCAGGAGGAGACGCCCCTGCCGGGTGGGGAACCGGGGGACCTTGAAGCTCACCCGGCGCAGGTCGCGGTCGAGGTGCGGCGTGAGGCGGAAGGGGTAGGTCGCTCCGCCGTCGAGCGAGAAGAAGGCTTCCCACTCCTCCCACTCCCCCCGCAGGCCGGGCCGCGGCGCCCATGCGAGGACCGCCGTCGCTCCGCCCTGGAGGACCGTCCCCTCGGCCGGGGCGAGCAGGCGCACCGGGACGGCGGCCGTGGCAGGCGCCGCGGTGGCCAGGGTGGGCACCGAGAGCCCGGTCGCAAACAGGGCGGTGGCGAGGAGCCGGCGGAGAGAGCGGTCCATCCTGCATAGGATACTACGACCACCTGCCTCTCCCCGCGTCCAGGTGTTACAGTCTGCCGCGCAGCCATGCGAACGATCCTCGACAAGGAGGCCAGACCGATGCAGAGATCCCGACTCCGGATGGCGCTGGGCTTGACCCCGGCCCTCGCCGCCGCCGTCCTGCTCCTCGCCGCCGCCCCGGCTCGCCGGGCCGCGCCCTTCGAGCCGGTC
>DASQPA010000057.1:0-43266 GCA_035644215.1 Thermoanaerobaculia bacterium
CCAGCTCCAGAGCCGGCCCGCCCTGGGCCAGCTCCGCCAGGACCTCGATCGCCGCCGCCTCGTGGGCGGTGAACCACGCGTCGTAGACCTCGGCGCAGCGCTCGTCGTAGGGGGTGAAGGGGGGCTCAGCCCTCTCGTCCATGGGGCGCAGTATAGGCGGCCTCCCCCGTGCCAGGCAGAGATCCAGCCCTCAGACGCGCTACGCGAAGCCGAAATGTGTATCCCGACGGCCAAAATGCGCATCCCAGTTCCGGATCGACCGATTTCCACCCCGCATCTGCCCCTCTCCACTCCTGATTCTCCCAGCTCGGACTCGTAAATGTGTATCCAGCTTTTGAAATGGTGTATCCCTGGAATGAATAGGTGTATCCCGACGTTGGATCTGTGTACAAACGTCCTGTAGCTCCCCCCATCAGAATGAGAAGCCGGTAGATCCAGTCTCAAGCTCCCCCAATCCGAGCCCTTTTGGTGTATCCCAAGCCGCGGAAGGTGTATTCCCGCTTTCGAGTCGTGGGATTCGCCCCTGGAGCTCCTTCCTTTCCGGCTGAACCTGCCCGCTCGCCTGATCCGCTACACTCCCCGGGATGTCCGCCCTCGCCCCCGCCCACCCGTGGGATCGCCGCGCCCCCGAGCGGGAGGGCCGGCCCTCCGCCTGGGCGCTCCTGCCCGGGGATTTCGCCGCCGGCCGCTGCCCCGGGCGGCCGGAGCACGTCTGGGCGCGGCTGCAGCGGGTCCGCACCTGGCGGGAGGGCCGCCCCTTCCTCTCCCGGCCGATCCGCTCCTGGCTGGACGCCGAGACCGACCTCGCGCTCCCCACGATCCTCGAACGCCATCTCTCGGAGGACGGCGCCACCCGGCTCGTTCTGGGCCTCTCGGACGGCCAGCGGATCGAGGCGGTCCACATGCCGCGGCGGGACGGCGATCCGCGGGTCACCTGCTGCGTGTCGAGCCAGGTGGGGTGCGCCCTGGGCTGCACCTTCTGCGCCACCGGCGCCATGGGCATCGTGCGGAACCTGACGGCGGGCGAGATCGTGGGCCAGGTCCTGGCCCTCCACCACCACCTGGGGCCGGACAACGGCGAGCGGCTCCATCTCGTCTTCATGGGGATGGGCGAGCCGCTCCACAACCTCGACCACGTCCACCGGGCGATCACCGTCCTCTGCCACCCCGAGGGCGCCGGCCTCTCGGCGCGCCGCATCACGGTCTCGACCGCCGGCCTGGTCTCCGGGCTGGAGAAGCTGGCGAAAATGGAGCCCCGGCCGCAGCTCGCGATTTCGGTCAACGCCACGACCGACGCCGCCCGCTCCGCCACCATGCCGGTCAACCGGGCCTGGAACCTCGCCCGCCTGCGCCAGGCGCTCGACGCCTGGGACTTGAAGCCCGGCGAGCGCTTCCTCTTCGAGTACGTGCTCCTGGCCGGGGTGAACGACACGGAAGCGGACGCCGATCGCCTGGCCGCCTGGCTGGGCGACCTGCGCCGCCGGCACAACGTCAACCTCATCCCTTTGAACGAGCACGCCCACACGGAGTTCCGCGAGCCCGCCGAGGCGCGCCTCCAGGCCTTCGCCGCCCGCCTGCGCCAGCACGGCTGCTTCATCAGCGTGCGGCGCAGCCGCAGCCGCGACGTGCAGGGGGCGTGTGGGCAGCTGGTGCGGCGCGAGGAAAGGGCAAGCGCGTGATATAGAAAGCAGCATGGGCATCCCTGACGCGCCTGTCCAAACAGGCCCTTACTTCTTCTTCAGCTATGCGCGAAACGACCTGGACCCCTATCTCAAGCGGTTCTTCCAGGACCTGGTCCAGGAGGTGAAGCGCCTGGCGGGCGCCGAAGAGGTGAGCTTCCGCGACCTCGAGGACATGGAGCCCGGCGACAACTGGCCGGAGGTGTTGGCCCGGGCGCTCCAGATCAGCCGGGTCCTGGTGGCGGTCTATTCGAAATGGTATTTCTCGCGTCCCTACTGCGGGAAGGAGATCCAGGTCTTCCTCGATCGCCGCCAATACCGGCGCCCGGCTGTGGGCGAGGCGGAGAAGATCACCCCCGTCTTCTGGCTCTCCAAGGCCTGGCTCGCCCGCTATCAGCTGCCGCCCGCGCCCGTCGGGCACATCCATTACGAGCACAAGGACTTCCCCGCCGAGTACCTGGAGCACGGCCTGAGCATCATGGCGAAGAACCGCCGCAAGGCCTATACCCTGTTCGTCGACGCCCTCGCCAAGCGCATCATCGCCCTGGCCGAGGAAGATCCGCTTCCTCCCCACCCCGAGCTGCCGAACCTGGAGCGGGTCCGCAGCGCCTTCGAGACCGCTGCTCCCCCCCCGACCGTCGCGACCCTCGCGATCACCGAGGGACCTCGCCTGGCGCAGTTCCTGTTCTTGGGCGATTCCGCCCCGGCCGCGGCGGCTCCAGCGGGAGCTGTGGCGAGCGATCCCTGGCCGTGGAAGCCTTTTGGCGCCGAGTCCGTGGCCGAGATCCGGAGTCTCCTTGAGGCCGTGGTCGGACCTTCCTATGCCTATCAAAGAGTAGCCGCGGCGCCGGATCTCCGCGCCCTCCTCCTCGACCTCCGACAGCGGAACGTGCTGCCCATCGTGATCCTCGATCTTCCGTTCCTCGCCGTGCCAGCCGGGCGGGAGGCCCTCGCCTCCCTCCTCGACGACGCCGAGATCGTCTGCGGCCTCCTCGTCACCTACGACGAACAGGTCGGTGGCGCGGCGGCGGCGCGGAGCGACCTCGAAAGCTGGCTGCAATTCGGTCAGCGCAGCCGGGCACGCCTCCTGGAGATCGTCGGTTCGGGCAAGGCACTGCGCGAAGGCCTCTCGCGGATTCTCCTCGGCCTCCAGCAGCGGACTGTGGAGAACGGGCAGATCCACCGGGTGGCGGAAGGGGAGGGACCGACCGAGCGGCCGCTCCTCCGCGTGCCGGGCAAGGGAACCTGACGTGAGCGAGCGCGAGGGCAGGATCATCACCTTCTACTCCTACAAGGGAGGGACCGGGCGCTCGATGGCACTCGCCAACGTGGCCTTCATTCTCGCCAGCCACGAGAAGAAGGTCCTGATGATCGACTGGGACCTGGAGGCTCCCGGGCTCCATCGCTACTTCCATCCCCTCCTGATCGATCCGGACCTGACCTCGACCGAGGGGCTGATCGATTTCGTCTGGGACTTCGCCATGGACACCGTCACTCCGCCGGACACAGAGGGAACCCCGGGGGAGACGACCTGGGCCGAGAGCGCATCCGACCTCACTCCCTACACTGTCGGCCTCGACTACGACTTTGGCGACGGGTGCCTCGACTTCGTCCCCGCCGGGCGCCAGGGGCCGGAGTATGCGGCGCGGGTCAACGCTTTCAACTGGGAGAATTTCTACACTCGCCTGCGTGGCGGAGTCCTGCTCGAAACGGTCCGCAAACGGCTGCGGCGCGAATACGACTTCGTCCTTATCGACAGCCGGACCGGCGTCAGCGACACCTCAGGGATCTGCACGGTTCAGATGCCGGACCAGCTGGTCGTCTGCTTCACCTGCAACAACCAGAGCATCCGGGGCGCGGCGGCGGTCGTCGAAGCGGTCCTGGAGCAACGCGGGAAGCGGGAGCTGCAGGTCTTCCCGGTCCTCATGCGGGTCGACCTGTCGGAAAAAGACAAACTCGACGCCAGCCGCGACTACGCGCGCAAGACGTTCGCCAAGTATCCGAGCCACCTCGACTCCGGCCGCCGGGACCGCTACTGGCGGAAATCCGAGGTTCTCTACCACTCTTACTATGCGTACGAGGAGATCCTCACCGTCTTCGGCGACAGCCCGGAGTCGGACAAGACCCTCTTGAGCGACGTCGAGACGCTGGTCGGCCATCTCACCAACGACGAGATCGGGGAGATCCGCCGCATCCCCGAGCCGCAGCGCTTGGACTACAAGGCAAAGTACCTGCGCGCCGAGGCTCCGCCTACGGACGTTCCAACCCTGCGCGATCCGCAGTCGATCGAGCTCTATCAGCGGGTGCGAAAGGCCAAGGAGGAGTGGGAGAGGAGCGGCAGGAGACCTGTGCATCTTCTGCCGAATGAGTTGAGCCGGGAGCTGTCGTATGCGCACGAGGCGCGCAACGAGTTGCTCCGCGGGGCAGGTTTCCAGGAGTTCATCGAACAGAGCGCAACCGTGAACCAGCGCCGGCGGCGTGTCGACATCCCATTGGCGGTGGCTCTCATCTGGGGTGGCCTCGCCCTCCCCTTCCCGCTGACGATCCTCACGGGAATGTGCCTACACTGGCTATGGCCATCGCTGGGGGCTATCGATTTCGATAAGCCCGAGGGTCCTCTCTTCACGCCTCTCTTGTTTGCATTCATCGCCGTGCTGGCGCTCTCCGCCTTCAAGGCATGGAAGGCGTTGCGCTCCAGCCGGATCTACGACACGCTGCTCGGGCTCCTCCTACCGAAGAGCGCTACCCGCCGCCCCGAGCCACCCAGTACGCCCACCCGATGAGCACCGCCTGGAGCGGCAGCCGGAGCCACAGGAGGGTGGGGCTGAGCTTGGGGAAGAGCCCCGGGTTCTGGGCCATGTAGAGGTTGGCGGGGAACACCGCGACGAGGAGCGCGATGAGCCCCCAGGCGGCCGGGACGGTGCAGCGCGGGACGAGGACCAGGGCGCCCAGGACCACCTCGGCCACCCCGCTCAGGAAGACCAGCCCGCGGTGCCACGGCAGGTAGGGCGGCATGATCTTCAGGTAGACGTCGGGCCGCACGAAGTGGGCGATCCCCGCTATGATGAAGAAGAGGCCCAGCGCCCAACGCATGACGTTCATGGCGGGAGCTTACGCGTTCGCCCCCGCTTGTGCCACCAGCCCTCTGATCCCCCCACCCTATAGCCACCCAGCTTTTGACCCCCGCCCCGCCCCGCGGCTACGATGGGCGCTCTGGACTGGCTTCGACGAGGAGGAAACGACATGTCCGTATGGGGTCCCCTGGCAGAACGGTACGAGACCGAGCGCCCGCGAAAGCTCCTCGCCCTGGATGGCGGCGGCATCCGCGGCATCATGACCCTGGAGGTCTTGGCGAAGATCGAGAGCCTGCTCGCCCAGGCGACCGGCAAGGGGAGCGCCTTCCGGCTCTGCCAGTTTTTCGACTACATCGCCGGTACCAGCACCGGCGCGATCATCGCGGCGGGCCTGGCGCGTGGCATGTCGGCCCAGGAGCTCCTCACCTTCTACCAGCAGACCGGACCGGCCATGTTCGACAAGGCCTTCCTCCTCCAACGGTGGAAGACCCTCTACAAGTCCGAGCCCCTGGCCAAGGAGCTGCAGAAGACGTTCGGGGAGAAAACCACCCTCTCCCCGGAGGACCTCTGCTGCCTCTTCCTCGCGGTGACCCGCAACGTCACCACCGACTCCCCCTGGCCGGTCTCCAGCAACCCGCTCGCCAAGTACAACCAACGGGACCGCAAGGACTGCAACCTCCAGATCCCCCTCTGGCGGCTGGTGCGCGCCAGCACCGCGGCGCCGATCTTCTTCCCCCCCGAGGTGCTGCCGTGGGACCCCAACGATCCGGCGAAGACCTTCGTCTTCGTGGACGGCGGGGTGACTCCCTACAACAACCCCGCCTTCCTCCTCTACCGGATGGCGACCCTGGCGCCCTACAAGCTGGGCTGGAAGACCGGCGAGAGGAAGCTCCTCCTGATCTCGGTGGGCACCGGCGCCGCCCCGACGCTCGACGGCGACATCCTCTCCCCGGAGAAGAACGCCGTCTCGAACCTCGCCGGCCTGCCCGGCGCCCTCATGTACGGCGCCCTGGTCGACCAGGACATCAACTGCCGGACGGTGGGCCGCTGCGTCTACGGCGCCCCCATCGACCGCGAGGTGGGCGACCTCATCCCGCGCGACGTGGCGGGCCAGGTCCTCCCGCTTTCCCAGGACAGCGGCCGCGCCTTCCTCTACGCCCGCTACAACGCCGAGCTGACCCGCGCCGGTTTGGACGCCATGGGCCTCCAGGACGTCAAGCCGGAACAGGTGAGCAAGCTCGATTCGGTGCAGTTCATCCCCGACCTTCGCCGGGTCGGGCAAAAGGTCGGCGACGAGGTCAAGATCGAGCACTTCGGAACGTTCGTCTGAGCTGAGGTACCGCCATGCGCGCATTCATCATCCGGCCGTTCGGGGTGAAGCAGGGGATCGATTTCGATCGGGTCGAAAAAGAGCTGATCGATCCAGCACTGAGTGGGTTAGGAGTGACAGGCAGAACCACGGCCGAGATTCTCAGGCAGGGAAATATTCACTATGCCATGTTTCAGCGGCTGCTAACTGCCGAATTGGTAATTGCTGATCTATCGATCCACAATGCCAATGTCTTCTATGAATTGGGGATCCGCCATGCACTGCGCAAGAAGCGCACCTTCCTCCTGCGAACTCGACAGGACGATTACCCCTTTGACCTCCAGACCTACCGCTATCTCACCTATGACAAGGACGAACCGGCTGCGAGTCTTCCTGCCCTGACAGAGGCCCTGCGCCAGACGCTAGCCTCCGATGACCAGGACAGCCCAGTCTTCCAGTGGCTGCCGGAGCTACAAGAACCATCCCCTTCGAGCTTCCTCGCCGTCCCGCGCGGCTTCCATGAAGACGTCGATCGCGCGAAGGCAGGGGGAGAGAAGGGCGACCTAGGCATGCTCGCGGCGGAAACGGAGGGATTCGAGTGGGAGAGCAAGGGATTGCGGGTAGTGGGCCGCGCCCAATTCGCTCTCAAGGCCTATCAGGGCGCACGGGCAACCTGGGAAGCGATCCGCCGGATCGATCCCCTAGACCTCGAGGCCAACTTTCTTCTCGGGACGATATATCAACGCCTGGATGACCTTATCCGTTCGGATCAGGCCGTGCGGCGCGCCCTTGAATTCAGGTACCTGATACCGAGTCAGCGCGCCGAGGCCCATGCACTGCTCGCCCGGAACGCGAAGACCCACTGGAAGTCCGATTGGAGCCAGGCACCCGCGGGCATGGAGGAGCCGGCGCTGCGGCAGCGGCGCGAGAAGGCTCTGCGCTCGCCCTTCCTAGAGGAGTCCTTCGCTGCCTACAGCAGAGGCTTCGAAGTTGACTTGAACGGGTTTTATCCGGGCCTCAACGCCCTCGCGATGCTGACGATCCAGACCGAGCTGGCCGGGCTCCTACCCGAGGTCTGGGGTGAGCGTTTCGAGCGCGAGCGGGATGCCGAGAGCGTTCTCGAGGAGCGGCGAGAGCGCCGGCAGAAGATCGCCGCCGCTGTCGAGATAGCGGTCGAGGCAGCGCGGACCCGGCTGGCGCGCGAGGAGACCAAAGATCCCTGGGTGGAGATCAGCGCCGCTGATCTCCTCTGTCTTACCTCGAAGCGCCCGCCACGGGTGGCGGATGCCTACAGGAAGGCGCTCGCCGACGTGTCCATCTTCAATCTGGGAGCGGTGCGCGACCAACTGCAGATCTACCGCGACCTGGGAATCTTGACCGCCAATGTCCAGGCGGCAGCGACGGTCACCGGCCTCGAGCTGGACGGCATCCCGGAGGCCAAGAGCGAGCCGCCTCGGGTCCTCCTCTTCACCGGCCACATGATCGACACGCCGAAGCGCGAGAAACCGCGCTTCCCGTCCGACAAGGAGGGAGTGGCACGGCAGGTGATCCAGGAGGCGATCGAGGCCGAGCGCAAGCGGCCGGGCGGCGTAGGCCTAGGAATCGCCGGCGGCGCGAGCGGCGGCGACATCCTCTTCCATGAGATCTGCGCCAACCTCGGCATCCCCACTCGGCTCTTCCTCGCCCTTCCCGCCAACCAGTTCATCAGAGAGTCCGTGGCGCCGGCCGAGGGCAACTGGGTCAAGCGCTTCGAGCGGCTGAGTGAGACGCTCCCAGTGCGCGTGCTCGCCGAGTCGAAGGAGCTGCCGAGCTGGCTCGCCGAGAAGAAGGACTACTCCATATGGCAGCGCAATAATCTCTGGATGCTCCACAACGCCCTCGCCCTAGGCGGCGAGCACGTCACTCTGATCGCTCTTTGGAACGGCCAGGAGGGAGATGGGCCGGGAGGAACCGGCGATCTCGTTAGTCGGGCGAAGGAACGGGGTGCAAAGGTACTGATCCTAGATACGACCAAGTTGTTCTCGTAATCCGTGGCTATATTTCATGCGGCTCGTCCGATGCAGACACGCGGTCCGGTAGGGCAAATGAGGCTGGCATGAAGATCTTCGTCGGTTGGGCATACGAAGCAACTTGGGTCGAAGATTTTGCCCTTCCTCTGATTCGGTCCTATGGTATCGAGGTCGTCACCGGCAAGGAGGTACAAGGCCAGGTCATCACCAGCAGCGTCAAGGACCTGATCGCTGCAGCCGACGCGACCCTGTTCTTCACCACCAGGAAGATCAGTAATCAAGATGCAACTTGGACCACCAGCGATTGGGTCGTCGATGAGATCAAGCACGCCGAGTCTCTGAAAAAGCCCATTGTCCTCGAAGTCCGAGAAGACGGCGTCGACTATCCCAACAAGATCAACGAGCAGCGTCAGCACGTCAAGATGAATCCGGCCGACCGGCTGGGAGCCCTTGTCGATCTGGCGCTGACCGTCAGCCGTTGGCGCAGAATTAGCTTCAAGATCAAGCTGCTGCCTGACAAGTTCGTCGAGATTCTTCGATTGCGCGTCCACAGCGGCCGCTACGAATGCTTCTACCAGCTCCGCCATGCTGGGCGCCTCGTCTACGGACCGACCAAGGCAGAGATTGTTCGCGAGGGCTTGGAGCTCTTCGTCTACGCCTATGACCTGCCGGCCGACTACATCGCTCAGTCCGATACCTTCCTCGAGGTGACCGTCAACGTGTCCGGTGACCAATGGATCTCGACGGGCATCCGGTTGGGTGCCCTTGAAGTCATGATGGAAAAGCTAGAGTAGCAAGATCTCCCGAGCGTTCTTTGGGGACGCTACCGCGTCCCCCCCATCGCCTGAACCGCCGCGCGCGTCAGGAAGCCCGAGCGGGTTTCGCCGTGCCGCTTGGCGTATTCGTCGATACGGTGGAGCAGGCGAGCGGGTACCGTGATGTTGACCTTCTCGGCGCGCCCCAAATATTTATCGATGTCCACGTCGACGACGACCCACACCGCACCCGCCAGATCGGGATTGGCCTGATGCTCCGCCAGGGGGCGAGGAGACGGGATATCCAGACCCTTCTCCGCCAAGAGCTCACAGTGAGCGTCGATCGCCTCGCGGGCCATCTCGACCGCCTCGTCAAAGGAATCGCCCGCCGAGAAGCACCCCGGCAGATCGGGAACCGTGACTCCGTACTTGACACCATCGTCCGTGTGGAGCGCTAGAGCGAAACGCATGACTTACCTCCAGGGCCAACCAGCCTGCCGATAGATGCTGCGCAGCGTAGGCAGTGGGATGTCTTTACGCGGATGGGGAACCGTAACCAGCCCCGGTTTGTTGGCATGAGTGAACTGGTGGTGCGAACCCTTGATCCGCGCGAGAGTCCAGCCGTCGGCTTCAAGTCTCTTGATCACCTCCCCACTCTTCACGGTGGTTATTATAACCACCAAGTGCGTCGCCGTATAGGCGACGCGCTGGGTGCCACCTCAGGGCAGAAACTTCCCCACGGCCTCCAGACGCAGGTTCGGCGACTCGGCCACGTACTCGGAGAGCAGCTTGGCGTGCCCCTGGCCGATAAGGAGGAAGATGCGCTCCTTGGGCGAGTCGATGAGCCGCACCAGGTTGCCGTAGATCAGCAGGTTCCGCCCAGCCGGCCAGCACCTCAGCCCCCTTCGGATTCTCGGCAGTGCCGACTGGGCGAAGTAGAGGTAGGGCGATGGCTCGCGGCGAGGGTTTCTGGAGCGTTCAGGTAGTGGTAGATCTCCCCCATGGTGCCGGTCTTCAGGTGCTTGCTGACCTCGCCGACCCCCGCCCGGCCGTTCTGCATCGCCTGGTCGACTGACGACCCCCTGCGCTGGCGTCCTCGCCGGCCGGGCGGAGGAAAAAGAAGCCGGCGGGACGCCGGCGCTCCCAGGGAAAATCTAGAACCGGTACCCCACCCCCGCCCCCAGCACGGAGTACCGCACGTTGTGCTTGGGCTCCCCGTCGACGATTCGGAGGCCGCTGGTGAGCACGGTGAGCTGGGCGCCGACGAGCCAGCCGCTCTCGCCGAGATGGAGGTCGAGCCCCACCTTGCCGCCCACCGCGGTCTCCGACTCGCTGGAGGCGAGGGAACGGTCGTAGTGGGCCTGTCCGTAGCTCGGGCCGAAATAGAAGTCCACCCACTGGCCGGGGACGGGATGGATGAGGAGGGAGAGGGTGTCGTGCCGCAGGGTCCCGGTGTGCCGGAGGACGACGGCGGACTGCTGCGGTGGGAAGACGGTGAGGGTCTCCTCGATCTTCCCCCGGGACGCGGTCAGGTCCAGGCTGAGCCCGGGGGAGACGTGGAGGTCGAGATCGAGCCCGTACCACTGCTTCTTCTCGGCGAGGTCGTAGGCGAAGACGTCCGGCAGCGCCAACGAGGTGGTCCCCGACAGGCTGGTGACGTTCCCGTACAGGGCGCGCAGAGTGACCCGCTGCTGGGCCTCCGCCGCTCCGGCGACCAGGGCCAGCCCGGCCAGGGCGCTCACGACGATCCTACGGACAGTGCTCCCGGTCATCGTATCCTCCTCTTTCTGGCAGGAGAGAGCGTACCACCGGCGGGAGACAAGTAGAATCGCACCGGCACCACGCCGCCAACACCGCCGAGAGGAGCCGACCGTGGACAATGTCGAGATCGCCCGTACCCTGGCCGAGGTGGCCGACATCCTGGAGATCCAGGGAGAGAATACGTTCCGCATCCGCGCCTACCGGAACGCCGTGCGGACGGTCGAGGTGCAGACCGTGCCGCTCGGCCGGCTGGTCGAGCAGGGGTCGCCGCTCACCCAGCTGCCGGGGATCGGCAAGGAGATGGCGAACCACATCAAGGAGATGGTGACGACCGGCACCCTCGCCTACCGGGACGAGCTCCTCGCCCAGTTCCCCCGCGCCCTGATCGAGATCATGCGCCTCCCCGGACTGGGCCCCAAGAAGGCGCGCCGGCTGTGGGACGAGATGGGCATCGATTCGGTCGAGGCGCTCGAAGCGGCGGGCAAGGCGGGACGGATCGCGGCGCTCTCCGGGTTCGGCGCGAAGAGCCAGGAGAAGATCCTCGCCGGCATCCAGGAGTACCGGCAGCGCAGCGAGCGCCGGCTGCTCTTCGACGCCGAGCGCTACGTCAAGCCGCTCCTCGCCTTCCTCCAGGGGGCGCCCGGGGTGGAGCGTCTGGAGGCGGCCGGCAGCTACCGGCGGCGCAAGGAGACGGTGGGGGACATCGACCTCCTCGCCGCGGCGCGCGAGGGGCGGCCGGTCATGGAGCGCTTCCTCGCCTACCCGCAGATCGAGCAGGTCCTGGGGAGCGGCGAGACCAAGACCTCGGTGGTCCTGGGCGGCGGGCTCCAGGTCGACCTCCGGGTGGTGCCGCCGGACTGCTACGGCGCCGCCCTCGTCTACTTCACCGGCTCCAAGGAGCACAACGTGAAGCTGAGGCGGCGCGGAGTGGAGCGCGGCTTCAAGATCTCCGAGTACGGGGTGTTCCGCGTCCCTCAAGCGGAGGCTGCAGAGGCCGCGGACATCGAGACTCCGCCCGAGAACGCCGTGCCCATTGCCGCCGCCACCGAGGAGGAGGTCTATGCCGCGGTGGGCCTCGCCCTTATCCCCCCCGAGCTGCGCGAGGACTGCGGGGAGATCGAGGCGGCGGCCCGGGGGCCGCTCCCCCGGTTGATCGAGATCGCCGACCTCCAGGGCGACCTCCACATGCACTCGACCTGGTCGGACGGCAAGAGCACCCTGGAAGAGATGGTCGCCGCCTGCGCCGCCCGCGGCTACCAGTACATGGCGATCACCGATCACAGCAAGGCGCTCCCCATGATCCAGGGCCTCGACGCGGCCCGACTGAAACAGCAGTGGCAGGAGATCGACGCCATCCGCGCCCGCCATCCCGAGATCCTGGTCCTGAAGGGGATGGAGGTCGACATCCTGGCCGACGGCACGCTCGACCTGGAGGACGAGATGCTGGCGGCCCTCGACTGGGTGGTGATCTCGGTCCACTCCCGTTTCGAGCTGCCCGAGGAGGAGCAGACGGCGCGGGTGTTGAACGCCCTGCGCCATCCCAAGGTCCAGGTCTTCGGCCATCCCACCGCCCGACTCATCCAGAGAAGGAAGCCCATCGCCATGGACATGGACGCGGTGATTTCCGAGGCCGCCCGCCTGGGCGTGGCGCTGGAGCTGAACTCCAGCCCCCACCGGCTGGACCTCAAGGACACCCACCTCCGCCTCGCCCGCGAACGGGGGGTGAAGATCGTCATCGACACCGACGCCCACCGGACGACCGAGCTCGACCAGATGCAGCACGGCGTCGAGCAGGCCCGGCGGGCGGGGTTGGAACGGGAGCACGTGTGGAACGCCCTGCCGCGGGAGGAGTTTCTGCGCCGGCTACGGCGGTAGCGCGTGGAAGGGCAGGGCAGGCACGGGGGCTCTGCCCCATCGGCGCTAACTTACTTGCGAGGTGTCTCCCTGGGAGCGCTGGCGTCCTCGCCGGCTCTTGCCGTTCGTCGCTATCCGGCCGGCGAGACGCCGGCGCTCCCAGGGACCCCCACCCGCTCCTCGAGCCACCCTGTGCCTGCCCTGCTCGGGCACTCCGTTGCGCCTACGGTGTGGAGGGGCCGGGGTCGTCGCCGGGCTGCGCGGTCTTCCCCTTGGGTCCCGTCTTGCCGCGCTTCAGGCCGTACCGGGCCAGGCCCTCGTTCTTCGGTCCCAGCACGGACCGAAGGCCGTGGTTCAGGCGGGAGAAGAGGGCATCGCCGGCGCTGATGAGCTCATTGCGACGGGCCGTCGCGAGGAGGGCGTCCGCCTCGATGTTCTTCATCTGGGTGCGGAGCGCCTTGGCCTCGTCGATGATCTGCTGAAACTCGACCTGGAAGTCCTTCAGCTGGGGCAAGGCCGCGAGCTCCGCCTGCACGTTGTTGCTCATGGTCTCCCAGCGGTCGATCTTGGCGGCCAGGGTCGTCTGGCCGCGGAGGTTGCCCTTCGTCGGGTGGGCGGGCGGATTCGTTTCGGTGCTCATTTGGATCTCCTTCGCTTCTGGGTTAAGCTACGGAGCTGTCCCTCTTGGACGCGCCTGGTTCCTCCGCATGAGAACACCGGGCGCTCTCCGTAGTCGGTTACGGGTATTACCTTTGCCAGGAGGAGGGCTCCACTGACCGGGAGCTCTCCTCCACATTCCCACGTTTCTGACGTCTCTCGCTCCAGCGCGCGGTCCTCGCCGCGCATACGGGTCCTGCATCCGCCCTCCTGGGGAGCGGTGGCTCTCCCGGGCTCCCTGCCCAGGAGGTCCGGGTTTTCCCAGGACCCGGAAAATTCGCTCCAGTGGCGACTATGGTATCCAGCTGGGACCAGAAGTCAAGGGTGGATGCGAAATTTGTCTAGGATGGAGCGTTCAAGGAAGACAAAACTTATCCTAAGCTCAGTCCTGCCAATTTTTAGCCTGATTCGGCCCTCTCGACCTTCCGCCGGAGCCTCTGTGGCGACGGAAGGAACGCCTCGAATTGCAATTCGAGCCGCTCCAATTCGAATTCGAGCCGCTTGAATTCGAATTCGAGCCTCCATAATTCGAATTCGGGTCACTCGAATTCGAATTCGAGCCGGAAAAATTGCAATTCAAGGCGCCGGAATTCGAATTCGAGCCGTCCGAATTCGAATTGGAGCCGCTTGAATTCGAATTCGAGCCGGAAAAATTCGAATTGGAGCCACTGCAATTCGAATTCTGGGCGGGAAATTACAATTCCGGGTGCCTAAAATCGGAATCAAGGCGTAAGTGGCGACGGGTCGGGTGCCTGACGGCCTCGCGCAGGCGGTGCTCCGGCGGTAGCGTGGAGGCTGTAGACTATCCTTCATGCCCGCCAGCGAACGCTTCAACTGGCTTCACCTGACAGACCTCCACTTCGGCCAGGCCGGCCAGCGGCCGCTCTGGCCGAACGTCCGCGAGGCGTTCTTCATGGACCTCCGGCGCCTGCACGAGCGCTGCGGCCCCTGGCAGGCGGTCCTCTTCACCGGGGACTTCGTCCAGGCCGGCCAGGCGGAGGAGTTCCGAGGAATGGAGGCCGAGGTGCTCGGGCGCCTGTGGAAGGAGCTGCACGCGCTCGGCTCGGGCGACGCCATGCTCCTGGCGGTGCCTGGGAACCATGACCTGTTCCGGTCCGAGGCCAAGAAGCCCCCGGCCGCCTTGCGGCAGCTCCTCCGTCCCGGCGGGTACATAGAGATCGAAGAGGAGCTATGGACCGACCCTGAGAGCGAATACCGCCAGGTCCTCTCCACGGCCTTCGACAACTACCGGTCCTGGTGGACGACCACGCAGTTCCGTCCCGGGGCGACGGCTCGGGTCCAGGAAGGTCTCCTTCCTGGAGACTTCGCTTTCACTCTCCCGGTCGGCTCTCGCCAGATCGGCATCGTGGGGTTGAACACGACCTTCTTGCAGCTGGCTCGCGGAAACTACGAGGGGCGTCTGGCCTGGGATCTCCGCCAACTGGAGGCCGTGTGCGGCAGGGATATGGCCGATTGGTTCGCCGACCACGACGCCTGCCTGCTGCTCACGCACCAGGGGCCGGAGTGGCTGGACCCGCGATCCAAGGAGGTCTACAAGGAGATCAACCCGGCCGGGCGGTTCGCCGTGCACCTCTTCGGGCACATGCACGAGACCGTCGTCCGCAGCACGACCCTAGGCGGCGGTAAGCCTTTGCGGCAGTGGCAGGCCTGTTCGCTCTCCGGCTTGGAGAAATACGGCGATCCTCCAGAGCTGGAGCGGCGGCATGGCTACGGCGCAGGGCGTATTGAGCTCGGCACTCGCAAAATGACAATACGATTTTGGCCGCGCCTCGGCACAGGGGATGCCAACGGCTGGCGCTTCTTTGGGGACGACAAGAGCGCCGTGCTGGAGGACGACGAGGGCACGGCCCCTGAGTCCATTTCGAGCCCTGCGCCCAAGCGGGCGCGCCGCCGTCAAGCCGCAAGTCCGCGTCTCTCCGGGCTGGCCACTGAAGTGCGCGAGGATGCTCTGGTCGCCGTCTATACGAGAGCGGCACGGCGATTGTGGGACATCATCAATCTCGCCGGCCTTCCGGAGGACGACCGCCACCTGGCCCTGCAGCAGTTCATGCTACGGCAGCTCTATTTACCCTTGCGCATAATCATCGAGAGCAAGCTGAACGAGGAGACCGTCGCCGCTCTTGAAAAGCAGCGAGAAAGCCAACGTCTCGCATCCGCTGGTCGTACCGGAATGCCTGGGCTTCCTGTGAGGGACAGAACGTCTCTGGGGAATTGGCTTCAATCGGTCCTCCGAGTCAAAAAACAAGGTCAAAGGAAGAAAAAGGCCCCAGAAGTCACAGCCCGAGTTCCACGCCTCGTTATCCTCGGCGACCCTGGCGGTGGTAAAACAACGCTCCTTCGTTGGATGGCCACTGCCTATCTGCTGCGCCACGAGGGAGATCCCGACCTCGAACGACTCCCGGACGTGGCTTCGCTGCCGGTTATAGATTGGCTGCCAATCCTTGTCCGTTGCCGCGATTTGGACAAGGCCCGCGCCGGTCAGAGTGGCGTCGAAGATTTGCTGCGCCAAGCTCTGGCTAAGATGGAGCTCTCCGACAAGGACCGAGAGGCACTCGCTCCGCTCCTGCGCGTTCGGTTGGAGGAAGGTCGGGCCCTCCTGCTCGTCGACGGGCTCGACGAAATTACCGATCCTGGACTGCGGGCCGGCTTCTGCGAGCGGGTAGAGGAGATCGCCAGGGGTTTCCCCAATGCCGCGATCCTTGCTACCTCCCGGATCGTGGGCTACCGCGAGATGCATCGCCGGATCGGCCAAGGCTTCGCCCATGGCACTTTGGCAGAGCTCGCGCCAAAAGAGAAGAACGACTTTATCCGCCGCTGGTGTGAGGTTACGATTCCCGATCCAACTCGCCGTGAGGACGAGGCAGAGAAGCTTCGGCGCGGCATCCACGGTTCGGACCGGATCGAGCGCCTGACGACCAACCCCATGCTCCTCACCACTATGGCGTTGGTGCAACGCAAAGTAGGGAAGCTCCCAACCCGCCGGCACAAGCTCTATTGGGAGGCCGTTGGCGTGCTGCTCAACTGGCGCCCCGAGGTCGACGAGGTAATGGACCCGGATGAGGCCCTCCCTCAGCTCGAATATCTGGCCTATGCTATGTGCGACCGAGGCGTGCAGAGGCTCCGGCGCGACGAGGTGCTGGAACTATTCGAGGACGTCCGCCACGACTACCCGAACATCCGGCTCCTCCAGCATCAGACCCCAGAGGCGTTCCTCGCCCAACTCGAGCGGCGCACAGGGCTATTGGTCGAGGCGGGAGAGGTTCAGCAACAGGGGAGGCCGATAGCGGTCTACGAGTTCCGTCACCTCACCTTTCAGGAGTATCTGGCAGCTCTTGCGATCCTGGATGGGCGTTTCCCCGGCCATCGGCAGGGCACTACTTTGGCAGAACGTGTGAAGCCCCTCGCCGGGAGGGTTGCGACAGTAGATACGAGTAGTGGGCCGGAGCTGCAAGTCACGGAGAACTGGCGCGAGGCCCTTCGTCTCTGCGTTGCGAGTTGTAACGACGACGATGTAGACCCGGTGCTCACAGCGATCGTGGAGGCTCGGGCTCCAGAGGAGGCCCGGCCGCGAGCCATCCTTGCCGTGCTCTGCCTGGCGGATGAACCGAATGTTTCTGAAGCCAGGGCTAAAGACATCCTTCGTCGATTCGCGGAACAAGTGGGGCAAAATGACGCGAGGGGGCCAACAATAGGAAGTGGGGCGGACGTGGCCGCAATGGAGGCAGCCGACAGCGTCTGGGTGGAACTACTTCGACAGGCGCTAGTGACAGAGTTTCTAAGACGCGCCTCCCTAACTCGCTCAAGCCCCGGCTTTCTGAGTGGAATTGTTGCCAACTTTGCTATTCCGACCGACAAGGCTGAAAGGGTCGAGTGGATGGCTAAACAGGCTCACGCGCTACGTTCGCAGTCGGACTTAGAAGCCACAGGAGCTTCTCTAATAATCGCGCAAGCTGCTTATACAGAACAGCCACTGATCGTGATGGAACTTGTAAAGAACCTTCTCCCTCTCCTCGGACGCGGCCCTGCGGTAGCTCACGCAGCAGCCTGGGCACTTGGTTGGCTCTCTGAACATGGTAGTAGAGGCAAACCCTATTGGGTGCCATCACCTGAAGAACGCAGGTCATTGCTCCAGTACATGGCTGCCTCAAATCCTGATCCTGAAGCTCTGCGCTGGCTTCTCATGATTGCTCGCACCGTTCGGATGCGCGAAGCTGCTCCTGCTTGTATTGCAGCTCTTGGTCACACCTCTGAGCGTATACGCAGCACCGCTGCGAAAGCGCTCAGCAGGGTCGGAGATATCTCAGCCGTCGAGCCTCTCCGGAGTAACCTCCGAGACCCAGATCGGCAGGTGCGCTGTACAGCTCTCGGAGCGTTAGTGAAGCTGGAAGTAGTGGACAAGACTGACATAAACCTTCTCTCTGACGGTCGTGCCCAAGACCTGTTCTTCGATTCTTCGATCGATCCGCAACAACCGATCTCGATAAACAGGGCGAGAAATGCCGCTCGCACCCTTAAACTTCCCGAGAAAGAAGTACGCGCTCGATACGAGAAGCTGGCGGCCAGATACAATCTGAGTCTCGAATGGCACACAGGTTCCTAGCGCAGCAGCGGTCAGGCCACGTAGCGGATAATCTCCAGCTCCGCGCTCGGATCTGCCCGTTCGAGGATGAGATCGCGGGCCTGAAGGACCGTCGCCCCTTCGGGGCTGGTTCCTCTTCTTCTCCCTACCCGGGGCTGGCGCCCCGGGCTACATGCCTTCGCCCCTTCGGGGCTGCCGAGTCGGCCCCCCTCCAGGCAAGCCCCCAGCCCCGGGCGGCGGCCCCCCCCTCTGGGGGCCGCCGCCACTTGCTCCCCCCCGGGAGCGGCCAGACCCGAGATGCCAACCGGAGAGCCGGTGCCTGTCCGCGCTGGCGCGTATTGTTTGGATGCGAGGGGGAGAATATGGGGGGAACATTACGAACAACATTGCGTTTGCAAGGCTGCCAAGAAGCTGAGATGCTGGACGAGCGACCACCCCGGGGGGCCGCCTTCCCCTCCGGGCGATCCGGCGCGAGCTCCCGTCCCCCCAGGGCGGCAGCCCCCCCTCGGGAGCTGCCCGTCCCCCCTCCCCCCCGGGAGCGCCCAGACCCGAAAAACCAACCGGAGAGTCGGTGCCTGGCCGCGCTTGCGCGTATTGTTTGGTTCAAGAGGAGAATACGGGAGGAACATTACGGCCAACATTACGCCGGCCCACGGAAGGCCCTTTCGGGCAACAAGACCGGCGCCACGCCGTACAAGGAGGGATCGGCCGGTCTTCCCGTGGACGGCCTTGCTGCTAAACTACGCCCCGAACGTCCCACTCAAGGTGCGAATCCGATGATCCGAAAGCTCCTCGCCACCGCCCTGCTCCTCCCGGCCCTCGCGGCCCTCGCGGCGATTCCCGCCGCCGCGCAGGACCTCCAGTCGTTCGAGGCCAGGACCACCGTTCACGTGCTCAAGAACGGCTGGACCTTCATCCTCGTCGAACGCCCGGAGGCCCCGGTCTTCTCCTTCTTCACTCTGGCCGACGTCGGCTCGGCGCAGGAGGTGCCGGGGATCACCGGGCTCGCCCACATGTTCGAGCACATGGCCTTCAAGGGGACCGAGAACATCGGGACCACCAACTACGCCGAGGAGAAGAAGGCCATGGACGCCCTGGAGACCGCCTACCAGGCCTACCAGGCGGAGCGGCTGTCGCCCAAGGCCGACGCCAAGAAGGTCGAGGCGCTGTTCCAGGCCTTCAAGGCCCGGCAGGAGGAGGCCGCGAAGTTCGTCGTCAAGAACGAGTTCGACGACCTCTTGAGCCGCGAGGGCGGAGTGGGCTTGAACGCCTTCACCGCCGCCGACGAGACCGGCTACTTCTACTCGCTCCCGGCCAACAAGACCGAGCTCTTCGCTTACCTTGAGTCGGAGCGCTTCTATCATCCCGTGTTCCGCGAGTTCTACGAGGAGCGCGACGTGGTGCAGGAGGAGCGGCGGCAGAGCACCGAGAGCCAGCCGATCGGCCGGCTGATCGAGCAGTTCGTCGCCGCCTCGTTCACCGCCCACCCCTACCACCACCCGACGATCGGCTACGCGAGCGACCTCCAGTCGTTCACCCGGACCGACGCGGAGAATTTCTTCCGCGCCAACTACGCGCCGGGCAACCTGGTGACCGTGGTCGTCGGCGACATCCATTCCCAGGAGCTGATCCCCATCCTCGACCGCTACTTCGAGCGCATCCCGGCGCGCCCCCGGCCACAGCCGCTGCGCACCGTCGAGCCGCCGCAGCCGGCGGAGAAGCTGGTGATCCTGGAGGACCCGTCGCAGCCGGTCTACCTGGAGGCCTACCACAAGCCCGCCTCGACCGATCCGGACCAGCCGGTCTACGACGCCATCGACGACATCCTCTCCGGCGGGCGGACCTCGCGCCTCTACCGCTCGCTGGTGCGCGACCAGCACCTCGCCGTCCAGGTGCAGTCGTTCTCCGGCTTCCCGGGCAAAAAGTACCCGAACCTCTGGGCGGTCCTGGCGATCCCTTCGGTGGGAGTGACCAACGAGAAGGTGCAGGCGGCCATCCACGCCGAGATCGACCGGCTGCAGAAAGCCGACGTGAGCGACGAGGAGCTCGCCCGGTGGAAGACCCGCGCCAAGGCCAGGCTGGTGCGCGGACTGCGCGACAACCAGGGGATCGCCAATCAGCTCGGCGAGTACCAGCGTCTCTACGGCGACTGGCGCGAGCTGTTCCGCACCATCGACCGCCTGGACAAGGTCACCAAGGCCGACGTCCGCCGGGTGGCCGGCCAGGCATTCCAGAAGACCAACCGGACGGTGACCGAGATCGTCACCGCCAAGACCGCGGGGAGTGGTGCTCCACCGGCACCGCCGGCCCCGGGCAGCCGCTAGAGGTACCGACCATGAGAGCCACGAGAACGTCGATCCCCGGTACCTTCGCCCTCCTCGCCCTCCTCCTGCCCGCCGGCGCGATGGCGCAGGCGACGCGGGCCGGCCAGCTACGCTACCCGCCGCTGCCGGCGCAGAAGATCCCCCAGCCCGAGCGCATCGTGCTCGACAACGGCATGGTGTTGATGCTGCTCGAAGACCACGAGCTGCCGCTCGTCGACGCCGTCGCCCTCGTCCGCGCCGGCTCGCGCCTGGAGCCGGCGGACAAGGTGGGGCTCGCCGACCTGGCCGGTGAGGTGCTGCGCACCGGCGGCACGACGACGATGAAGGGCGACCAGCTGGACGACTTCCTGGAGGGCAAGGCGGCGCGCATCGAGAGCCAGACCCAGGAGGAGTTCGGGCGGATCACCATGAGCTCGCTCAAGGCCGACTTCCCCACCGTCCTCAAGGTCTTTGCCGACGTCCTGCGCCATCCGGTGTTCGACGAGCGCAAGCTCCAGCTGGCAAAGAACCAGGCCATGGCCGGGGTGGCGCGGCAGAACGACGACCCGCAGGAGATCCTCTTCCGCGAGTTCCAGAAGGTGGTCTACGGCAAGGGCTCCCCCTACGGGCGGACACCGTCCTTCGCCACTCTGGCGAGCATCCAGCACGCGGACCTCGTCGCCTGGCACCAGGCGCATTTCCATCCGGACCGCATCGTCCTCGGCCTGGTCGGCGACTTCCGGCGCGACGAGGCGGTCGCGCTCGTCCGCGCAGCCTTCGGCGACTGGCCGAAGGGGCCACCGGCGGGCAAGGAGGACGTCCCGATCCAGGGCACGGCCTCGCCCGGCGTCTTCTACGTGGAGAAAAACGACGTCACCCAGTCGAGCGTGCTGATGGGTGGCCTGGGGATCGTCCGCAACAACCCCGACTACTACGCGCTCGACGTCATGAACCACGTGCTCTCGGGGAGCTTCGCCTCGCGCCTCTTCGCCAACGTCCGCACCCAGAAGGGCCTCGCCTACACCGTCTTCGGCCAGGTGGGAGCGGACTGGGATCACCCGGGGCTCACCTTCCTCTTCATGACCACCAAGACGCAGACCACCGCCGCCGGCATCGAGGCGCTGCTCGAGGAGGCGCGCAAGATGACGACACAGCCGCCGAGCGACGAGGAGGTGGAGAAGGCCCGGCAGGCGCTCCTCAATTCCTTCATCTTCAAGTCGGACGCCAAACGGAAGATCCTCGAGCAGCAGCTGGTCTACGAGTACTACGGCTATCCGCTCGACTGGCTGACCCGCTACCGGGCCGGCATCGAGGCGTTGACCCCGGCCCAGGTGCGCGCGGTGGCGGCCAAGTACCTCCACCCGGAGCAGTTCGCCATCCTCGTGGTCGGCCCGGCCAAGGGGACGGACAAGCCGCTCACGACGTTCGGCAAGGTGACGCCGCTCGACGTCACGATCCCACCGCCGCCCGCCCGCCAGCCCGCCGGCCGATAGCTCGCCGTTGCGCCCTCCGGCGCGCCGTGCTCCACGGCGCGCCGCCCTACCCTCTTCCCCCCCTCTCCCGTGTAAACGCGTGCGCAGGGCTGGCAAGCTTTACAACGCGGTCCGCGAGAGCGTCGGCGAGAAAAGCCGCATGCCATGGCGTTTCGCCCCCCTCGTCCGTAGAAAGAACAGGCGCAGGAGGCAGGCACGAATCTTGGATCTCCCGCCCGCATGGCCGGCGCCCGAGCGTTCGTCTGACAGCCGAGGTGAACGATGAGTGAGCAGGGTCCACTCCCCGAAAGAGTCCTGATGACGACCGATACCGTAGGGGGAGTCTGGACCTACGCGCTCGACCTCTCCCGTGCCCTGGCGGAGCGCGGGGTCGAGGTGGCGCTCGCCACCATGGGCGGCCCGCTCTCCGACGCGCAGCGCGAGATGGCCGAGCGCATCCCTCGCCTGCGCCTGTTCGAGAGCACCTTCCGGCTGGAGTGGATGGAGGAGCCCTGGCGCGACGTGGAGCGGGCCGCCGAGTGGCTGCTCCGCCTGGAGAGCCGCATCGCCCCGGACGTCGTGCACCTGAACGGCTACGCCCATGCCGACCTGCCGTGGATCGCCCCCAGGCTGGTGGTGGCGCACTCCTGCGTCCTCTCCTGGTGGGCGGCGGTCAAGGGCGAGCCGGCGCCGGCCGGCTGGGACCGCTACCGGAGCGCGGTCCAGGCCGGCCTCGCCGCCGCCGACCTCGTGGTCGCCCCTTCCGCCGCCATGCTCGGCGCCCTCGCCGAGCACTACGGCCCGCTCTCCGCCTCGCGGGTCATCCCCAACGGCCGCGACTCGCGGCTCTTCCGGCCGGCCCCCAAGGAGGAGATGGTCTTCGCCGCCGGACGCCTATGGGACGAGGCGAAGAACCTGCAGGCGCTCGAACGGGTGGCCCCCGACCTCCCCTGGCCGATCTACGTCGCGGGTGAGCGACAGCATCCGGACGGCGGCGAGATCCTCCCCCATCACACCCGGCTCCTCGGCCGCCTGACGCCGCGCGCCCTGGCCGCCTGGCTGGGGAGAAGCGCCATCTACGCCCTGCCGGCCCGCTACGAGCCGTTCGGCCTCTCCGCCCTGGAGGCGGCGCTCGCCGGCTGCGTGCTGGTCCTGGGCGACATCGCCAGCCTGCGCGAAATCTGGCGTAACCGCGCGGTGTTCGTCGCACCGGACGATCCGGAGGCGCTTCACAACGCCCTCCTCACCCTGATCGCGAACCCCGACCGCAGAAACGCCCTCGCCGCCGGAGCGCGGGCGCGGGCGCTGGAGCTCACCCCGGCGCGGATGCTCGAGGGCTACCTCGAAGCCTACGGCGAGCTGCTGTCGAGCCGCCGCCAGGAGAGCGATGCCGAGCTCGGCGACGAGGATTTCCCGGCGCTTCTGGCCCCGGCCGAGCGGATCGCGGTCTAGGCCTTTCCGGGCCTTCCGTCCGGCATGGATCTTGAAGCTTTAATGTTTCCGCCGGGAATCGCCCGGACATTCTTTCGATCCGAGAGAGCACACCAAGGAGGTACAACCATGAAGCTCGAATCCCTGAAAGACCTCTACCTGGAGCAGCTGAAGGATCTTTACAGCGCCGAGACCCAGATCGTCGACGCCCTGCCGAAGATGGCCGACGCGGCCCATGCCCCCGAGCTCAAGAACGCCTTCCGCGAGCACCTGAACCAGACCCAGCAGCACGTCGACCGCCTGAAGCAGATCTTCCGGAAGCTCGGCGAGAGCCCGAAGGGGGAGACCTGCGAGGGGATGAAGGGGCTCCTCAAGGAAGGCCAGGAGATGATCGAGATGAAGGGCGAGCCGGAGGTGATCGACGCCGGGCTGATCGCCGCGGCGCAGCGCGTCGAGCACTACGAGATGGCCGGCTACGGCACCGTCCGCACCTATGCCGAGCTCCTGGGCGACCCGGAGAGCATGCGGCTCCTCGAGCGGACCCTTCAGGAGGAGGAGGAGGCCGACGAGAAGCTGACCGAGATCGCCGAGAGCCACATCAACCAGGAGGCGCTCGTCCGCTAGGAACGGCCGTCCTGGAAGACCTGCCGGAGCGCCCCTGGTAAGGGGCGCTCCGCGTTTCAGGCTCCGCTCTCGGCGCTCTCGGCAAGCAACGCCAGCGTCCTCTGCTCCCACCGCTGGAAGGGGCTGCCTCCTTCCCCGGCAGCCGCCTCGTCGACCTCGACCTCCCGCGCCGCCACCTCCAGCAGAGTCCCCTCGTCGTAGGCCGCGAGCACGGCGGGGTGGATGTAGAACTTGCGGCAGGTCGCCGGGCGGTTGCGCAGGGCCTTGGCGACCTGCTTGACCGCCTCCACAATGTTCTTCTTCCTCTCGGTCGCGGTGTCGGCCGGGCCGATCCGGCTGAGCGCGAAGAGCGTCAGGACCGTCCCGCCCCAGGTGCGGAAGTCCTTGGCGGTGAAGTCCTGGCCGGTGATCTCGCGCAGGTAGTCGTTGACGTCGCCCGAGCCGACGCTGTGCAACTCGCCGCTCTCCTCGTCCACGTAGCGGAACAACTCCTCTCCCGGCAGCTCCTGGCAGCGCTCGATGATGCGGGCCAGGCGGCGGTCGCGCAGGCCGACCTTGTGCTCGACGCCGCTCTTGCCCCGGAACTCGAAGCGGATGGAAGAGCCCGAGACCTCCACGTGGTCGGAGTGGAGGGTGGTCAGGCCGTAGGACTCGTTCTGCCGCGCGTACTCGTCGTTGCCCACCCGGATCAAGGTGGTCTCCAGGAGCTTGACCACCGCGGCGAGGACCTTCTCGCGCGGCATTCCCTTCTGCTTCAGGTCCTCCTCCACCCGGGCGCGCATGCCGGGCAGCGCCTGGGCGAAGGCCAGCATGCGGCCGAACTTGGTCTCGTCCCGCACCTCCCGCCAGTCCGGATGATAGCGATACTGCTTGCGACCGCGGGCGTCCCGCCCGGTCGCCTGCAGGTGACCGTTCGCCCGCGGGCAGATCCAGACGTCGGTCCAGGCCGGTGGGATGGCGAGGGCGTCGATGCGCACCCGCTCCTCGGGATCGCGGATCACCTTGCCCGCGGGGTCGAGATAGGTCCAGCCCTTGCCGCTCCTCCGGCGGCGGAGGCCGGGCAGGGTGTCGGTGACATAGCGCAGCCCGGCGGCGCGGGCGGCGTTTTGTAAGGAATACAAACCATTCATGGAAGCAACCCGTCTCGCGGGACGGCTGCCCCTCTTGCATCGGCCGTGCCGCCGGAGGGCCCGAGCGGGCGCGGCCCTCTTCGGCCCCGCCTCTCGGCACGTGTCGGCACGTGGCACGCGCCATGCAGTCATCCGCGGGGATTGTAAGAGGATTGTAAGAGTCACCGCCATGCATTCATTCCTCCGCGCCACCGGCGAGCGGAAGAACGGAGTCGAGAGAGAGATGGTTGAAACGACGGCAAAGGAACTGGCAATCCCCACCGGCTTGGACGACGCGGCGGCCGATTTCCGCCTCGCCACCTACCTCCGGGTCCTCTCTCAGGTCTCCCCGGCCGTGGCACACGACCTGCGCGCGCCGATCAACGCGATGGTCTTCAACATCGAGATCCTGAAGGAGACGATCGCCGGGGCGCGCGGCCTGGAGCCGGCCACCCGCGAGCGCCAGCTGCGCTACGTCTCGGTGCTGCGGGACGAGCTCACCCGCCTGCATACCGGGCTCGAGCACTTCCTCGCCCATACCTCGGGGCGCGGCGACAAGACCGACACCATCGACCTGCGCGAGATGCTCCAGGATCTCACCGCCCTGCTCGTCGCCCAGGCCCGCAAGGGTCAAGTGCAGGTGGTGCCGGAGCTCAAGGACGACCGGGTCACAATCCACGGCAACCGCTTCCAGCTGCGCCAGGCACTGCTCGAGCTCGGCGTCGCCGCCGTCACCTCCGTGGCGCGGGCGGGAATCCTGGCCATCCGCCTGGAGAGCGACGGAGACCGCGCCCGCATCCTGTTCTCCGGCCCCATGGCTCCGGACGCCCCGACACTCGATTTCGACCTCACCCCCTGTGCCACGCCCACGGGCTGCGTCCGGCTCCACGCGGCGCGGGCCATTCTGGCCGAGCAGGGGGGCCGGCTGGCCGTGGGGACCGGCGCCCCGGGGGAGCGGAGCTTTGAGGTAGAATTGCCGATCTCGGGAAAGGAGTGAGGACATGCCCCACGCACTAGCGGTCGACGACGATCCCAATTTCCTTTCCGCGCTCGCCGAGCTGATCGAGGGACAGGGCTTCACCACCAACATCGCCACCACGCTGCGCGACGCCCGCACCCAGGTGAGCCACAAGACGCCGGACGTCGCCCTGGTCGACCTCTATCTGCCGGACGGCAGCGGCATCGACCTGCTCAAGGACCTGGAGCTCGGGACCTCGACCGAGGTCGTGCTGATGACCGGCCACGCCGACGTCGAGAGCGCCGTGCAGGCCCTGCGCCTGGGGGCGAGCGACTACCTCACCAAGCCGCTCGACATCGGCCGCCTGAAGAACATCCTGGCCAACGTGGCGAGCGTCCAGCCCGGCCTCGCCCTGGTCGTTCCGGCCGCCGAGGAGAAGCAGGAAGTGGGGCGCCTGGGTCTCCTCCTGGGCGCCTCCGAGCCCATGCACGGCCTCTACGAGATGCTGAACCGGGTGGCTCCCACCGATGCGACGGTCTTCCTGATCGGCGAGAGCGGCACCGGCAAGGACCTGGCGGCACAGACCCTCCACCACCTGTCGCGGCGCAGCAAGGGACCCTTCCTGCCGCTCAACTGCGGCGCCATCTCCCCCACTTTGATCGAGAGCGAGCTCTTCGGCCACGAACGGGGAAGCTTCACCGGCGCCGCCCACCGGCACAAGGGCTACTTCGAGCGCGCCCACGGCGGCACCCTGTTCCTGGACGAGATCACCGAGATGCCGTACGAGCTCCAGGTCAAGCTCCTGCGCGTGCTGGAGACCGGCACCCTGGCGCGGATCGGCGGCGACCACCCGGTCGAGGTCGACGTGCGCGTCTTCGCCGCCACCAACCGCGACCCGCACAAGGCGGTCGCCGACGGTAAGCTCCGCGAGGACCTCCTCTACCGCCTCTCGGTCTTCCCCGTCCACATGCCGCCCCTGCATGAGCGGGGAGACGACGTCGACCTCCTCGCCACCTACTTCCTGGACCAACTGAACGAGCGGCACGGCACCGCCAAGCGCTTCACGGACGAGGCCATGGAGCGCTTGCGCGGTCACTCCTGGCCCGGCAACGTCCGCGAGCTCAAGAACGTGATCCACCGGGCCTTCATCATGGCGGAGGAGGAGATCGGCCCCCGCAGCCTGCCCCGCGAGGTCGGCGGCGACTCGGGAGCGCTGCGCAGCCTGCATTTCCAGGTCGGCGCCTCGATCGCCGAGGTGGAGCGGCGGCTCATCATGGCCACCCTGGAGATGCACGGCGGCAACAAGCGGAAGACGGCGGACGTCCTGGGCGTCAGCCTGAAAACGCTCTACAACCGCCTCAATCTCTATCGAGAGGCTTGAGTAGAGCGCCCAGGCAGTATAGGGTACGCCGGTCGGTCCTACTTGAGGAGCCGAAGCGGAGGTTGTATACTCCCCTCCCGTCCGACGACTCAGCCGACCTGGATACTTGATTCGACGACAAGAGGTTGTGGCACAGAATCTGCTTTACAGGATCGCTGTACGAGCGAGCGCGCATCTGCGCCATACCATGACGGTGACGGAGGAGGAGGGGGCTCGAAGACATGAGCGGCATCAACTTGATCAAGGTAGGCGACCACACCTAGCACACGGACGCCGATTCATCTATTTCATTCAGTCAATTCACAAGGGAGAAAGACAAATGAAGAAGGTACTCGTCCACCTGTCCATGCTCTGCCTGCTGGCCTTCCTGCTGGCGCCGCTCTCCGGCTGCAAGAAGGAAGAGAACACCGAGGTTGAGGAGCAGCCCGCAGCTTCGACCGAGGCTCCGGCCGCCTCCACCGAGGCCCCTGCCATGGGCACTGGGAGCACGATGGGCACCGAGGGCGCGGGCGCGATGGGGACCGAGGGTGCTGCCCCGACCGGTGGCGCCATGGGGACCCAGGGCACCGAGCCCCCGCCGGCCAAGTAACAACCTGGCAGAGACATCCAATTCGGACGATTCAGGGCGCCTTTCACAGGCGCCCTTTTCTTTTGGCCTGGTGCTGAAGAACAGGGATCAGGGGCAGACTTCGGCCAGGAATTCCGCCGCCGCCTGGCGGAACTCGTCGGTCCATTCGTGCCCGCCGGGGTAGACCAGCGGCCGGACGTCGATGCGCTTTTCGCGCAGGGCCTCGACGTCATGTGCCATTTTGGCCTCGTCGTACCACTGCTCCCGGGTGCCGCGGCCGAGGAGGACCGGCGGAAAGCCGGCCAGCTCCCGGGCTTCGAGCTCGGGCGGCAGATCGCCGCCGAGGACGATCACCCCCCGGCAGGCGTGGCCGCTGCCGGCGGCCGCCCGGTAGGCCATCGCCGAGCCCTGAGAGAAGCCGGCGAAGACCAGGCGTTCACCGGCTCCCTCCTCCCGCTTGAGCCGCGCCACCACCGCCGCGACGTAGCGGACGTTGTCCTCGATCGCCCGTTCGCGATCGTGGCGGGTCATCCAGCTCGCCACCACCTCGCCGTTCTTGTTGTAGAAGGGATGGAGAGCCTGGACGGCGCAGAGCAGGAAGCGGGAGGCGCCGGGGATCGAGGAAAGCTCCTGGAGGTGCACGGCGGCATTCTCGCCATAGCCGTGGAAGCCGACGAGGAGCGGCGTGTCCGCGGGCTTCTCGCGCCTCTCCGGCAGCTGGACGAGGTAGGTGCCGTGGGTGAGCGTTGCGATCTGCCGGATCTCCATCCCTCTCCCATCCCCCCCGAAGGGGTGTCAGGCCCGCCGCCGCTCCGCGCGGCGGCGCAGCGGCGCCGTCAGCTCGCGCACGCGCTCCTCGACCGCCGTGGCGAGCCCCGGGTCGTGCCCCATCTCCTCGACCAGCCGGACGAGGGCGCTGCCGACGACGACCCCGTCGGCGATCTCGCCCACCTCCCCCACCTGCTCCGGCGAGGAGAGGCCGAAGCCGACCGCGAGCGGCAGATCGATCTTCTTGCGCAACCGCTTGACCTCACGCACCAGCTCTTCCGGCAGCGCCTGCCGCTCGCCGGTGACGCCGGTGCGCGACACATAGTAGACGAAACCGGTGGAGGCGGCGGCGACCCGGCTCACCCGGTCGCGGGTGCTGGTCGGGGCGAGGAGGAAGATGGCGTCGACGCCGTGCCGGCGCAGAGCCGGGATGAGCTCGCTCTCCCCCTCCTCGGGCGGCAGGTCGACGCAGAGCACCCCGTCCACCCCGGAGGCGGCGGCCTGCTCGGCGAAGCGCTCGACACCGCGGGCGAGGATGGGGTTGAAGTAGGTGAAGAGGACGATCGGCACGCCCAGCCGGTCGCGGTGGCGGGCGACGATCTGCAGGATGCCGGCGAGCTTGGTGCCGGCGGCGAGCGCCCGGTTGGCGGCCCGCTGGTTGACCGGACCGTCGGCAATCGGGTCGGAGAACGGCACCCCGAGCTCGATCAGGTCGGCGCCCCCGGCGGCCAGCGCGTCGAGCAGGGTCGCGGTGGTTTCGAGATCCGGGTCGCCGGCCATCAGGAAGGGGATGAAGGCGGCCCTCCCCTCCGCGGCACAGCGGGCGAAGACGTCGTCGATCGCGCTCATCGCGTTCCTCCGGGCTTCTGGGAGTGCCGCCGTGCCGCCGCGGCGTGGAAATCTTCGAGGCTCGCACCGCCGCTTCCAGAAGCGGCCTCGGCCTGCTGACGGTCGTAGTCGAGGACCGATTCGACGTCCTTGTCGCCGCGCCCGGAGAGGTTGACCAGGACGATCCGCTTGCGCGACAGCCGCGGCGCCCGCTTGACCACCTCGGCGATGGCATGGGCGCTCTCCAGGGCGGGCAGGATGCCCTCGGTCCGGGCGAGCAGGTGGAAGCCGGCGATCGCCTCGGCGTCGGTGGCCGACGAATACTCGACCCGCCCGGCGTCGCGCAGCCAGACGTGCTCGGGGCCGACCGCCGGGTAGTCGAGGCCGGCGGAGATCGAGTGGGTGTTGGCGATCTGCCCCTCGACGTCCTGGAGGACCATGGTGCGGGTGCCGTGGAGGACCCCGAGCACCCCGCCCGAAAAGCGCGCCGCGTGCTCGCCCAGGCCGCTCCCCCGCCCCCCCGCCTCCACCCCGATGAGCCGCACCCGCGGGTCGTCGAGAAACGCGGTGAAGAGGCCGATGGCGTTGCTGCCGCCGCCGATGCAGGCGACCGCCAGGTCGGGAGCGTCGGTCCGCGCCTGCTGGTTGAGCTGGAGCTTGGCCTCGTCGCCGATCACCCGGTGGAAGTCGCGCACCATCCGCGGATAGGGATCGGGGCCGAGCACCGAGCCCAGGACGTAGTGGGTGGTGCGGACGTTGGTCACCCAGTCGCGCAGCGACTCGTTGATGGCGTCCTTGAGCGTCCGGCTGCCGGAATCGACCGCCGCCACCTCGGCCCCGAGGAGGCGCATGCGATCGACGTTCAACCGCTGCCGGCGCATGTCCTCGCTCCCCATGTAGACGACGCAGGAGAGCCCCAGGGAGGCCGCGGCGGTGGCCGTCGCCACCCCGTGCTGGCCGGCGCCGGTCTCGGCGATCACCCGCTCCTTGCCCATCGAGCGGGCGAGCAGGCACTGGCCGACGGCGTTGTTGATCTTGTGCGCGCCGGTGTGCAGCAGGTCCTCGCGCTTCAGGAAGATCCGGGCGCCGCCCAGCTCCTCGGTCAGGCGCCGGGCGAAGAACAGCGGCGTCGGGCGGCCGACGAAATCGGCGAGCACCTCGGCCAGCTGGCGTTTGAAGCCGCGCTGGCGGCGCGCCTTGTCGTAGGCGCGGGCGAGCTCGGCGAGCGGCGCCATCAACGTCTCGGGGACGAAGCGGCCACCGTAGAGTCCGAAGTATCCCGCCGGATCAGGACGAGGGCGTGCCTTGGCCATTCCTCACCTCCACAAAGAGCCGTTCCAGAAGAGTGCGATCCTTGATTCCCGGGGCCGACTCCACCCCGGAGCATACGTCAATGCCATAGGGCCGGCTGCCGGCGAGCGCCGGGCCGACGTTTCCCGGCCGCAAGCCGCCGGCGACGAACACCCGCCGCCGGGCGGCGAGGTCGGCCACCGCGGCGTACGGCCATGCGAGTCCGGTGCCGCCGTAGAGCACGCCGTGCCGGGCGTCGACGAGGAGCGCCCAGACGTCGGGGTAGGCCGCCAGCGCTGCCGGGCCGGGGTCGCCGCCGGTGCGGAAGACCTTGATCGCCCGGCGGGCATAGCGGTTGACCTCGTCCGCCCCCTCGTCCCCCGAGAACTGCAGGAGGTCGAGCCCCACTTCGCGGTCGATCGCCTCGACCTCCGCGGGCGGATGGTTGACGAAGACCCCGGCGATCCCCACGCTGGGGAACCGCCCGCGGACGGCCGCGGCGATCTCCCGCGCCCGCTCGATCGTGAGGTAGCGCGGGCTGCTCTGCACGAAGTTCAAGCCCAGATAGTCGGCCCCCAGCTCCGCCGCGAGGAGCGCGTCCTCCGGCCGGGTGACGCCGCAGACCTTGACCTTCGGCCCCGCTGTCATCCCGGAATTCATCCCGCCAGCTCCCGCAGCTTCGCCGCCGGGTCCTCGGCCAGGAGCAGCGACTCGCCGATCAGGAAGGCGTCGAAGCCGGCAGCGCCCAGGCGGTCCACGGCGGCGCGGCCGTCGAGGCCGCTCTCGGCCACCTTGATCGCCCCCGTCGGCAGGGTGGCGAGGAGGTCGATCGAGGCCGCGAGGTCGACCTCGAAGGTGCGCAGGTTCCGGTTGTTGACCCCCACCAGCTCCCATTCGGAACCCGCGAGCTTCGCGACGTCCTCCCGGTCGTGAGTCTCGATCAGGGGGACGAGGCCCAAGCCCCGCGCCCAGCCGGCGTAGCGCACCAGCTCCTCCGGCGCGTAGAGCGCGGCGATGAGGAGGATGGCGTCGGCCCCCGCCTCCTTGGCCCAGAGGAGCTGGAGCGGGTCGACGATGAAGTCCTTGGCGATGGAGGGGAGGCCCGAGGCTTGCCGGCAGGCGGCCAGGAGGTCGTAGCCACCATGGAAGAAATCGGGCTCGACCACGACCGAGAGCGCCGCGGCGCCGTTCGCCGCGTAGGTCTCGGCCTGGCGGCAGGGATCGATCCGGCCGACCAGCGAGCCCAGCCGGGGAGAGCCCATCTTGACCTCGGCGATGATGGCAGGGATACCGGTCCCCCGTCGGGCCGTGAGAGCGGCCAGGAAGCGGTTGTCCGCGGCGCTCCGCGGCGCCCCGGCGGCGAGACCGGGGAGGGTCCCTCCGGCCGCCTCCGCGAGCCGTTCCCGGCGCCGGGCCGTGATCTTCTGGAGGACGTCGGCCGGCGCGCTCATCCGGGGAAGCTCCGCAGCGCCTCGAGCTTGGCGGCGCCGGCGCCGGAGGCCAGGGTCGTCCGGGCCAGCTCGACGCCGTCCTCCAGCCGCTCGACCGTGCCGCCGGCATAGAGGGCCGCCCCGGCGTTGAGCGCGGTGATGTCGGCGAGCGGTCCCGGCTCGCCCGCCAGCACCCGGCGCATGAGGGCGGCGTTCTCTTCCGGCCCGCCGCCCGCCAGCTCGGCGAGGCTCGCCCGGCGCAGGCCGAAGCGCTCGGGCTCGACGGTATAGGTACGCACCTCGCCGCCGATCACCTCGCCCACCCAGGTGGGGCCGGTGGTGGTGATCTCGTCCAACCCGTCGCTGCCGTGGACGACCAGGGCGTGCTCGCTCCCCAGGTCGGCGAGGACCCGGGCGATCATGGGGACCAGCTGGGAGGCGTAGACCCCCATCAGCTGGCGCCGCGCGCCGGCCGGATTGGTGAGCGGTCCCAGGAGGTTGAAGATGGTCCGCATCCCCAGCTCGCGGCGCACCGGCATCACCTCGCGCATGGCGGGATGGAGGAGCGGCCCGAAGAGGAAGGCGATGCCGATGGCGTCGAGCGCCCGGCCGGCGGTCTCCGGGGAGACCTCGATCGGCACCCCGAGGGCCAACAGCACGTCGGCGCTCCCCGAACGGCTGGAGACCGAGCGGTTGCCGTGCTTGGCGATGACCAGGCCGGCCGCCGCCGCCACCAGGGCGGCGGCGGTCGAGATGTTGAAGGTCCCCCGGCCGTCGCCGCCGGTGCCGCAGGTGTCGACCACCGAGGGGCGGGTGTGCGGGATGCGGGTGGCCCGCCGGCGCATGGCCGTCGCCGCGCCGCAGACCTCGCAGGCTTCCTCCCCCTTCATCCGCAGGGCGACCAGGAGCGCCGCCTTGAGCGGATCGGAGACCTTGCCGTCCATCAGCTGGCCGAAGAGGTCCTCGGTTTCCTCCCGGGTGAGGCTCTGTCCCGCGGCCAGCCGGCCGAGCGCCGCCTTGGGATCGAGGGGGGCCGCCGATGCCGCCGACGCTGTCGGGGTGGGATCGGGCGCGCTCATGACCGCGCTCCGGCCAGCTCCGGCACCCGGCAGAGGGCGAGGAAGTTGGTCAGCAGGTGGGGGCCGGAACCGGTGAGCACCGACTCGGGGTGGAACTGCACCCCCCAGTACGGGAGGTCGCGGTGGCGCATGCCCATGAGCAGGCGGTCCTCGCTGCTCCAGGCGAGCGGCTCCAGGTCGTCCGACAGGGTCTCCTCGCGCACCACCAGGCTATGGTAGCGGGTGGCCTCGAAGGGGTTGGGCAGGTTGGCGAAGACGCCGTTGCCCAGGTGGCGGATGGGGGAGGTCTTGCCGTGCATGAGCCGCGGCGCGCGCTCGACGATGGCGCCGAAGGCGAGCCCCAGGGCCTGGTGGCCGAGGCAGACGCCGAGAATCGGCACCGGGGCGCGCCGGTGGAGCAGCTCGACGCAGATGCCGGCGTCCTCCGGACGTCCCGGGCCGGGCGAGAGGACGATCCCCTCCGGCCGCCGGGCGAGGAGGTCCTCGACCGAGCAGGCGTCGTTCCTCACCACCTCGACCTCCGCCCCGGCCGCGGCGAGCACCTGGACCAGGTTGAAGGTGAACGAATCATAGTTGTCGATCATCAGGATCATGCCGGCTCCTCCAGCTTCTCGGCGAGCGCCACGGCGGCGAGCAGCGCCGCCGCCTTGTTCTCGGTCTCCCGCTCCTCGGAGGCAGGATCGGAGTCGGCGACGATGCCGGCGCCGGCCGTGACCGAGGTCTCGTTGCCCTGCACCACCAGGGTGCGGATGGCAATGCAGGTGTCGATGTCGCCCGAGTAGGAGAGATAGCCCACCGACCCGGCATAGGGGCCGCGCGCCTCGGGTTCCAGGCTGTCGATGATCTCCATCGCCCGGATCTTGGGGGCGCCCGACACGGTGCCGGCCGGGAAGCAGGCGAGGAAGGCGTCCAGGCCGTCCTTCTGCGGCGCCAGCTCGGCCTCGACCGAGGAGACCAGGTGCATGACGTGGCTGTAGCGCTCGACCTGCATGAAGGTCGGCACCCGCACGCTTCCCGGCGTCGCCACCCGGCCGAGGTCGTTTCGTCCCAGGTCGACCAGCATGACGTGCTCGGCCCGCTCCTTGGGATCGGCGAGCAGATCCTCGGCGAGGCGCTGGTCGCCCTCGGCGTCGGCGCCGCGCGGCCGGGTGCCGGCGATGGGCCGCGCCTCGATCCGCCGGCCGGTCTTCCGGATCAGCATCTCGGGCGAGGCGCCGACGAGCGCCACGTCGGGGGTCTCCATGAGCACCATGTAGGGGCTCGGGTTGACCATCCGCACGGCGCGGTAGAGGGCGAGCGGCTCGACCCGCCGGGGCACCTTGAAGCGCCGGGCGAGCACCACCTGGAAGATGTCGCCGGCCGCGATGAGCTCCTTGGCGGTGAGCACCGCCTGGCGGAAGCGCTCCCCGGAGAGACTCGGGGTCATCGACTCCGGCGGCTTGGGGGTGAAGGCCGGCATGGCGATGCCGCCGCTCGGCGCCCCCTCGGTGAGCAGCTTCGACAGGCGGCCGAGCTCGCGCTCGGCGGCGGCGACGCTCACCTCGCCCTCGATCTCGTTGGCCACCGCGAGCACCCGCTGGCGGGCGTGGTCGAAGATCACCAGGGTGTCGAAACGGGCGAGGAGGGCGATGGGGAGGCCGAACGGATCGGTCGGCCGCTTGGGCAGCCGCTCGACGAGGCGGATGGTGTCGTAGCCGAAGTAACCGACCAGGCCGCCGGTGAAGGGGATGGGGCCGGACTCGGCCACGGTGCCGTTGATCACCTGGCGCAGGGCTGCGAGCGGTGGCCCGGGGAGGCGGGAGCGTTTCCCGGCGCGCTCGACCTCCAGATGGTCTTCGTAGAGCCGAAAGATCTCCCGCGGGCCGGCCCCCAGGAAGCTGAAGCGCGACACCTGCTCCCCGCCGGCCACGCTCTCCAGGAGGAAGCGGCAGGGCGAGGTGCCGGCGAGGCGGCGGTAGACCCCCAGCGGGGTCAGGCTGTCGGCCAGGAACTCGCGGATGTGGGGCACGGCGCGGCGAGGCTTGTCTAGGGCCATCGGCCCTCCTCGCCGGTGCCCGGAAGGCGTCGCTCGGCTGCGCAGAGGCAGCCCGACGCCGGCAGGCGCTGCATGAGATTCCCCCCCTCGTAAAACGGCATCAACCGCAAAGACAGCATCAGAGAGTCAGCATCCAGGTGCTGTCTCCGGGGTGAAACCGGGACGACCCGCTCTGTTCTGGCCAAAAAAACGAAACTCCTTCCGGACCGGAAGGAGCGACGGGGACCTGGTGGTCGACTGGTCTCTCGTCCCGGTCCATGCGGCCGGGACGGTCCCCGACCTAGGTCACGGAGTGAGGATGCGGCCCCACCAACGCCAGGCGGGGACGGCGCCGGAGCGCCTGCGGGGGATCGAGTTGTAGCGCATCGTCACGGACACCAGAGTAGCAGGGTGGGGGCTGCTGTCAAGTCCCGGGGAAGGCCCTCACCCCCGGCCCCTCTCCCGGCCCGCCCCCCCGACCGACCGGGAGAGGGGAGCGCGGCGCGTAGGAGGCGAATTTGCGCTGACGACGGTTCGCCGGAGGGCGTAGAGACGTTCCAGGTCCTCAACGATATCCTGCGCAGGCCACGGGGACCGCGGAACGTCTCCGGATCGGGAGGTCGCCCCCTATGCCCACCCGTCCTGTCCCTCAGGAGAGGGCATCCGCCCCTCCAAACGCCTCCCCGAGCCCGCGAAATTCGCCTCCGACCCCTCGAAACTCAAAAAAAGTCACTCCAAATCGATTTCGCGCCCCTCGAAATCCATTTCGGGGCACCTGAAATGCATTTCGAGTCACCCGAAATGTATTTCGCCCCGCTCGAAATCGATTTCCAGGCCCTCGAAATTCATTTCGAGCCTCTCCAAATGCATTTCGAGCCACCCGAAATTCATTTCTGGCCACCTGTAATGTATTTCGAGCCGCTCGAAGGGAGTTTCGGGCCGTTTTGGGGAGATTCCCAGGCCTATGGCGATGTTCCGAGGGGACGGCATTGCGGTCGACGAGGCTCGCGCCCTATCTAGAGGATACCATCCGAGATTCGGCGAAGGTGGGGAGGCGCCAAATGTGGTACTCTTCTTGGTGCCATAGGGAGGTTTCCCCTTGCGACTGAAAGAAGACATCAAGCCGGTCACGTACATGAAGACGCGCCCCGCGGAGTTGCTGCAGAAGGTCAATGAGTCGCGGCGGCCCGTCGTCATCACGCAAAACGGGGAGGCCCGGGCCGTGGTCCTGGACGTCGATTCCTACGAAGAGTTGCTCGACGCCACCTTGCTCCTCAAGCTCGCCGCCCAGGGCGAGGCCGATTTCGCAGCCGGGCGGACCCTGCCCCAGGAGGAGGTCTTCTCTCGTCTGGAGTCCAGGCTCCGGAAGGGATGACCGAACGGCGTTTCGAAGTCCTATGGTCCGAGGTCGCCGTTCGCGACCTGGATCGGATCATCGACCCCATCGAGCGGGATGCTCCTGGAGCCGCTCAGCGGATCTTCGACCAGATCAAGAAGTCCAGCGAAAACCTCTCGACCCTACCGCTGCGGGGCAGATCGGTTCCGGAGCTCGCCCGCTTCGAGAGCACGAGCTACCGAGAGCTCCTGATCCCGCCGTACCGGCTCCTCTACCGGGTTGGCGAGTCCATCGTGCTCGTGGTGGCCGTCTTCGACGGCCGGCGGGATCTGGAGAGCGTCGTCCTCTCGCGTCTGTTGGGGGGCTATTAGGCCGACGAGCGTCCCTCCCCCCCGCCCACCCGGCCGGCGGGGACGCCAGCGCTCCCAGGGAAAAATCTGTCGCCCGTGGCGCGGAGCTTGCTTCTCCTGAAGACTGCCCCTTCCCAGCTTGCGCCGAGGCTGTCGATGGGCACTACGAGCGCCACAAGGAGGGCCAGAATGGAGAAGAAAAGCACGCAACCCCTCCGTGAGGAGGTGCGGCAGGAATTCGAGGAAGCCGCCCAGCCCGGTTCGGGAGGACCTCGGCAGTTGAACGAAAAGCTGCACCAGCACCACTCGACCTCGCCCCTGCTCTCGGGAGGAGACGTCGACGCGGCCTGGGAGGACGCCGCCGTGGGCGAGGAGTCGGTGGGCGGGGCCAACCCGACTCCCGACCAGAACGTCGTGGACGAGTTGGGGGGAGCGGCCGGCGTCCACTACTCCGAGGGCGAGCCGCTGCATACGACCGAGGAGGTGGAGGACCGCGACCGGCACCGGTGGGAGCTGGATCCGGCTTCCTCGGAAGGCTTCAGCGAAAGAAGCCGGCACGAGGGAGACTACGAGGAGAAATAACCCCGAGTCCTCCCGCGTCGCCACCAGGCGGCGAGGTCAACGGCAGGCATCGCCGCAGGCGGTGAGGAGGCGGGCGAGACCTTCGGCGAGCGGTCGGCTCCGAGGGAGCACCGAGAGCCCCGCCTGCAGCCGGTCACGGGCCTCGAGGAGACGGCCGAGGCGGGCCAGCGCCTCCGCCTCCCCCAGCCGCGCCGCCTCGTCGGCCGGGGCCAGGGCGACCGCCCGGCCGTACTCGGCGAGCGCCGCTCCGGAATCGCCGGTATCGAGCAGCGCCTGACCCAGGGCGCGGTGCGCCTCGGCGTCCTCCGGGCGGGACGCCACGGCGGCCGCGAGCTGCTCTTTCGCTTCTTTCGCGTCGCCGCCGGCGGCGAGCAGGAGCCCCAGGTTGAAGCGGGCGGTGGCGTTGCCGGGCTCCACCGCCACCGCCTGGCGGAGGAGCGCCAGGGCGCCGGGCCGGTCTCCCAGGCCGGTCAAGGCGCTCGCCAGGTTGATCCGCGCCGCGGTGCTCTCCGGCTGCGCCGCCAGGGCGCGGCGGAACTCCTCCGCCGCTTCGGCCAGCCGGCCGTTGACGAAGGCGGTCTTGCCGCGCGCCAGGTGGACCCGCTCGCCGGTGCGCAGGGCCATCACCTCGTCAAACAGCGGATCGGGCGGCCGCGCGCCGACGCTCCCGGCGCGCCCCAGGTGCTCGGCCGCCCGGGTCTTGTCCCCCAGGCCGCGGTAGGCCATCCCCAGCGGATAGTGCAGGCGGTCCGCCGCGGGAAGCGCGGCGAGGGCCGCCTCGTAGCGCTCGACCGCCTCGGCATAGCGGTGGTCGGCGAGCGCCGCCTGGCCGAGGAGGGCCGCGGCCGCGGCGAGCTTCGGATCGGCGGCGAGAGCCCGCCGGAGGTCCGCCTCGGCCTCCGCCGTCCGCCCGGCGAGCAGGCGGACCTCGCCCCGGTGGACGAGCGCCGCCAGATCGCCCGGCGCGAGGCCCAAGGCCCGGCCGTAGGCCGCCTCCGCCGCGGCGAGCCGGCCGGCCTCCTGGGCGAGGAGACCTTCCAGATGAGGCCAGCGGAAGGCGCGCGGGTCGAGCCGTTCCGCCTCGGCATAGCAGACCGTGGCGGGCTCGGCCAGGTGATAGGCGTGGAGGAGCTCCCCCAGCTCGCCATAGGCGGCGGCGAGGGCGCCCGGATCGGAAGCGGGAACGGCGCGCACCGCCGCCAGGTGGCGCCGGGCGGCGTCGATCTGCTCGGCGACCGCCGGCTCCAGCGCGGCGAGGTCGGGCAGGTGGAGGGCCGGCTCGCCAGCGGCAAGGGAGAGGAACAGGAAGACGCCGCGGATCACCGACGCGACTCCGGGCCCCGGCCTGAGATCGAGGCGGCGAGCGGGCGGCCGGTCCCTTCGACGAGATCGGCATAGGTCCGGAGCGGCGGCGGCGGGAACGACTCCGCCGTGCCGTCCGGCCAGAAGACCCGCAGCTCGGCGATATCGTCCGGCGTGTTCACCTCCCCCAGCCCCACCAGCACCCGCGGATCGTTCGCCGAGGCATAGCTGCCGTCGGTCGCCGCCCGGCGCCAGAGGGTGGGGGCGCCGCGCCGCACGACCGCCACCCGCGCCCCCAGCTGGTCGCGGAGGCCCCGCGCCCCCTTCGGCTGACCGAGAAGGCGCAGGCCGAGCCAGGGGTTCCGGCTCCCCACCTGGTTCATCAGGAGGCGGACCGGGCCGTCGTTGTCGACCAGGAGCGCGTCCAGGCCGCCGTCGTTGTCAATATCGCCGAAGGCCACGCCGCGGCCCACGGCGGGGCGGCGGAAGGGCTCCCCCGCCTCCTTGCTGACGTCGACGAAGCGGGGGAAGCGGGCGTCGCCCCTGTCGCCAATATCGCCAATATTCTGCAGGAGCTGCGGGGTCTGGGCGTAGGGGTAGGCGCTGCCGCGCGCCGCCTGGTCTTCGAGGAGGGCGACGGTGCCGTTGGCGATCAGCAGGTCGAGCCGGCCGTCGTTGTCGTAGTCGAGGAAACCGGCGCCGAAGCCGGTGAAGGGCAGGGTCGCGGCGGCGAGGCCGGTGGCGGCGGTCCGGTCCTCGAAGGTGCCGTGCCCGTCGTTGGCGAAGAGGGTGCTCGCCTCGCCCTGGAGATGGGTGACGAAGAGCTCGTCGGCGCCGTCGCCGTCCAGGTCGCCCACGGCGATCCCCATGTTGCCCTGCACCCGGCCGGCGGCGTCCAGGGCGACGCCGGCGGGGAGCGCCACCTCCTCGAAGGTGAAGTCGTGGCGGTTCCGAAAAAGGAAGTTGGGCGTGCCGTCGTTGGTCACGAAGAGGTCCGGCCAGCCGTCGCCGTCCAGGTCGTCCGCCACCACCCCCATCCCCCGGCCGGATTTGCCGACGCTCCCGGCAATCCCCGCCGGGAGCGAGACGTCGGCGAAGGTGCCGTCGCCGCGGTTTCTGTAGAGCCGGTCGGGCAGGGGGGCGAAGGCGGTCGGGTTGCAGTAGTCGCGCCGGCTGCTCGGGGCGTAGCAGCGGACGTTGCCGGCCACCGTGAAGTCGACGTAATTGGCCACGTAGAGGTCGAGCCAGCCGTCGCGGTCGAGGTCGGCGAAGGTCGCGGCGAGGCTGAAGCGACCCTCCCCGGTACCGGCGGGGAGGGCTGCGGCGGTGGTCTCGGTGAAGGTGCCGTCGCCGTTGTTGTGCCAGAGGTGATTGCCGCCCAGGGCGAGGACGTAAAGATCGATGAAGCCATCGTTGTCGTAATCGCCGGTCGCCACCCCGACGCCGTATCCCCTGCCGGAGATGCCGGAGGCGGCGGTGACGTCGACGAAGCGCACCTCGGTCCGGCCGTCTTTGCCACGGGAGGAATCGTTGCGGAACAGCCGGCCACCGACAGGGGCAGCAGGGGCGGTCGGCGCGGCCGCCGCAGCGGGGGCGAGCGGCGCGCCCTGGACGAGAAAGACGTCGAGGTCGCCGTCGCCGTCGTAGTCGAAGAGCGCGGCGGCGCCGCCCAGGATCTCCGGGTAGTAGAGCTCTCCCGTCCGGCCGTTTTCGTAGCGGAAGGCGAGCCCCCACTCGGCCGCGCGGTCGACGAAGGGCGGCGCCGCAGAGGCAGCGGGGGTCAGGAGCGCGAAGAGAGCGCAGCAAAAGGCCGCAGAGTGGGTTTCATTGCGCAAAGACCTATGCTACCATCCCATCCGGCGTTTCGCCACATCAGCAAAGGAGTTTGATCGCATGAAAAGAGTGCCCCTGTATCTGCTGGCCCTTTCCACCCTCTTCGGCGGCGTGGCCCACGCCCAGACGGTCTCGTACGTGCTCGTCCCGACCATTACCCCCGGGGTGACGAAGACGAAGGTGGAGTTGCGTCGCAGCGACCTGTCGCTCAGCAACGTGGTGGCCACCTACATCGCCGAGGGTAAATCCGGGCGAGACGCGACGTCGACCACGCTCAAGGCCTACGTGGGTCCGTCCACCTCGCGCGTCAACCCGCTCCTCGACCTGTCGCCGATCGTGACCAGCGGTGGGATGGTGATGTTGGCGCCGGTGGCGGGGCTCGATCTGGTCGAGGTCTCCCTGGAGGTCGAGCAGGGCCCCATCCGGACCGCCTGGAAGCTGCCGCTGCTCACCGCCGACCAGTTCTATCGGGCCGGCTCGACGATCTACGTCCAGAACCTGATCAAGGCGACCGACGCGGCGAGCGGCCTGCAGATCTTCAACGCCGGCAACCTGCCGGCGACCTGCAAGGTGACGGTGCTGCGCCCCAAGGGCACGCCGATCGAGGAGCGCACCGGCATCACGGTCCCGGCGCAGGGGGTCGTCCGCATCGACGACATCCTGAAGGCGGTCGGCACCGGCACCGCCGCGGGCATCAACGCCGCCGTCTCCTGCAACTCGCCGTTCTACGCCCTGGGCAACCTCCCCGCCACCGACCGCTGGCAGTCGCGCGTCGAGTACCCGACCGCGGAGGTCCCCGTCGCCCGCACCGCGGTCACCCTGGACAGCCGGCCGGGGCTCTTCTTCCGCCTGACGCGGGACAACTCGGACATGCACATCACGCCGGCCCTCGCCCCCGACATCCACTACCACCAGCTGGCGATCAACTTCGACGTCGCGGTGGCGGATCCGCCAGGCTTCGTGGTCTTCCGTAACGTCATCGGCATGTTCCGCGTCGGCGGCCGCCGGTTCGGCAAGACCCTGTTCTTCGGCAGCTTCGAGAACTTCGACAAGTCCAAGTTCGTCATCGACCTGGGCTCCCCCTTCATCGAGACGACTTTGAAGCGCAGCATCGCGCTGCAGGGCGGCCACAACTACCACTTCGCCATCACCCTCGACAACGACCAGCAGTCGCTCCACTACGTGGTCAGCAACCCGAGCGGCGCGGTACTGATGGACGTCCTGGGCGGGCTCTACAACGACTTCAACGTGGTGGCCGGCAACGGACCGATCATCGAGCTGGGTCTGCCGGGGATCGCCGACAACGCCTACTACCCGCCGTACGGCTGGCGGTTCTCCAACCTGAGCATCGTCGCGACCAAGTAAGCCGCGCGAAGCCGCCTTCTCCCGACGCCCGTCTCCGGTCTTTCGAGACCCGAGGCGGGCGTACTGTTTTATGATGGCGAACATGAAGATCGCGATTCTCGGCGCCGGCGGCGTCGGCAGCTACTTCGGGGGCACCCTCGCCCGGACCGGCCATCCGGTGGCCTTCCTGGCGCGCGGGGCGCACCTCGCCGCCCTCAGGGAGCACGGCCTGACCGTCCGCACGCCCGAGGGGAGCTTCACCGTGGCGATGCCGGGGATCACGGCGAGCGACGACCCGGCGGACCTGCAAGGGGCCGAGCTGGCGCTCGTCGCGGTCAAGAGCTACTCGCTGCCGGAGATCGTCCCCGCCGCCCGGCTCCTCGCCGCGGCCGGAGCGCTCGTCGTGCCGCTCCTGAATGGGGTGGAGGCCGCCGACCGGCTGGTCGCGGGTGGAGTGCCGGACGAGCGGGTGCTCGGCGGGCTCACCCAGATCAGCGCCGTGCGGCTGGCCCCCGGGGTCGTCGAGCGGCGCAGCGACTTCCAGCGGATCATCGTCGGCGAGCGCCGGGGCGGGCTCTCCGGTCGCGCCGAGAGCGTCGCCGCCCTCTTCCGGGAGGCCGGCGCCGAAGCCCGCGCCTCGGCGGACATCACCGCCGACCTCTGGCGGAAATTCATCTTCATCACCTCGATGTCCGCCGCCTGTGGCCTCGCCCGGGCTCCCCTGGGTCCGGTGCGCGAGGCGCCCCTGGGAACCCTCCTCCTCGAGCGGGCGGTCGGCGAGGTGACCGCCGTGGCCCGGGCCCTGGGTGTCGCCCTGGCCGACGAGACGGAAGCGAAGGTCCTCGCCAACATGGAGACCCTGCCCGCAGCGATGAAGCCGAGCTTCCTCCTCGACCTCGAGGCGGGCGGGCCGACCGAGATCGCCGACCTCTCCGGCGCCGTCTCCCGCCTCGGCCGGCAGGCCGGTGTCGCGACCCCGGTCCACGACGTGGCCACGGCGGCGCTCGGCGTGGCGCGCTGAGGCCCAGCAGAGTTACCGTTTACTTTATTCCGATTTCCAAGGAGATCGAACAATGCCCAAGCCGGGAGTCGGTTACACGGTCTCGAACGCCACCAGCTTTTATATCCTGGGGACCCTCACGAGCCCTGTCCAGAGCCATTTGATGGACCTCTCCGCCCTGCCGTCCAAGGGGAGCAGCTGGGGCCTCCCGCAGGACGCCGGCGCCTACGAGAAGCGCTACGGTCCGGGCACGACGCAGCACGGCGACACCGGGTTCAAGAAGTGGGCCTACAGCCCGCAGAACGAGCTCAAGTTCGTCGTCGTCGATGCCCTTCGCTGGTGGGGGACGCAGCACCCGAACCCGGAGTATGACGGCAACCCGAACGACGTCGAGATCACCGACGTCCAGGCGAGCAACGACCAGGTCTGGCATACCTACCTGCTGACCACTCCGGGCTTCTCGCCGACCAACCCGCAGCACGTCAACGATCCCAGCAAGCCCCCGGGACCGTACCAGGAGATGAATGCCTGGTGGGGGATGATGAATTACTACGTCAACGACCACC
>DASQPA010000058.1:0-22510 GCA_035644215.1 Thermoanaerobaculia bacterium
TCCCTTCCGCCAAGAAGCGGGCGAAGCTCTCGACCGTGGGGAAGCGGAAGACGTCGATCACCGAGCAGTCGCGCCCCAGTTTCTCCTGCAGCCGGCCGTGGAGGCGCACCGCGAGGAGCGAGTGCCCGCCCAGGTCGAAGAAGTTGTCGTGGATGCCTACCCGTTCGACGTCGAGCACCTCCCGCCAGACCTCGGCCACCGCCCGTTCGAGCTGGTTCTGCGGCGCCACGTAGCGGGCGGATAGCTCGGGCCGGGCGGTGTTGGCCGGGGTCACGGCGGCGAGGGAGCGCCGGTCGAGCTTGCCGCTCGGCAGGAGCGGCAGGCGTTCCAGAACGACGAAGGAGGAGGGAACCATGAAGGCCGGCAGCACCTCCTGGCAGCGACGGCGCAGGTCGGGGACGGCGGGCGCCGGCGCTCCCTCCTCCGGCACCAGGTAGGCGACAAGGCGCGGATCGCCCGGCCGGTCCTCGCGCACCGTCACCGCGGCCTCGCGCACCCCCGAACAGCCGGCGAGCACGGCCTCGATCTCCCCCGGCTCGATGCGGTAGCCACGGAGCTTCACCTGCTGGTCGACCCGCCCCAGGTACTCGATCTCGCCGCCGGCGCGGAAGCGCGCCCGGTCGCCGGTCCGGTAGAGCCGGCCGCCCCACGCGCCAGGGCCGCCGAACGGATCGGGCACGAAGCGCTCCGCGGTCAGCTCGGGGCGGTCGAGGTAGCCGCGGGCGAGAGCCATTCCCCCGATATACAGCTCGCCTGGCACCCCGGAGGGCAACTGCGCCATCTCACCATCCAGCACGTGGATCGCCACGTTGTCGAGCGGCCGGCCGATCGGCGGCGCGGCCGGCCAGGCAGATGCGTCCCCGCCGAGCGTCTCTGCGGTCACCACGTGGCTCTCGGTCGGCCCGTATTGGTTGTGGAGGGTGCACCCCGGCAAGGAGAGGAAGAGGGCGGCGACCTCCGCCGTCACCTGGAGCCGCTCGCCCGCGGTCAGCACCTCGCGCAGGGCGCCCGGCGCGAAGCCAGCCGATGTCGAGGCCTGGGCGAGCTGCTGGAGCGCGGTCATGGGGAGGAAGAGCCGCTCGACGCGCTCGCGGTCCAAGAGGCGGAGGAGCGCGTGCGGATCGCGCCGGGTCTCCTCGTCCAAGAGGACAAGCATGCCGCCGCCGCCCAGGGTCGAGAGGATCTCCTGGAATGAAACGTCGAAGCTCGCCGGTGCGAGTTGGAGCGTGCGGGCCGGCTGCGGGGTGGTGCGGAGCTGCCAGGCAATGAGGTTCAGGAGCCCGCGATGGGGCAGCGCCACCCCCTTGGGCCGGCCCGTCGAGCCCGAGGTGAAGAGCACGTAGGCGGCGTTCTCCGGCAGGGCCGACCGTGCCGACATCGCCGGCAATGCCGGCCCGTCCTCGGCGGCGGGATCGCCTTCGGAGATCGCGTCGAGCACGACGCGCGGGGCGGCGTCCTCGATCATGAAGGCCAGGCGCTCGGCCGGATAGGACGGATCGAGCGGCACGTAGGCGCCGCCGGCCTTGAGCACGCCGAGGATGCCGATGACCAGGTCCGGGCCGCGTTCGAGCCGCAGCCCCACCCGGATGTCCGGGCCGACTCCGGAGGCGCGGAGATGCCGGGCCAGCCGGCCGGCCCGCCGGTCGAGATCGGCGTAGGTGAGAGCGAGATCGCGGTGGACGAGCGCGACGGCCTCCGGCGTCTTTGCGGCCTGCGCCTCGAACAGAGCATGGACCGGGAGGTCCGGAATCGCGGCCGGTGCGCCGTTCGCCAGGTCGAGCACCTCCAGACGTTCCGCCTCGGAAAGGAGCGGCAGAGCGGCGACGCGGCTTTGCGGTTCTGTGAGCGCCGCGATGAGCAGCCGCTCCTGGTGCCCCGCCATGCGCTCGATGGTCGCCGCGTCGAAGAGATCGGCGTCGTACTCCCAGACCATGGCGACGCCGTCCTCGTACTCGGTCGCCGAGACCAGCAGATCGAATTTCGCCGTGCGGCTCTCGACCGGGACCATGGAGAGCGCGAGCCCCGGCAGGTGCAGGTCGGGCATCGGCGCGTTCTGCAGCAGGAAGGAGACCTGGACCAGCGGCTCGTGGCTGGTGTCGCGTACCGGGCGCAGCTCGGCGACCAGCCTCTCGAACGGCAGGTCCTGATGCTCGTAGGCGCCGAGCGCCACCTCTCGCACCTGGGTGAGGAGCTGGCCGAAGCTCCGGGCGCCGCTCAGATCCGTGCGCAGGGCCAGGGTGTTGACGAAGAAACCGATCAACCCTTCGAGCTCGCGGTGCCGCCGGTTGGCGACCGCCGTGCCTACGGCGAAGTCCTCCTGCCCGCTGTAGCGGGCGAGGAGAGCCGCGAAGCCAGAGAGGAGGATCATGAAGAGGGTCACGCCCGCCTCGCGGCTCTCCCGCTGTAGCGCCGCGGCGAGATCGGCCGGCAACAGGGTCCGCACCTGGGCGCCGCGATGGCGCGAGACCGCCGGCCGCGGCCGGTCGGTGGGGAGCTCGAGCACCGGCACGCCGGTGAGCCGGCCGCGCCAGTGCTCCATCTGCGCCGCGAGCACCTCGCCTTGCAGCCAGCCCCGCTGCCAGACCGCGTAATCGGCGTACTGGACCGGCAGATCCGGCAGCGTCTCGCCCCTGTAGAGGGCGGAGAGCTCGCGCACCAGCACCCCCAGAGACCAGCCGTCGCTCGCGATGTGGTGGAGGGTGAGGAGCAGCAGGTGCTCCTCGTCCTCCAACCGGAGGAGCCGGCCGCGCAGGAGCGGCCCCCGCCGCAGGTCGAACAGCCGCCGCGCCTCCTCGGCCGCCAGGCGGGCCGCCTCGCCGTCGCGTTCCTGAAGAGGCCGCAGATCGATCAGAGGGAGCGAGACCGGGACCTCTCCGGCCGGAACGATCGCCTGCACCGGCCGCCCGTCCTCGGTGCGGAAGCCGGTCCGCAGCACCTCGTGCCGTAGGACCACCCGGGCGAGGGCGCGGCCGAGCACCGCCGGGTCGAGCCGGCCGGAGAGCCGCACCGCGAGCGGGAGATTGTAGACGGCGAGCCCCGGCATGAGCTGCTCTAAGAACCACAGCCTCTCCTGCGAGTAGGAGAGCGGCAGGTCGCGGTCGGCGGCGGCGGGCGGGCGGCGACCGATCCTCGGAATGGCGGATGCCGGAGAGCCGGCCCGCGCCAGCGTCGCCCAGGACCGCACGGTGGGCGCCTCGAACAGCGAGCGCAGCGGCAGGTCGAGGCCCAGCCGCTCGCGGACGCGCGAGACGACCTGGGTGGCGAGGAGCGAGTGGCCGCCGAGGTCGGTGAAGAAGCCGTCCGCGACCGAAACCCGCGAACGGCCGAGCACCTCGCCCCAGATGCCGGCGAGGATCTCCTCCAGCGGGTCCGCCGGGGCGACGAAGCGGCCGGCCGGCGTGGCTCCCTCCTCCGGGGCCGGCAGAGCGCGCCGGTCGACCTTGCCGTTGGGGAGGAGCGGCAGCTGCGGCAGCAGTACGAAGGCCGAAGGGACCATGGCGGCCGGCAGGCGCTGCCCGCAACGCAGCCGCAGCTCGGCGACGTCGAGATTTTCCGGCGTCACGTAGGCGACCAGCCGCGGGTCGCCCGGCACGTCCTCGCGCAGCTGCACCAGAGCCTCCCGTACTCCCGGGCTCGCCGCGAGCACGGCCTCGATCTCGCCTAGCTCGATGCGGAAGCCGCGCAGTTTGATCTGCTGGTCGAGCCGCCCGAGGTACTCGAACGCGCCGCCCTGGAAGCGCGCCCGGTCACCCGTCCGGTAGAGGCGCTCACCATTTGCGAACGGGTCGGGGACGAAGCGCTCGGCGGTCAGGTCGGGGCGGTTGAGATAACCGCGCGCGAGGCCGATGCCGCCAATGCCGCCAATATAGAGCTCGCCCGGCACGCCCGCCGGCATCGGCTCCATCGTCGCGTCGAGGACATAGATCTGGAGATTGGCGATCGGCCGCCCGATCGGCACCACGCTCGGAACCGCTATCCCCGCCGCCTCGCCCGGGGCGCAGGGCCAAGCGGTCACGTCGACCGCCGCTTCGGTGGGGCCGTAGAGGTTGTGGAGCTCGGCCCCCGATGCGAACGATTGGGCGAAGAACCGCCGCCGCAACTCGTCCGAAAGCGCCTCGCCGCTCGCGAACACCTGGCGCAGGCTCGAGCAGCGCGCCATTCCCTGCGCCGCGAGGAAGGCGGCGAGCATAGAGGGGACGAAGTGGGAGACCGTCACCCGCTCGGCATCGATCAGCTCGGCCAGGTACTCAGGATCGCGGTGGCCGCCCGGTCGGGCGACGACCAGGGCCGCGCCCACGACGAGCGGCCAGAAGAATTCCCACACCGAGACGTCGAACGAGTAGGGGGTCTTCTGCAGCACCCGGTCCGCGGCCGAGAGGCGGTAGGCCGCCTGCATCCAGAGCAGCCGGTTGACCACGCCGCCGTGGGTGTTGACCACCCCCTTGGGCTTCCCTGTCGACCCCGAGGTGTAGATCGCATAGACCGCGCTCTCCGCCATGGTACGGCTCTCCGGGGCGCCCGCAGTCCCGGTGCCGAGGTCGCCCATGCCAAGGGTGTCCTCGGTGACGATCGCGGCGAGCCCCGCGTCCTCCTCCATCGCCGCCAGGCGCGCGGGCGGGAGATCGGGGTCGAGCGGCACGTAGGCGCCGCCCGAGCGCAGCACGCCCAAAAGCGCGATCACCAGGTCGGCCGAGCGTTCCAGGCGGACCCCCACAAGAGCTTCCGGGCCGACGCCCAGGGCCTGGAGCCGTCGCGCCAGCCGGGCCGAGCGGCGGTCGAGCTCGGCGTAGCTCAGCCGGAGGTCGCCGAAAATGATCGCCGTGGCCTCGGGCGTCCGTGCCGCCTGGGCGGTGAAGAGCCCGTGGACTCCGTGCTCCGCCACCGGTCCCCATTCGACCGCGGTGCGGTTCGGCTCGATCAGGAGCTGCCGCCGTTCCTCCGCGTCGAGGAGCGGCAGCTCCTCGACCGGCCGGTCCGGATGCGCCACCGCCGCCGCGAGCAGCCGGGCCAGATGCCCGGCGAGGCGCGCCGCGGTCGCCGCGGTGAAGAGATCGGCGTCGTGCTCCAGGACGCCGCCGATCCTGCCGTCGTCCCGCTCCGCGAGCGAGAGGGTCAGGTCGAGCTTCGCCGTGCGGTTCTCGACCGGCACGCCGGCAAGCTCGATCCCCGGGAGCGTGAGGCGAGGGAGCGGTGTGTTCTGGAGCACCAGCATCACCTGGACGAGCGGATTCCGGCCGGTTTCGCGCTCCGGCTTGAGCGCCTCGACCAGCCGCTCGAACGGCAGGTCCTGGTGGCCGTAGGCGCCCAGGGTCACCTCGCGCAGCCGGGCGAGGAGCGCGCCGAAGCTTGGCCGCCCGGAGAGATCGGCGCGCAGCACCAGGGTGTTGACGAAGAAGCCGATCAGGCATTCCAGCTCGCGGCGCCGCCGGTTGGCGACCGCCGTCCCCACCGCGAGGTCGTCCTGCCCGCCGTAGCGCGCGAGCACCGCGGAGAAGCCGGCGAGGAGCGTCATGAAGAGAGTCGCCCCCGCCTCGCGACCCAATCGGCGGAGCGACTCCGAGAGATCTGCCGGCAGCTCGACCCCTACCCACCCGCCGTGGTGCTGGCGGACCGCCGGCCGCGGACGATCGACCGGCAGCTCCAACGGCGGAAGGCCGGCGAGCCGCTCCCGCCAGTAGTCGAGCTGCCGCGCCAGCACCTCACCCTGGAGCGCGCCGCGTTGCCAGAGGGCGTAATCAGCGTACTGGATCGGCAGCTCCGGCAGCGGCTCGCCCACATAGAGTGCGGCGATCTCGGAGAGCGCCACGCCGAGTGACCAGCCGTCGCTCGCGATGTGGTGGAAGGTCAAGAGGAGGAGATGCTCCTCGGAAGCGAGCCGGAGCAGCCGGGCGCGGACGAGCGGCGCCCGACCGAGGTCGAACGGCCGGGCCGCCTCCTCGGCCGCCAGGCGCGCCGCTTCGCCCTCCCGCGCCGCCAGCCCGGAGAGGTCGACCCTCGGCAGGAAGAACGCGAAGTCCCCAGCCGGCACGACCTCCTGGACCGGCTCGCCGCTGGCGGCGCGGAAGCGGGTCCGCAGGACCTCATGCCGTTCGACGAGAACGCGGAGCGCTCGCCCGAGCGCCGCCGGGTCGAGCCGCCCGGCGAGACGCACCGGCAACGGGACGTTGTAGACCGCCAGGCCCGGTGTCAGCTGCTCCAGGAACCAGAGCCGCTCCTGGGCGAAGGAGAGTGGCGCCGTGGTGAGCGCGCAGCGCGAGATCTCGGCCTCTAAGAGACCCGCCTCTGCCGGCCATGGCGCCTCCAGCGCCACGGCCCAGTCGCGCACGGTCGAAGCGTCGAACAGCGAGCGCAGCGGCACCTCTCTTCCGAGCAGGCTCCTGACCCGCGCCACCACCTGAGTGGCGAGAAGCGAATGGCCGCCCAGATCGGCGAAGAAGTCGTCCTCGGCCGACACCTGGTCGAGCCCCAGGACCTCGGCCCAGGCGCCGGCCAGAAGCTCCTCCAGCGGGCCGTCCGGCGCGACGAAACCGTCGCCGCGGCCCAGGCCCTCCAGCGCGTGAAGTAAGGGCGGGGCCGGGAGGCGCCGCCGGTCGAGCTTGCCATTGGGCGAGAGCGGCAGCTCGGGGAGCACGGCGAAGGCCGCGGGCACCATGTGCTCGGGCAGCCGCTCCTCGCAATAATGGCGCAGCTCGGACGCCGCGGGCGCCTCGCCGGCCGGCACCACGTAGGCGACGAGGCGCGGATCGCCCGGCGGGTCCCAGCGGAGCAGGACGACCGCCTCGCGCACGTCCGGGGCCTCGCGCAGCACGCTCTCGATCTCGCCCAGCTCGATGCGAAAACCTCTCAGCTTGACCTGGTGGTCGAGCCGCCCCAGGTACTCGATCTCGCCGCCGGGCAGGTAGCGCACCCGGTCGCCGCTCCGGTAAAGCCGGAGGCCCAGCGCGCCGGAACCGCCGAACGGATCGGGTACGAAGCGCTCGGCGGTCAGCTCCGGGCGGTTCAGGTAGCCGCGCGCGAGGCCAGGACCGCCGATATAAAGCTCGCCCGGCACCCCGACCGGCGCCGGCGTGAGGCCGCGCTCCAGGACATAGGCCCGAACGTTGGCGATCGGTCGGCCGATGGTGGGGAGGCTCCAGCCCGTGCAATCGGCGGTGGTGCTGAAGACCGTGCACTCGGTGGGACCGTAGCCGTTCCACATCCGCCGCCGCCCCGCCGGCACCGACCAGCGGGCGGCGACCTCGGCGGGGAGCGCCTCGCCGGCCGCGATCAGGGTTTCGAGGCCGGGGAAATCGGCAGGATCGAGGAGGGCGAGGAGCGAGGGCGGCAGGATGGCCGTGTCGACGGCTCCCTGGAGGCAGAGCGCGGCGAGCTCCGGGGTGGGCAGCAGCTGGTCGCGCGTGCCGAGGACGAGCGCACCGCCCCAGGGGAGGGTGCCGAAGATCTCGCCCACCGAGGCGTCGAAGCTCGGCGAGGAGAACTGGAGCATGCGGCGCGGCCGCGCGAGGTCCCAGCGCCGGGCGATCGCCTGGAGCAGGTGGAAGAGGCTGCGGTGGGAGACGAGCGCCCCCTTGGGGCGGCCGGTCGAGCCGGAGGTGTAGATGACGTAGGCGCCGTTGTCGAGGGTCGCCCGGGGCGGCGGATTCCTGTCGGAGAAGGCGGCGAGATCCTCTCGCTCGCCGGCCTCCAGCACGACGCGCGGCGCCGCGTCCTCGATCATGAAGGCCAGGCGCTCGGCCGGATAGGCCGGGTCGAGCGGCACGTAGACCCCGCCCGCTTTCCCCACCGCGAGGATGGAGACGACCAGGTCCACTCCCCGTTCGAGCCGGAGCCCGACCCGCTCCTCCGGCCCCACGCCGCGCGCCATGAGGTGATGCGCCAGGCGGTTCGCCCGCCGGTTGAGCTCGCCGTAGGAGAGGACGAGGTCGCCTGCGAAGAGCGCCGGAGCGTCCGGCGTCCGTTGCGCCCAGGCCTCGACGAGCGCATGCGCCGGCCGTTCCTCCCCGCAGTCGACGGCTGTTTGATTCCACTCGACGAGGAGCTGCCGCCGCTCCTCCTCGCCGAGCATCGGCAGCTCCCCCACCCGCTGCTCGGGGTCGGCCACCGCGGCGTCCAGGAAACGGAGGAAATGCCCGGCGAGCCGCGCGATCGTCGCCGCCTCGAAGAGCTCGGCGGCGTATTCGAGCACTCCGGCCACCCCCTCCGCCACTTCGGCCATCAAGGCCGCGAGGTCGAACTTCGCCGTCCCGCTCGCCGTCTCCAGGGGAGTGAGCGTCAGCCCCGGCAGCGCCCGGCGCGAGAGCGGCGTGTTCTCCAGCGCGAAGAGCGCTTGGACGAGCGGCGGCCGGCTGCCGTCGCGCTCCGGCCGCAGCTCCTCGACCAGCCGCTCGAAGGGAACGTCCTGGTGCGAGTAGGCGTCGAGCGTCACCTGGCGTACCTGACCCAGGAGCGCACTGAAGCTCGGCTCTCCCGAGAGATCGGTGCGCAGCACCAGGGTGTTGACGAAAAAACCGATCAGCCCTTCGAGCTCGCGGCGCCGCCGGTTGGCGACCACGGTCCCGATCGCCACGTCGTCCTCCCCGGTGTAGCGCGCGAGGACCGCGGCGAAGCCGGCGAAGAGAGTCATGAAGAGCGTCGTTCCCGCGCCGCGGCAGAGCCGCCGGAGCGCCTCCGTTTGCGCCGGCGGGATCTCGACCGGCACCCGGCCGCCCCGGTGGCTCGGCACCGCCGGCCGCCTGCGGTCCGTCGGGAGCTGGAGCGCCGGCACACCTTCGAGCCTCTGGCGCCAGTGCTCGATCTCCGCGGCGAGTACCTCCCCGGTCAGCCACTCGCGCTGCCAGACCGCATAGTCGGCGTACTGGATCGCCCGCTCGGGCAGCGTCTGCCCGGCGTAGAGCGCTCCCAGCTCGGCGACCAGGACGCCCAGCGACCAGCCGTCGCTGACGATGTGATGGAGGGTCAGGAACAGAAGGTGCTCGGTCTCGCCCAGCCGCAGCAGCCGGGCGCGCAGAAGCGGCCCGCGCGCGAGGTCGAAGGGGCGGGCCGCCTCCGCCGCCGCCAGCCGCTCCATCTCCCGCTCCTGGCGCTCCCCGATCCCCTGGAGATCGATGACCGGGAGCGGCACGGACAGCTCGCCGGGCGCCGCGATCTCCTGCACCGGCCGGCCGGCCGTGGCGCCGAAACGGGCGCGGAGGGCCTCGTGCCGTTCGACCGGGGCGCGAAGCGCGTCGCCCAGGGCCGCCGCGTCGAGGCGCCCGGCGATCCGCACCGCGAGCGGCAGGTTGTAGACCGGGAGGCCCGGCGTCAGCTGCTCGATGAACCAGAGCCGCTCCTGGGCGTAGGAGAGCGGCGCGGCGGCTCCCCAAGCACGGCGACGAATCTCCCCGCCGTCGGGGGCGGCCTTCGGCGTCGCCTGGAGGGCCAGTGCCGCCCAGCGGCGCACCGTGGAGGCCTCGAACAGCGAACGCAGCGGCAGCTCGATCCCCACCCGGTCGCGCAGGCGCGAGATCACCTGGGTGGCGAGGAGCGAGTGCCCGCCGAGATCGGTGAAGAAATCGTCCTCGACCGAGACCCGCTCGACTCCCAGCACCTCGGCCCAGAGGCCGGCGAGGATCTCCTCCAGCGGGCTCCGCGGCGCGGCGAAGGAGCCGGCGGCGCGGCGCTCCGGGTCGGGAGCGGGCAGAGCGCTCCGGTCGAGCTTGCCGTTGGGGAGGAGCGGCAGCTCCGGCAGCACGACGATGACGGAGGGCACCAGGTAGGCCGGGAGCTGGCGGGCGAGGTGCTCGCGGAGCTGCCGGCCGCGCGCCGGTGAGCCGGTGGCGAAACCGGCCCACAGCCGCTCGTAGAACGGCGTCGCGCGATAGCTCCGGCCCGCCGGCGGATGGTGCGGCAGGTCGAGATCGAAGGGCATCGGCTCGCCGCGCTGCCGTAGGAGGGCGCCCGAGATCCGATAGTCGGGATTGACGCCGTTGTCGCTCGGAGCGGAGGAGACGGTCGCCAGGATGCGGTCGCCCGCCTCGACCTGAATGCCGCGCGCGAAGGCAGGGAGATAGACCGGGAGCCAGGCGTACCCGCCTTCTAAAACGTCGATCTCCTGCCCGCCGCCGAGCCGCAGGTAGAGCCAGAGGACGAAGCCGTCCAGCCGGGCGGCGCGGTCGATCGTCAGCTCCACGTCGTGACGGGAAGCGGGCGCCGCGGGGAGAACGGGGCGGGTGAAGTCGAGGTCCTCGAAGATCCCAGGGTCCGAAATCAGACAGGAGGGCGGGAATCCCTTGACGCAGAGGCGCAGGTCGAACGGATGGCCGACCTCGGCGAAGATCCGTTCGACGTAGGGAACGGCCTCGGACACGAAGCGCGGTGCTGCGAGGAACCGGTCGGGCAGGGAGACCGCGGCGATCCGGGTGACGCTCGCCTCCGGCACCATGCGGCCGCCGGCCTTGAGCCAGCGGCGGGCGGCGTCCAGGATCGGCGCCGCGCCCTCGCAGCCGCCGATCGGTCCGACGATTTCCGAAACGCAGACGTCCACCGGCTCGGGCAGCTCGATCGCGAGCACGTCGCCGTGGAGCAGCGTGCAGCGGTCGCCGATCCCCAGCCGCTCGACCGTGGCCTGCGCCCGGCGGAACGTCCGCTCGACCTTCTCGACCGCGTATACCCGCCGCGCCCCGGCCTCCAGGCAGAGGCGGGCGAGGACGAGGTCCGCCCCGGTGCCGACGTCGAGGACCGTCCTTCCGGAGAGGTCCCCGAGCGCACCACGGTAGCGCTCGTTTCTCGGGTGGTCGTGGGTGAGCGCGTAGTAGAGCGCCTCGTCGTAGACGAAGTACTCGGCGACCGAGGGCCAGAGCTCGATCCCGCCCTCGGCCCCCGCCGGCCTCGGCGCGGCGGCCTCGGTGACGTAGCCGACCAGGCGGGGGTCGCCCGGGACGTCCTCGCGCAGCAGCGCCACGGCGTCGCGCACGCCCGGCGCCTGGCGGAGGGCGGCCTCGATCTCGCCGGGCTCGACGCGGAAGCCGCGCAGCTTGATCTGGTGGTCGATCCGCCCCAGGAAGTCGAGCTCGCCGTCGAGGCGCCAGCGCACCCGGTCGCCGGTGCGGTAGAGCCGGCTTCCCGGAGGTCCGAAGGGATCGGGCACGAAGCGTTCGGCGGTCCGCTCGGACCGACCGAGGTAGCCCCGCGTCACCCCCTGGCCGCCGATGTGGAGCTCCCCCGGCACCCCAACCGGCGCCGGTTCCCCCCCCGGCTCCAGCACGTAGGCCCGGGCGTTCTGGATCGGCACGCCGATGGGCGGCGGCAGCTTTTCCGGCGTACAGTCGGAGGTGGTCGAGCCGATCGTGCACTCGGTGGGCCCGTAGGCGTTCCACAGTCGCCGCCCCGGAGCCCAGCGCGCCACGATCTCCGCGGGGAGGGCCTCGGAGGAGGCGATCACGACGGCGAGGCCGGGGACGTCCGCGGGATCGAGCTGCGCCAGGACCGACGGGGCGAGGCTCGCCACCTCGACCGCCTGGTCGCGGAGGAGCCGCACCAGCTCGGGGCCGGGGAAGAGTGGACCGGGCGCGCCGTTCACCAGCGCCCCTCCCCAGGCCAGGGCGTGGAAGAATTCCGATACCGAGGCGTCGAAGCTCGGTGAGGAGAACTGGAGCACCCGCCGGGGGCGGTGCTCCAGCCAGCGCGCGCCGTCCTCCTGGATCGAATGGAAGAGGCCACGATGCGGCACGACGACCCCCTTGGGGCGGCCGGTCGAGCCCGAGGTGTAGATGACATAGGCAGCGTTTTCAGGGTCGACCGCGGGACTCTCGGGTGCTGGAGGGCCGTCTTCCAGGGGAGAGCCCTCCTCGACCCCGAGGACCGGCGCGCCCGCGATGAGCTCGCGGTGGCGGGAGGCGACGAGCACCACGCGGGGTGCCGCGTCCTCGATCATGAACGCCAGTCGCTCGAGCGGATAGGACGGATCGAGCGGCACGTAGGCGCCGCCGGCTTGCAGCACTCCGAAGATGCCGATCAGGAGCTCCGGTCCACGCGGGAGGCAGAGCCCGACCCGTACCTCCGGCCCCACGCCCAGGGTGCGGAGATGGCGCGCCAGCCGGCCGGCCTGCCGGTCGAGCTCGCCGTAGGAGAGGCAGCGCTCGCCGTCCGCTCCCGCGACCACCGCCACGGCCTCGGGAGTCCGCTCGGCCTGCTCCCGGAACAGCTCGTGGGCCGGACGCACCGGCCCCCAGTCGACCGCCGTGCGGTTCCACTCGACGACCACCTGGCGCCGCTCGCGTTCGTCGAGGAGCGGCAGCTCGCCGATCCGGCCCTCCGGATCGGCGGCGGCCGACTCGTAGAGGCGCCGCAAGTGCCCGGCGAAACGCGTCACGGTCGCCGCCGCGAAGAGGTCGGCACTGTACTCCAGGCTGCCGGCAAGGCCGCCCGCGTGCTCGGCGAGCGTCGCCCCGAGGTCGAACTTCGCCGTCCGGGTCTCGACCGGCACCGAGGCGATGGTGAGCCCCGGCACGCGCAGGCTGGGGAACGGCGCATTCTGGAGCTGGAAGGTGGCCTGGACGAGCGGGGCGAATCCCGCGTCCCGGGCCGGACGCAGCTCCTCGACCAGCCGCTCGAACGGCAGGTCCTGATGGGCGAAGGCGCCCAGGGTGACCTCGCGCACCCGCGCCAGGAGCTGGCGGAAGGTGAGATCGCCGGAGATGCCGGCGCGGAGCGCCAGGAGGTTGACGAAGAACCCGATTAATCCTTCGAGCTCGCGGCGCTCCCGGTTGGCCACCGCCGTCCCCACCGCGAAGTCGTCCTGGCCGCTCCAGCGGGCCAGCACGACCTCGAAGCCGGCGAGGAGCACCATGAAGAGCGTGGCGCCCGCTGTCCGGCCGATCTGCCGGAGGGCTTCCGTTACCGCCGGGGAGAGATCGATCGGTACCTGGCCGCCCTGCTGGCTCGGCGTCGCCGGCCGCCGCCGGTCGGCGGGAAGCTGTAGGGCCGGGACCCCGGCGAGTTGGCGCCGCCAGTAGTCGAGTTGCGCAGCGAGTGCCTCGCCGTCGAGCCATCCGCGCTGCCAGAGCGCATAGTCGGCATACTGGATCGGCGGCGCAGCCAGCGTCTCTCCGGCATAGAGGGCGGCGAGCTCTCTGAGCAGCACGCCCAGCGACCAGACGTCCCCCGCGATGTGGTGGAGGGTCAAGAGCAGCAGGTGCTCGGTTTCCTCCAGCCAGAGCAGCCGGGCGCGCAGGAGCGGCCCCCGTCGGAAGTCGAACGGCCGTCCCGCCTCCTCTTCCATCAGGCGCCGCGCCGCGCGCTCGCGCGCCGCCCCCGTCCCGCCACTCCGCAGATCGACGAGCGGCAGCGGCAGTGGGATCTCCGCGAGCGCGACGATCCGTTGCACCGGCCGACCCGCGAAGTCGGCGAAGCGGGTACGCAGGACCTCGTGCCGCGCCACCACCGCGCGGAGCGCCCGGCCGAGCGCCGACCGGTCGAGGCGGCCGTGCAGCCGCACCGCCAGGGGGATGTTGTAGACCGGCAGGCCGGGGTCGAGCTGCTCCAGGAACCACAGCCGCTCCTGGGCGTAGGAAAGCGGGACGTCGTCCACCCGCCCGAGCCGCGGGATCTCCGGGGTTTCGGGGGTTTCGGCCGTCTGGAGACGCGCCAGGAGGGCGGCCCGCTTCTCGGGGGGCAGCTGCCGCAGGCGCGCGAGCAGGGCCTCGTTCGGCACGGCGCTCATACCGGCTCGGCGGCGGCCGACGCCTCGGCGTCGAGCGCGCGCAAGATCTCCTCGATCCGCGCCGGGTCGGCGGCGGCGAGGAGCGCCTCGTCGATCTTCTCGGCCAATCCCTCGATCGTCGGCCCATCGAGAAAGTCGCGCAGCGGCACCTCGACGCCGAACGCCCGGCGCACCCGCATGAGCAGCCGGGTCGCCATCAGCGAATGCCCACCGACCGCGAAGAAGTCGTCGCGGACGCCGCTCTCCTCGACCTCGATCACTTCTCGCCAGATTGCGACCAGTCGCTCCTCGGTCGGGGTGCGGGGCGCGATCTTCTCCTCCCTGCCGACCCGGCCGCCGGCCGCCCAAGCGGAGAGCGCGCGGCGGTCGAGCTTGCCGCTCCTCGTTCGCGGCAGCTCCGCGACCGGCACCAGGCGGTCGGGCACCAGGGAAGCCGGCACGGCGCGGGCGAGCGCGGCGCGGATCTCGTGCGGCGGCGTCTCCCGCGCCTCTTCTTTCAAGACCACGAAGGCCCAGAGGGTCGAGAGGCCGTCGGCGTCCGGCCGCGCCACGGCGGCCGCCGCATGCACGGCGGGGTGTACCAGGAGGGCGCTCTCGACCTCGGCGAGCTCGATCCGCTGGCCGCGGATCTTGACCTGCTGGTCGCGCCGGCCGAGGAACTCGATGGCGCCGTCGGGCAGCAGGCGCCCGAGGTCGCCGGTACGGTAGACGACGTCGCCCGGCTCACCCCCGAAGCCGCCGAACGGGTTGGGGGTGAAGCGCTCCGCGGTCTCGGCCGGCCTCCCGTAATAGCCGAGCGAGCGATAGGGCGTGCGCAGGAGGATCTCCCCCACCGTCCCCGGGGCGCACGGCCGGTCCTTTCCGTCGACGAGGAGCGCCGCGGCCCCCGGCATCGGCCGACCGATGGGGATCGAGCGGCGTTCGAGATCCGCCAGCCGCACCTCATGGAACAGCTTGGTCATCGTCGTCTCCGACGGACCGTAGAGGTTGACGATCCGCACCCGCTCGCCGAAGACCGCGAACCAGCGCATGAGATCGGCGGCGAGCGGCGGCTCCCCGGCGAGGAGGACGGCGCGGAGGCGCGCGAAGCGGCGCGGATGGAGGTCGCCCGCGGCGAGGAGGTGGAAGAGCGAGGGCACGCAGTGGACGAGCTCGATCTCGGCGCGGTCGATCCACTCCGCCAGCGCCTCGGCGTCGAGCCGCATCTCGGCGGTCTCGGGAATGGCGAGGGTGCCGGCGACGGTGAGCGGAACGAAGACGTCGCGCAGCCAGGCGTCGAAATACGGCGAGGTGAGCTGGCTCACCCGCGTCCCGGGGCCGAGCCCGAGGAGCTCCGCCTCCCAGCGGACGAAGTGGCCGATCCCCTTGTACCGCCCGGCGACCCACTTGGGGGTCCCGGTCGAGCCCGAGGTCGGGGCGAGGTAGGCCAGGTCGTCGGACCGGTGCCCCGGCCGGTCTTCCACGGGGAACACCGGCGTCTCCGCCGGCTGGATGGAGGCAAGCGAGCCGGCGAGGACGCCGGCGCTCCCAGGGATTCCGTCGACCGGGTCGCCGATCCACCAGCGCGGGGCGATCCGCTCCAGCTGCAGCCGGAGGAGGGACGGGGGCTGCTCGCGGTCGATGGGGACGAAGACGCACCCCGCCTTCCACGCCCCGAGGAGCGCCACGACCCGCTCGACCGGATCGGCCAGCGCCACGGCAACGCCGGCGGCATCGGCGGCACCGGCGCGCGGCACACCTCTGTCCTCCAGCGTTCGCGCGAGGGCATCAGACCACCGATCGAGCTCCCCGTAGGAGAGTCGGCGCGGTCCGTGCTCCAAGGCGATGCGCGTCGGGTCTTCGGCTACCGAGCGGGCGAACCCTCGCAGTGCTTCGCAATCCATCAACTTCTTCCCCGCCGGCATCGTCGCCGGCTCGTCTCTCCTGTAGAGTGTCACAACCGCTCGAGAACATGCCGGTCGCCCACCTCCAGGAGATGCATCGCCGAACCCGGGCGTCCGTTCCGAAGGCCCAAACCCGAGCCCATCCAAGAGGAATTCCAGCGGCGCCGCCGGCCAGAGCCAGCGCCTATGGGAAGGGACCCCTACGGGCACGGTGCTGGTAGGCCGCCCAGTCCGGCTCGACGCCGGCCAGCCAGAGCTTGCCCAACGCCGTCGCCATGGTGGCGAGGTCCGACTCCGGGTCGCGGGCGTGCGGCAGCGAGGGGACGGCGAGCCGCGGCGGGTTCGCCAGGCCGGGCTGGAGGGCCATGCTGCCCAGGGTGTTGCCGGGGCCGATCTCGACCAGCGCCCGGGGCGCCTCCGCTCCCAGGGTCTCGAGCCCCGCCGCGAAGCGCACCGTGCGGCACATGTGCCGCGCCCAGTAGCCCGGATCGGTCGCCTCTTCTGCGGTCATCCAGGTGCCGGTGACGTTCGAGACCAGGGGGATCGCCGGCGGCCGGAGGTCGAGGGTGGCAGCCTCGCGCACCAGCGCGGGGACCGCCGGATCGAGCTGCGCCGAATGGAAGGCATGACCGGCGGCCAGCCGGCGGGAGGAGACCCGCTGCCGCCGCAGCTTCTCTTCGAGCGCGGCAACGGCGGCCGGCGAGCCCGCCACGACCGAGAGGGTAGGGCCGTTCACCGCCGCGAGAGACAGCTCGGGGCCGAGCAGCGGGGCCACCTCGGAGGCCGGGAGAAAGATGCTGAGCATGGCGCCCGGCGGCAAGGCGTCGACAGCACGGGCCCGGAAGGCGACCAGGTGGAGCGCCGCCTCCAGGGAGAAGACGCCGGCCAGGCAGGCGGCTACGTATTCGCCAACGCTGTAGCCGAGGAGCGAACCGGGAACGATCCCCCAGGACATCCACAGCCGGGCGAGGGCGTACTCGACGGCGAACATCGCCGGATGGAGGTGCCGGGTGCGGTCGAGCGGACCGGCAGAAGGGACGGGGACGGCGGTCCGGCCGAGCAGATCGCGGAGGCTGGGGCGGGCCACCGGCGATACTGGCGATACCGGCTCCAGCGAGGTCGACGGCGACGGATACAGCAGATCGCGCAGATCGACCTCCAGCCAGGGGGCGAGCCGCTCGGCGCAGCGGTCGATCTCCCGGCGGAAGACCGGCTCCGCGGCGTAGAGCCCGCGGGTCATGCCGGCGTAGTGATCGCCAACACCCGAGAAGAGGAACGAGACCGGCGGCGGCTCGGCCGGAGCGCCGTTCCAGACCCGCACCGGCCCACTGCCGCCGCGGAGGGCCGCGACCGCCTCCTCACGCTCCCGGCAGACCAGCATGCGCCGATGGCCGGCCGCACCACCGTTGGCCTGGAGCGTCGAGGCGACGTCCGCCAGGTCGATCTCGGGGTGCGCCGCGAGTTGGTCCGCCAGCTCTGCCGCCGTCCGGTCGAGCGCCGCCTCGTCGGGCGCCGACAGGACGAGCAGCCGGTAGGGACGGGCCGGCGGTTGGACCAGCGGTGCGGGCGGCCTCTCCACGGCCGCGCATGGTATCCGACCGCGAGCCTGCATTGTCACACCCTCACGCATACCTCTATGCAATAATTCTAGAAACTATACAGGAGGATTCGCCATGCGCCTCTCTCGCCCTCTCGCCCGCATCCTCGTCCTCACCGCCCTCTTCGCCGTCCTCGCCGTCGTCCCGGCTCTGGCCAATACCGCGCAGGCGGCGCAGGCGGCGCAGGCCGCACCCCAGGTTGCGTCGGCCTCCGCCGCGGATTTCCTGGCGGGCCTCTCCGCCGACCTCTCGGGCGTTCCGGGGCCGGTCCTCGCGTCCGGCTGCAGCAGCGACTCCCAGTGCCCGAATGGACAGCTCTGCTGTCTCGCCTGCGGCTACTTCGGTTGCGACACCTACGCCTGCTTCCAGCCGATCCACGGCGAGTGCCCGCTCTTCCCTTGAGCCCGTCCCCGCCCGCTCGTTCCCCCTGGCCCGCAGGGGGAACGAGCGCCGCGATCCCAACTCCACGCAGCCACCTATGCAATAATTCGAGAAACTGCATAGGAGAATTCCGCATGCGCACCTGTCCCCCGCTCACCCGCCTCCTCGTCCTGACCGCCCTCTTCGCCATCCTCGCCGTCGCCCCGGCTCTGGCCGGTACCTCCCCCACGGCGCCGCTCGCCGCGACGTCCGCCCCGCAGGCCGTCTCGGCGCCTGCCGCGGACTTCCTGGCGACTCTCTCCGCCGACCTCCAGGGCGCTCCCGGCGCCCTCTTCCTGAGTGGCTGCACGAGCAACTCCCAGTGCCCGAAGGGCCAGCTCTGCTGCCTCGCCTGCGGCTTCGACGGTTGCGAGGCCCACGCCTGCTTCCAGCCGGTCAACGGCCACTGCCCGCTCTTCGTTTGAACGCAGTGTTTCCCTGGGAACGCCAGCGGCCTCGCCGGCTCTTTTTCCCCCGCACGCCCGGCCGGCGGGACGCCGGCGCTCCCAGGGAAAAATCGCTGGAACGCTCTACCCCTTCTGCCGTCTTGCCCGGATCCCGCGCTTACCCGGTCGCCCGCCGTGCCGCTCGCTGTGCTCCCGGTCGTGCGTAGGCTGGGGAAGCCTGCTGGAGAAGACGCATCGCTTCTGGAGGATAGACCTTCTCCTGGCAATTCGGGCAGGAATAGTACTCGAGCTCCTGGACGCTGTAGGTCTGCCCTTTGTAGCTCCCTGTCCAGCTCTCGCGGATCTTCCGAATCGCCGAGCTGCCGCACGTCGGGCACGAGGTGATGCTAAATCCTTCTACGTTCATGTTGGGCCTCATAGAGTTCTTTTCGAGGAGATGAGGAAGTAGAAGTGATCCTCTCCATGCTCCCGTACCAGTTTACCCTTTGAGTAGATCATCAGCCCTTCGAGATTCGTTGCCTGAATCACGTAGAGATACTCTAACTGTCCACTCTGGTACATCCTCGCCGCGCAGAAAAGAGCGGAAGAGGAAGCCCCACAGTCTCCTACGCGCGACTCTCCCCTCTCCCGGCGGTACTGGAGGGCGGGCCGGGAGAGGGGCCGGGGGTGAGGGGCTAGCGCCCCGCCTGCGCTGCCGTCTGAATCTCCGCGATCAGCCCCCGCGTCCTCTCCACCTCCGCCCCCGCCCGCTCCCCATAGCTCTCGTACCCCCGCAGCGCCTCTTCGGCATAGGCGAGGGCGTCTGCGAAGCGGCCTACTGAGGCTAGGCCCAAAGCGACGTTGGAGCGGGTATTCGAGGCCCCGAAGAGGTTGCCTTGGGCCTCTCGATAGCGGATCGCTTTCTGGTAGTGAGGTAGGGCGCGGTCGAGGTCGCCGGCTTCGTAGTAGACGGAACCAAGCTGATGGTGGGTTACCGCCAGGGTGTCTACAGCGTCCTCGGGTTTAAGTTCAAGTGACTTGTGATACCAACCTACTGCTTCGTTCAGAAAGACAAGTAACTCTTCCGCAGGTCGGCTCTTTGCTCGCGCCTCTCGGAAGCGTTCCAACGCGACTGTCCCGAGTTCGTCACTACACATTCCTCTCGCTAACTGGTCCCCTGGGGCGAAGAGCTCCAGGCTGCGCCGGTACCAGCCCTCTGCCTCGGCGAAATCCCGCAGGTTCGGCAGGTACATGTACGCATGGCCGAGGTTGAACGCGCAGATCGCCGCTAGAGCCTGGTCTCCGATTCGTTCATCGAGTGCCAACGCTTCCTTGTACGAGGCCACGCACTCCGCTTTACCCTCTTCTCTCTGGATATGACCGAGTTGTTCCACGGACACAGAGAGGGTCCGGACCTGGTTCCTCTGCCTTGTATCTAAGCCCTCAGGAGGTTGGGCGAGGAGCGAGGCCGCCCGCTGCCGATTCCAGGCGACCCTCAGCCCCTGAAGGCGTTCCGCCTCGGGAAGGTTTTTCTCTTCCCGGGCCAGGCCGACGCGGTACTCCATGACCAGGCTCCACTCCTCTTCCCGGCCCGGCAAGGGCGCTTCCGTTTTCGGCTCGACGAAAGCGGAAACCACCTCCTCGACGAGCCGCTTCCACTCGGCCCGGCGGCCCGTGTGGTCGTAAAGCTCGTCCAGGCCCTGCATCGCGCTGATCACCCTTCCCCACCAACCGTTTTCCAGCGCCAGGCGACGGGCCTGGAGGAGATTGGCCTCTTCCGCCCGGAGAGCGGAGAGGACCTCGCGCATTCCTGCCCCGTAGGAGTCATGGTAGGAATCACCCAACGCCCCCACCGCCTCGACGAACGCCCGCCGGGCGGCGAGCCCCACCTCCGCCGAGGACCGTGCGAAGAGCTCCTGAAAGAACCACGGCAAGGCCGGGTGGATGGAGTAGTACCCGCCGCCATGGGCTTCCAGCAGGCCCACCTCGGCGGCACGGTCGAGGAGGGCGATGCCGGCCTCCCGGGTCAGCCCGCGCACCTCCGGCAGGCGCCAGGGCTCCTCCGGATTCCCCATCAGGCGCAACGCATCCACATTCACAAACCCCTGGAATAGGTGAAGCAGCGCGAGTTGCCGCCGTTCTTCCTCGCGAAAGGCGTGCTCGAACCCGTAGGAGAGCGAGGCGGCGAGCGACCCGGAGCGGCCCTCGCTCGCGGCATCGTCGAACGCCCGCTCCCCGCGACGGAGCGATTCGACGAACGCTTCGACCTTCTTCCCCTCGCGCAGCCCTTCGCGCAGGGCCTGACGGACGAGGACGGTCATGGTGAGCGGGTTGCCCTGGGAGAACTGGAGGAGCGACCCCCAGCCCGCGGTGTCGCGCGCCGTCCATCCGGCCTTGCCGGCAAGGGCGTGGGCGAGCTGCCGCCGCTCCTGAAGCGGCATCGGCGGGATGGCGACCCGCCGCGGCAGATCGCCCAGCCAGGCCCGCTCGTCGCGCCGCGAGGTGAGGAGGAAACGGGCCTTGGTGCCACGGGCGGCGCGCAGGAAGTCGGCGAGCGCCCGCTGCTCGTCCTCCTTCCAGACCGAATCGCGACCCGCCGGGAACCCGGCCACGGGCTCGACGTTGTCCCAGATCCAGAGCACCGGCACCTGCTGAAGGATCTCAAGCGCCACCTCTCGGCGCTTCTTGTCTGAGAGAGCCAGCCACTGACGCCCTCCCCTCGCGAGAGCTTCCTCGAAGAGCTGCCCGAGCTGATCGAGAACTTGAGGGAGTGGCAGGTAGCGTTCGAAGCTGGTAAAGAGGACGCGCTGCCCCTCAACCCCACCCGTCCGCGCGTACCAGCGCGCGAACTCGGCCGCGGTCGAGGTCTTGCCGCTCCCGGCATAGGCGTGGAGGAGCACGACCTCGTGGCGATCGAAGGCGCGGTCGAGGGCGAGGATCGTTTCGTCCCGACCGAAGAAGCCCGCGTCGGGCTCAGCCGGCAGCGACTCTCCGGTCCCGCCCGCCGCTGTTCCCGCGCCGGCCTGGACAGTGATCTTGAGCTCCTTCGCCTTCTTGGGCTTCGGGAAGAGGGCGAGCGGCGCCGCCTCGTAGACCACCGGCACCGGCCAGTCCTGGAGCGCCACGGGATCGTCCCCGCGGAGCGGCGAGGCGTGGAGTTGCTTTCTCCCCAGGGTCACCGCCTCGCCGAGGGTCTGCCCACGCGCGAGGCCCGCGTAGAGATCCGCAACGAACTGTGCCGCGGTCACCACGAAGACGTTGTAGCGCATCGCCACCACCCCGGCCGCGCCGGCGTCCATCACCTCCTGCGCGAGCGAGCCCCAGGCGCGCACCTGGCGGTGCGGATCGGTCTCGACCCGAGGCGCGGCCTCAGGAGGATCGCTGCTTGCGGGCACGGCGGTCTCGCCTTGCGCCGAGCGGCAGGCGTTGAGCACCAGCACGGGAGTCTCCGTCTCCTTGAGCAGCTTTCCGAGCTCCGGGCCATTCACGAAGCGGTACGCGAATTGACCCTCGTCGCTCTCGAATTTGAGGTAGCCCCTCTTTCCCGGCGGCGGCACATGCGGGTAGAGCGCCTCGGTAGAGCCCGCGAGCATTCGCACCATGTCGAAGAAACCGCCGTGACCGTCGAAGTGGACGACCTGGTAGGGCCTCCCCTCGGCCTTGGCGCCGCGGAGCGTCGCGGCCAGTGCTTCGAAGGTGGGCGGGCGGAGCAGATCGAGGTCGAAGGCCTGGCGGGCCTCCTCGGTGAGGCTCTTGAGGATTCGGGCGGCGACCGAGCGGAAGGGGGCGTCGGCGCCCCCGTCCGGCCGGCAGATGACGAGGAGGATACGCAGCGGCGTGCCAGCCTTGAGCTTCGGCAGCGTCGGCTGCTCGGCCGGATTGGGCAGGGCGCGGACGAAGGAGCGGGCGCGCAGCGCGACCGGAACCTCGCTCTTGGGGTCTCGCAGCAGCTCCCAAACGGGAAGGAGACGTTGGCGATCTGCCGGGCGAGGCCCTCGCCTTCCAGCGAGACCTCCACCTTGTGGAGGTCCTCGCCGGCGGCGGTCTGGGTCAGGCGGAGAGTCGGCATTCTGTTCATAGAGACCCGAGTCCTGGCGGAAGTGTACCTCGCGGGTTGAGGGAGGTCCTCTCGGATCGCGTTGGGGACACAAGAAGGCCCGCGATGGGACACTACGGGCGCCCATGAGACACAAAACCCGGGCCTTGGGACACTACGGGCGGCTTTTGGGACACTAGAAAACCCGGTTGAGACACTACGATCCAGCGTAGAGACACTACGACAGAGGATTGGGACACTACGAAACGCGCTTGAGACACTAGAATCGACCTTGGGACACAAGAAATCAACGATGGGACACAAACAAAGGAAGTTGAGACACTAGGAAACTCGTTCGAGACACGAGAAATCGAATCCTCGTGTCCCAAGACGAGTTTCTTGTGTCTCAACGGCAGTTCTAGTGTCTACAGAACCGTCCATAGTGTCCCATAGCCCCGTCCATAGTGTCCCAAACCGAGTTTCTCGTG
>DASQPA010000059.1:0-5201 GCA_035644215.1 Thermoanaerobaculia bacterium
GTAGCTGAGCCAACACACCGCCCGCCACGGACCAGGTGGCGGAACAATTCGCGGTATTGCACTGCCCGCCCAGTGTCGCTCCGCCTCCTGGGTTGACTTTGCACTGGCAGATCGCCGTCGGAATCTGGACTTTGTTCCCCTTGTCCGTGAGCGTGACCGTCTTGCCGGTGAGCGTGCACTTTCCATCCATGCAGTCGGTGGAGGACTTGGCGCTCGCGCAGGTCAGAACCTTGAAGCCAAAGTCCGCGCTCAGCCTCTCCGAGTAGGTGGAGTACACGGTCTTCCCGCTCGGTTTGAGATTGCTGCAGGCGGTGCCGTACGAGCAGGACTTGCCCTCGAAGACGTAACAGTACCCACAGCTCCCGTCGGTTTTGTCACACTGGCCACACTGGCCGGTCGCGGGATTACAGCTGGCGGCGATACACAGGGCGTACTTCTGATCACAGACGTTGGGACAGTTGGCCGGGACCTGCGCCAGGGCAGCATGCTGGCCGACGAGGAATCCCGCCGCGGCGAGAAAGCTCCAGAGCCGACGCGAAACAGGGAGACGATCCATGGTTTCCTCCTCCTGCCGGCGCAGTGTAGGAGGGTCCAAAGCGGAGGTCAAGCCGGGGTTCGCGGCATCGTAACGCGGGCCGCGCCGCCGGTTGCGATATATTCGACCTGCTGTCGAACCGCCGACGTCAAGGAGAGGTCATGGAACCACAACCCCCTGCTGATGCCGATCAAGCTGTCACGATCGGTGCCGATACCGCCTATGCGTTCTGCTCGTTCGTCGATGGAGCAACGACGTGGCTACCCGCTTCCTTCCCGACGTTCTGGCAAAAGGCCTGGGTCCCCGATGGCGACGTCAACGGTCACACCGCCACCGTTTTTCAAATGTCCATCTGGATCGTGCTGGGACCCTTCGCGCGCGGCGCGATTTCCCTCCCAGTGTTCGCGCTTGCGATTCAGGGCACCAAGACCGGCTGGGACGCGCTGAACGACTTTCAGGTCGATTCCGTGGCGCCGTTCCCTCCCATCCCCGGCGCCTTGATCGCCATTGGTTCCCAGGAAGGCCTCGACGACATCCTCGCCCTGGAGCGGACCCATCAGGGTTCCACCGAATCGATGCAGGACTTCCTGATGAATTTCGCCCCGGGCTCCAAGCTGCTGGTGACCGGGCACAGTCTGGGCGGGAACGTCGCCTCGGTGCTGGCCCCCTGGATCGCCGCCAACGTGCCCGCTTTCGGTGGCAACGGGGGTGGCGAGATCACCGCGCTGCCACCCGACCTCAGCGCCATCACCTTCGCGGCCCCCACGGCTGGAAACGAGCCCTTCGCGTCGTTCTTGAACGGCCAGCCGAACTACCAGGCCAACTTCAACACCAACGACGTCGTCTCCCACGTCTGGGCGGCCAGCGGGCCCTGGAGCGCCTACGACATTGACAATCTCTACCCTCTCCCGGGACCCCCCGCGCCGAAGAGTATCAAGATCTACATCGCGGGCCAGATGCAAACGCTCGTCAACCTGGGCATCAGCTACACGCAGACGAACGGGAATGCCTTCACCTGTCCGGTCGTAGCGGCTCCCGGCAGCGGCGAGAGTGCCTGGAAGTGGGAGCTCGAATACCAGCACAACTATGGATACTGCGTGCAGTTCCTCGGCCCCAAGGGCAACTGCCAGCCCCCCGCTTCCTAGAGCAGACGAGAACGGGCGCCGCGGCCCGCGGCGCCCGTTCCCTCGCAGCCTCTACAATCCTCCCTACTTCCCCTTCGGCGGGTTCCTGACGTCCGGCGGAGCGGCGAGCGAGCCCGCGCCGGAGACGCCGTGGCGGGCGATCTCGCTTTCCGTGTAGCGGCTCATGACGCTGTGTTGCTTGCCATAGCCGAAGTAGATGACGAAGCCGATGGCCAGCCAGACCACCAGCCGCACCCAGTTCTCGGCCGGCAGCGAGAACATCAGCATCAGACAGATGAGGATGCCGAGGATCGGCGTCGCCGGCGCGCCCCAGACGCGGAACGGCCGGACGGCGTCCGGGTGGGTGCGGCGCATGATGAGGACCGCGGCGCAGACGATGACGAAGGCCAGGAGGGTGCCGATGTTGACCAGGTCGGCGAGGATGCGCAGGGGCAGGAGGCCGCCCATGATGGCGACGCAGATGCCGGTCAGGATGGTCGACTTGTACGGGGTGCGGAACTTCTCGTGGATGGCGCCGAAGAACGACGGCGAAACCAGGCCGTCGCGGGCCATGGCGAGCATGACGCGCGGCTGCGAGAGCATCATGACGAGGAGCACCGAGGTGATGCCGGTCAGGGCGCCCAACGAGATGATGAACTGGGCCCAGGGGAGGCCGACCTTGGCGAAGGCGGCCGACACCGGCGCGTTGATGTCGATCTGGTCGTAGCGCACCATCCCGGTCAGGATCGCCGAGACGACGATGTAGAGGACGGTGCAGAGGACGAGCGAGGTGACGATGCCGATCGGCACGTCGCGGTTCGGCTGCTTCGCCTCCTCGGCGTGCGTCGAGACCGAGTCGAAGCCGATGTAGGCGAAAAAGATGATCGCCGCGCCCGAGAGCATGCCGAGCGGCGCCCCGCCCGCCGCCGTCTGGCCGAAGAGCGTCTTGCCAAAAAAGGAGATGCCGGCGTAGCCGTAGGGCGCGAAGGGGTGCCAGTTCGCCGGGTTGACGTAGAAGGCGCCGACGACGATGACGAAGAGCACCACGGCGAGCTTGATGATGACCATCGTGGCGTTGAAGCTTGCGCTCTCCTTGATCCCGATCACCAGGATGGTGGTGACGATGAGGGCGATGACGATGGCCGGCAGGTCGACGAACGTCCCGGTCGCCACGATGTGGCCGAGCTTGGGGTCGAAGTCGAACGGCGCGTTGGTCAGGACTTTCGGTAAGTGGAGATGGAAAATGCCGATGAAGTCCTGGAAGTAGTGCGACCAGCCGTGCGCCACCGTGGCCGACCCCACCGTGTACTCGAGCACCAGGTCCCAGCCGATGATCCAGGCGAACAGCTCGCCCAGCGTGGCGTAGGCGTAGGTGTAGGCCGAACCGGCGACCGGCACCATCGAGGCGAACTCCGCATAGCAGAGCGCCGCGAAGATGCAGGCGAGCCCGGAGACCACGAAGGAGAGCATCAGGGCCGGGCCGGTCTTGTCGTGCGCCGCCACCCCGGTGAGGACGAAGATGCCGGTGCCGATGATGGCGCCGACCCCCAAGGCGGTGAGCTGGACCGGCCCGAGGACCCGCCGGAGCCGGTGCTCGCCCGCCATCTCCTCGAGGAGAAGACTGAGCGGCTTGGTGCGGAACAGTGGATTGCTTGCCATGCGTGGACCTCCGCGAAGGTTCTACGGTTCAAGTGCGTTCGAGGACGCGAAACGGATGACGGATTCCATTCGGATGCGTTCGCTTCAGCCGACCGGCTTGCCCCCCCTCCGGTGCCAGAGGAAGTAGACGGGGATGCCGGTCAGGACGATGAGCAGGCCCGGCCAGGTGGTCTGGGTCTTGTAGAGCAGCAGGACCACCGTGATGATCGCCGCGCCGACCATGTAGAGCGCCGGCACGACCGGATAGCCGAACGCCTTGTAGGGGCGCGGGGCGTCCGGGCGCTTCTTCCGCAGGACGAAGAGGCCGGCGATGGTCAGCAGGTAGAAGAGGAGGACGGAGAAGATCACGTAGTCGAGGAGAGCGTTGTAGAGGTTGCCGTAGACCGCCTCTCCCGTCTTCGGATCGAGGACCAGCTTCCCGGCTTCCCAGGTCCGGGTGCGCGGCAGGACGAGGAGCGAGGCCCAGATGCCCTGGATGACCAGCCCCACGGCCGGGACGTGCCGGCGGTTCAACTTCCCGGTGGCGCGGAAGAAGAGGCCGTCCTGCGCCATGGCGTAGTAGACCCGGGCGCCCGCCAGGATGATGCCGTTGTTGCAGCCGAAGGTCGAGATGATGATGGCGACCGCCATGATCGCCGCCCCGGGCGCCCCGAAGATCACCTGGAGCGCCGCCGTCGCCACCCGGTCGTCGGGCGCGGTCCGGATGGCTGCGAGCGGCAGGGTCACCAGGTAGGCGACGTTGGCCAGGGTGTAGAGGCCGATGACCAGGGCCGTGCCGCCGGCGAGCGCGATGGGGAGGCTCTTTCGGGGGTCCTTGATCTCGCCCGCCGTGAAGGTGATGTTGTTCCAGGCGTCCGAGGAGAAGAGGGAGCCCACCTGGGCGACGCAGAAGGCGATGAGGAGCCCCAGCGCCCCGGCGGCGGCGGAGGTCGCGGGCATCCCGAGATCGGACTGGATGGTGACGGGGTTCTGCGGGGTCCACAGGTCGTGGAAGTTGGCGGCGATGGCCTGCGAATTCCGCCCGACGAAGAGGCCCAGGAGGATCAAGGCGACGAGCGACAGGGTCTTCGCCGTCGTGAAGGTGTTCTGGATGAGCTTCCCCAGCCGGATGCCGCGGGTGTTCAGGTAGGTGAGGAAGAGGATGAGGAGGATGCCGACCAGCTGCTGAACCGAGAGGGAGAGGGCATAGCTGTGGGAGAGGTCGATCGGCCGGACGATCCAGGCGGTGGGGGAGATCGACGGCACGAGGACCCCCAGGAAGCGGGCGAAGCCCACCGCCACGGCGGCGATGGTACCGGTCTGGATGACGAGGAAGAGGGTCCAGCCGTAGAGGAAGCCCCAGAGCGGCGAGTAGGCCTCCCGCAGGTAGACGTACTGGCCTCCCGCCTTGGGCATCATGGCCGCCAGCTCGCCATAGGAGAGGGCGGCGGCGACGGTCAGGAGCCCGGTCACCACCCAGGCCATGAGCAGCCAGCCGGCCGAGCCCACCTGGCGGGTGATGTCGGCCGAGACGATGAAGATGCCCGAGCCGATCATCGACCCGGCCACGATCATCGTCGAGTCCCAGGTGCCGAGCTCGCGAACGAAGCCGGTCGACCTGTCCTCGGCGGCAGGATTGACGGCATTGGCCCCGGCGGGACCGGTCTCTGACATGGCGGTCCTCCCTCTCGTCGAACGTCAAGCGGCGCTTAAGCCGGCTGATACTACCATTCCCCTCGTGCTATCCTTGCTTGCGCATTTCTAGGCGAGACTGGAAGCACCATGGCTACCGAAGCGGGCACTCTCCTCGAAACCCACGCCCCGGCCGCCCCGGGCTGGCTGCGCAGCCCCTCGTTCGACTTCGTCTTCGTCGTCGGCGCGGCCCTGGTCGCCCTCCTCGCCAC
>DASQPA010000060.1:0-18756 GCA_035644215.1 Thermoanaerobaculia bacterium
ATCTGGTTGGCGAAGAGGGTGACCGGCAGGCTCCCCTCCAGGTCCTCCAGCACGAAGCGGCCCATCAGCCGGCCGGCGTTGGGGCCGCTCTTGATCTTCACCCGGCGCAGAGCGGAGACCATGCCGCCCACCGTGGCCGGCCCCTCGAAGCCCTCGCCGAAGTCGCCCGTGGTGTGGGTGGCGAGCCGCCGCAGCACCTCCTCGTGCTCGGACATGGGGTTGCCGGTCAGGTAGAAGCCCAGGGTCTCCTTCTCGTAGCGCAGCCGCTCGCGCTCCGGCCAGGGCGCCGTTGCCGGGTCGGGCGCCGGCTCCATGCCGTTCGACCCGCCCCCCATGCCGCCGCCCCCGAAAAGGCTCCCCTGCCCCACCTCGCGCTCCTGGCGCCGCCGGCCGGCATAGTCGAGGATGCGGTCGAGCGCCGCCCAGAGCGCGGCTCTGTGGATGCCCAGCGAGTCGAAGGCGCCGGCCTTGATCAGGCACTCGAAGACCTTGCGATTGGTGAGCCGCGACTCGATCTCGGTCGCGAAGTGGGTGAGGCTCTTGAAGCGTCCCACCCGGCGGCGCGCCGCGAGCACCTCCTCGATCGCCCCCTCCCCCACTCCCTTCACCCCGCCGAGGCCGAAACGGATCGTACCTCCCACCACGGTGAACGGATAGTTGCTCTCGTTCAGGTCGGGCGGCAGGATGGCGATCCCCATGTTGCGGCACTCGGCCATGTATTTGGCGATCGAGTCCGAGCTCGACAGCTCGGAGTTGAGCATCGCCGCCATGAAGGCCACCGGGTAGTGGGCTTTGAGGTACGCCGTCTTGTAGGCCAGCATGGCGTAGGCCACGCTGTGGCTCTTGTTGAAGCCGTAGCCGGCGAAGGGCTCGATGTACTCCCAGAGCTCCGCCGCCTTCTCGCGCGGCGTGCCGCGGGCGGCGGCCCCGGCGACGAACTTCTCCTTCTGCTGGGCCATGACCTCGACGTTCTTCTTGCCCATGGCCTTCCGGAGCACGTCGGCCTCGGCCATGGTGAAACCGGAGACGGCGACGGCGATCAGCATCACCTGCTCCTGGTAGACGATGACCCCGTAGGTCTCCTCCAGGATCTCCTGGGTCTCGGGCAGGATGTACTTGACCTTCTTCTTGCCGAGCTTCCTCTGGATGTACTCCTCGACCATGCCGACCGAGAGCGCGCCCGGCCGGTAGAGGGCGTTGAAGGCCGCCAGGTCCTCGAACTTCGAGGGCCGCGCCCGCCGCAGCAGATCGGTCATGCCGCGCGATTCAAACTGGAAGATGCCGGAGGTCCGCCCGTCGCAGAAGAGCTTGAACACCTCGGGGTCGTCGAGCGGCACGTTGTCGAGGTCCAGGTCGATCCCCTGGAGGCGCAGGATCTTGACCGCGTCGTCGATCACCGTGAGCGTGCGTAACCCGAGGAAGTCCATCTTGAGGAGGCCGAGCTTCTCGATGACCGTCATGTCCCACTGGGTCATGATCTGCTCTTCGTCCCCCTTGGTGACCTTGTAGAGTGGCACCAGGTCGTCCAGGGGACGGGGGGTGATCACGACGCCGGCGGCGTGCACCGAGGCGTGGCGGGTCAGGCCCTCCAGGCGGCTCCCCACCTCGACGATCCGCCGGACCTCGGGGTCGCTCGCCACCTCCTGCTTGAGGGCGTCGATCTCCTTGGCCGCCTCGGCGAGCGACTTGGTCATGTCGGGGAGGAGCTTGGCGATGCGGTCGACCTTGGCGTAGGGGACCCCCATCACCCGGCCGACGTCCCGGATCACCGCTTTGGCCGCGAGCGTCCCGAAGGTGATGATCTGGGCCACCCGGTCGCGGCCGTACTTCTCGCCGACGTAATGGATGACCTCGCCCCTTCTGCGCATGCAGAAGTCGATGTCGATGTCGGGCATGCTGATGCGCTCGGGGTTCAGGAAGCGCTCGAAGAGGAGGTCGTACTGCAAGGGATCGATGTCGGTGATGCGCAGAGCGTAGGAGACGACCGAGCCGGCCGCCGAGCCGCGCCCCGGCCCGACCGGGATGTCGTGCTCGCGCGAGTAGCGGATGAAGTCCCAGACGACCAGGAAGTAGCCCGGGAAGCCCATCTTCTTGATGACGCCGATCTCGAACTCCAGGCGCTGGCGGTAGAGCTCGTCCGGCGACTTGACGAGCCCCTGGGCGCGGCGCTTGCGGATCTCGGCCAGGCGCTCGTCGAGGCCCGCCCGCGCCACCTTCTCGAAGTAGCCGTCCAGGGTCTCGCCCGCGGGGACGGGGAACTCGGGGAGGTGGAACGTGCCGGTCGGGATCACCAGGTTGCAGCGCTCGGCGATCGCCAGGGTGTTCTCGATCGCCGCGTGGTCGTCGGGGAAGATCTCGTGCATCTCGGTCGCCGACTTCATGTAGAAGTTGTCCGAGGCGTATTTCAGCCGGTCGGTGTCGGCGACGTTCCTCTGGGTGCCGATGCAGAGCAGGACGTCGTGGGCGAAGGCGTCGTCCTTCTTCAGGTAGTGGCAGTCGTTCGACACCACCAGGGGGATGCCGGTCCGCGCCGAGATCCGCCGCAGCACCTCGTTGGCCAGGCGCTGCTCGGGGATCCCGTGGTCCTGCATCTCCAGATAGAAGTTCCCCTCCCCGAAGATCTCCAGGAACTCGCGCGCCGTGGCCTCGGCCTCTTTCTCCCGGCGATGGACGATCTGCTCGTTGATCTCACCTTTCAGGCAGGCCGAGAGGCAGATCAATCCCTCGCTGTGTTTCCGCAGCAGCTCCTTGTCCACCCGTGGCTTGTAGTAGAAGCCCTCCAGGAAGGAGCTGGAGGTGAGCTTCAATAGGTTCCGGTAGCCGGTTTCGTTTCGGGCCAAAAGAACCAGGTGGTTGCTGCTGCCGCGGTTGGGAACGCGCTCCAGGCGGCTCCCCTGCGCGACGTAGGCTTCCATGCCGAGGATCGGCTTGACCCCGGCGGCCTTCGCCCGGTTGTAGAACTCGATGGCGCCGAACATGTTGCCATGGTCGGTCAAGGCGAGCGCCGGCATCCGCGCCTCGGCCGCGGCGGCGATGACGTCGTCCAGGCGGTTGGCGCCGTCCAGGAGGCTGTACTGGGTGTGCAGGTGGAGGTGAACGAAGTCGGACATCGGTAGGACGATGGTAGCAGATGCGGGGGGACACGGACGACACCGACAAACACGGACTCTCCACGGACTTTCACGGACGAGATGCCGGCCTCCGCCGTCCGTGCTCGTCGGTGTTCCGTCCGTGTTCGTCCGTTTCCCGGACTACCCGGGGACTACCCCTTGTCCCGTTCCCCGACCAACCGACGGTGGACGCGCCAGACGTAGTCGAGCCCCGAGGCGAGGGTGAGACCGGCGACCAGGTAGACCATGCCGAGCACCACCGGCTCCAGGTCGTGGAGGAGGCCGGAGAGGAGCACCACCGCGACCGCCGCGACCTGGAAGACGGTGGTGATCTTCGACAGCACCGACGGCGGGAAGCGCTTCACCCCCTGGGCGAGGTAGAGCACCAGGGCGACCGCGACGAGCAGCACGTCGCGGGCGATGACCAGCACCGTCACCCAGACCGGGATCGGCGTGCCGTGGTGCAGGCTCGGGATGGAGAGACCGACGTAGGCCGAGGTCAGGAGGAGCTTGTCGGCGATCGGGTCGAGGTAGGAGCCCAAGAGCGACTGCTGCTTCCAGAGGCGGGCGATGGCGCCGTCGAGCGCGTCGGTGACCCCGGCGGCGAGGAAGATCCAGAGGGCACGGCGAGGCTCGCCCTCAAAGATCGCGATGAGGAAGAACGGCACCAGCCCCATGCGGAGCAACGACAGGAGGTTGGGGATGGTCATGCGCGGCCGAGGAGGACCAGGGTGCGGCGGAGGAGCTCCACGACGTCCGCGCCGGAGAGCGGGTCGCTCGACTGGCAGTCCTCGTCTTCGGGAAGGAGGCCGCAGCGCTGGGCCGCCTCGCAGGTCGAGCGCTGGTCGCCCAGGCAGGCGGGGGGGGTGCCGTAGCGCGACAGCAGACGGACGATGCTCTTGAGAGCGGTGACCCGCCGGAGCGGCGCCCCGGGTGAGAAGCGGTGGAGGGTCTCGTCGACCTCGATCAGCCCCAGGTTGACCACCCGCACGATCTCCTCGCGCTGGGGGTGGTCCAGGACGTCGGTCGCGATCCGCCCCTCGGAGGGCTTGCCGTAGCGAACCTCGGGGACGAGCCAGAAGAGGAGGACCGCCAGGTCGGCGCGGTTGAGCTCGGGCTTCGCCGCCACCTCGCGCACCTTGGCGGGCAGGAGGGAGAGGCGCCAGAGGAACTTGGCGGCGCCGAGCCGGGCGGCGATCTGCGGGTCCTGCGGGTTCTTGTCGGCAAGGCTCTGGATGATCTTCAGCCCGACCGCGGGGTCGCCCACCGCCAGCTCGAGCTCGGAGCGCCGCTCGAGGATCTCCCGGTCCGCCGGCCGGCGCTCGGCGAGCCCCTGGATCGCCGCGAGCTCCGCCCGGCGGTCGCCCTTCGCCACGGCCAGCGCGCGCGCCGCCTCGAAGGTCGCGGCTTCGGCCGGAGCCCAGGCCTGGAGCAGGGTGAGCTCGCGGCCTGCCGCGTCCAGGTCGTTGCCGGCCAGAGCCGCGCGCAGGCGGTTGCCGACGATCTCGACCGCCCGCGGGTGGAGCTCCCCGGCACGCCGTAGGGCGAGGGCGTTCTTCGCCGCCACCGCCCGGTAGGCGGCATAGGCGAGCGGCAGGTCGCCGCCGAGCTCGGCGGCGCGGCCGAGGACCATCTGGCTCGCGGTGTAGGTGGGGATGGCGTCGCCCACCGGTAGGAGGAGGGCGACGATCTCTTTGCGCTCGCCGGGCTCCGCGGCCACGAAGTCGGCCTGGGCGGCGAGCACCTTGGCCGGAGGGAACTCGGGGTCACCCTGAGCGAGGTCCCTGGCGAGGCTCCGCGCCGCCTCGATCGCCGCCGGATCGGCCTCCTCGATCAGCTCCCGGTGGGCGCGCGCGATGCGCTCCCGCCGTTCGGGGCTGATCGCCGCCGCGTAGCCTTCGAGCGGATCGAGCAGGTATCCCCGCTCCGCCGCGGCCACGCCGTGCGGCGCGGCCTCCGGGGGTCGGGGCGCCGGAGCTGGGGCGGTCGTGCAGGCACTTCCGAGCAGCAGGGCCAGGGCGCCGGCCAGGCCGGCGACGGCTCCGGTCCCCCTACGACTTCGCGGCCGGAGCCGTCGAGATGGTGACGATGGCATGTTTGTAGATCAGGATCTCCTTCCCCTCGCTCTCCAAGACCACGGCGAAGCGGTCGAAGCGTTTGAGCCGGCCCAGGAGCTGGCGCCCCGTGACCAGCTCGACGACCATCGTCTGCCCTTCCTTGAGGCTCTGGAAAAGGTACCCGTCCTGAATGTTGATGTTGTGCTTAGGCATTGGATCTCCCGAGACCGCTACGCTCTACGTGTTCAAGGACTGCTGCGATCCTACCCTCCAGATCCTGGACTGCGAACCAGGTGACGTCGGGCTCTTTCCGAAACCATGTCTCCTGCCGCTTGGCGAAGCGGCGCGTGGCCTGGATCGTCTCACTTGTAGCTCGCTCGAGAGACCATTCCCCCCTCACATGGAGCACGAGCTGGCGATAGCCGATGGCCTGGAAGGCGGGCAGCCGGGGGTCCAGCCCTCGACCGAGCAACGCTTCCACCTCCCGCACCCAGCCCTGTTCCAGCATCCGGGCCACGCGGCCTGCGATTTCATCGTATAAGATGCTGCGCGGGACGGTCAAACCGGCAGTTATCGCTGAGATACCTTTTTTTCCAAAGGGTTGACCGGCGATCCACGCCGAAAGCGGGCGGCCGGAAACCAGTGCCACCTCCAGCGCCCGCAGGACCCGCTGGGTATCGCCCGGGGCGAGGCGGGCCGCGGTCGCCGGATCGCGGCGGGCGAGCTCGGCGGAAAGAGTCGGCAGGCCCTCCGTGGTGAGGCGGTCGCGAAGCTCCCGCCGCACCTCCGGATCGCCCGGCGGGGTGGGGCTGATCCCGGCGAGCAGGGCACGCAGGTAGAGACCGCTGCCGCCGACGACGATGGGCAGCCGCCCCCGTCCCTCGATCGCCGCCAGGGCCTCCCCCGCCCGGCGGGCGAACTCCCCCGCCGAGTAGCGCTCGGTCGGCTCCAGGACGTCGATCAGGTGGTGCGGCACCCGCAGGCGCTCCGCAGGCCCCGGCTTGGCGGTGCCGACGTCGAAGCCGCGATAGGCCTGGAGGGCGTCGGCGCTGACGATCTCCCCGCCCAGCCGTTCGGCTAGGGCGAGCGCCAGGGCGCTCTTGCCGGTCGCGGTGGCGCCGACGATGGCGAGGATCGGGCGGGGCATGGGGAGAGAGTGTATAGCGGAGTTGGAGGAGATCCTTCACCGCGGCGCTCCCGGCGTCTCGACCCGCATCCTCCCGTCCTGCCCAAAACGCACCACCACCTCCCCCGACCGATCCGTCCGCAGGACCGGAATCCCGCGCCGGGCGAGGCGGGCCAGCACCGCGGGCGAGGGGTGGTGGTAGGGGTTGGCGAGGCCCACCGAGACGAGCGCCAGGCGAGGGGAGACGGCGTCCAGGAGGTCGTCGCCCGTCGAGCCGTTGCTGCCGTGGTGGCCCACCTTCAGGAGGTCGGCCCGCAGGGCGGCGGCGGGCCAGCGGTCGAGCATCTCCGCCTCGGCCTCGCGGCCGGCGTCGCCGGTCAGGATCACCCGCCGGCCGGCCGCCTCGGCGGCGAGGACGAGCGAGCGCTCGTTGACCTTCCGCTCGTCGCCCGAAGGCTCGCCGGCGTGGAGGACCGCCAGGCGCCAGCGCCCCACCCGCAGCGCCATCCCCGGCGCGAGGAGACGGGTGCGCACCCGGGGCAGGGTGAAGAGCTCGCCGGCGCAACCGGTCGCCGGCCAGCCGGGGCCGGTCCACACCGCGTCGACCGGCAGGTGGGCGGCGAGGTCGGCCAGGCCGCCGCAGTGGTCGCGGTCGGGGTGGGTCATGACGATCGCGTCGAGGTGCCGCACCCCCTCGCCCAGGAGGGCCGGAAGAAGGACCCGGCCGCCGAAGTCGGCCCCCTCCCAGCCGCCGCCGTCGACCAGCACCGCATGCCGGCCGTCGCGCAGCAGGATCGAGTCGCCCTGGCCGACGTCCAAGAGAGCCAGCTCCCGGCCGTGCGGCACTCGGAACGGCTGGGCGAGGCCCCAGGCGGCGAGGGCCACCAGAAGAAGACCGGCGAGAGAACGGAGCCGGCCGCCCAGCAGGAGGAGGATCAGGCCGGCGGCGAGCGCCGCGGCCACGGGAACGGTGGCGAGGAGCGGCAACGACGGCCAGAGGTGCGGCCCGGCGGCGGCCGGCCAGCCGTAGGGAGCGGCCAGGGCGTCGAGGACCGGGACGGTGCGAACGGCCAGGGCCGGGGCGGCGATGGCGAGGACGGTCCAGGCGAGGGAGCCCAGGAGAGAAAGCCCGGTCCAGGGCACGGCGACGAGAGCCGCCAGGGGGGCGAGCACGGGCAGGGAGTGAAAGAGCGGAAGCGCCACGGGGAGGGCCGTGAGCATCGCCCCGAGGCTGACCGCGAGGGCGGTCCCAAGGCGCAGGGGGAGCCGGTGGAAGCGCCGGGCGAGCGGTGGGGAGAGGAGGACGACCCCCGCCGCGGCCGCTGCCGAGAGCGCGAAGGCGGGCCGCTCGACCACCGCCGGGTCCCAGAGGACGAGCAGGGCCACCGCCCAGCCGAGCCCGTTGGCCGCGGCGGGCGGCCGTTCGAGGGCGAGCGAGAGGAGGGCGAGGAGGGCCATCAGACTGGCGCGGAGGAGCGCCGGGTGGGGGCCGACGAGGAGCAGGTAGGCGCCGACCGCCACCGCCGCGGGCAGGGGACGCAGCCGCCGCAGGGGCCTCGGCAGGAGGCCACCGAGAATCAAGGCGAGGGCCGCGACCAGGGCCACGTGGAGGCCGGAGACCGAGAGCAGGTGGGTGAGGCCGGTGGCGGCGAGGCCGCGCCGCCAGGCGAGGGGGAGGTGCGAGGGGTCGCCGAGGACGAGCGCCCGCGCCAGGGCGAGGCCCGGGCTCTCCGGTCCGGCGGTAGGGGCGGCGGCGGCATAGGCTTCCTCCACTCGTACCCGGAGGCGCGAGGAGAGGCGGTCGAGCGGCCCCGGTCCCTCCTCGACCCGCAGCAGGAGACGGCTCTTCAATCGCATCCGCCACGGACCGGGCGGCACCGGCACCCGGTTGGCGAAGCCGGGGGAGCGGTGGAGATAGCCGCGGAGGGCGAGGCGCGAGCCATAGGGGGGCGGCGCCTCGGGACCGGGGAGGTGGACGACGATCTCCAGGCCGGAGACGCCGCCGACCTCGATCCGTTCCCCCTGGGCCAGGGAAAGCACCCGGGCGGGGGCGGACCACCCCTCCTCGTCCGGCCGCCAGTGGCCGGAGACGCGGGCCGAGACCTCGGCCGGGCGCCCGGGATCGATCCGGCGCTCGGGCCGCGCCGGCAGGCCGTGGGTCGCGGCGGCCACCAGCATCCCCGCCGCCAGGGCGGCGAGCGGCGGGCCGGCCCGCCGGCCCCAGGCGAGGCCCAGGGCGGCGAGCAGGACGAGGAGCGGCAGGGGGAGGAAGGGGAGCTGCAAGGCGAGCCAGGCACCCGCGGCCAGGGCCGCGGCAGGGACGAGGAGTGGTGCGCTCTGTATGTTCATACCCGGTGAGACGGAAAATGCCCTCCCCGATCGCTCAATCTTTTTTCCGGGTTAGAATCCCTCCCTCCACGGCTGGACCTGGACAACCCCCGACATGCCGCGCCATCCCTTTCGCAAGAGCTCCCGGCCCCGCCTCGCCCTACCGGTCCTGGGCATCCTGGGGATGGCCGGCCTCTTCCTCGCCTGCCGGCCCCGGGTCGAGCCGCTCCCCCGGGGGAGCAACATCCTCCTCATCACCGTCGACACCCTGCGCGCCGATCACCTGTCGGTCTATGGCTACCCGCGCGCCACCTCGCCGGTGCTCGACCGTCTGGCGGCCGAGGGGGTGCGCTTCGGACAGGCGGTCGTCCAGTGGCCGAAGACCACCCCCTCCTTCGCCTCGATGTTCACCGCCACCTACTCGAAGGACAACGGCATCGTGCGCAAGGTCGGAATCCCCATCCCCTGCCGCTTCGAGACGCTCGCCGAGATGCTGAAGCGTCAGGGCTACACCACCCACGCCGTGGTGGCGAACGGGGCGCTCGCCTCCGATTTCTTCTTCAACCAGGGTTTCGACACCTTCGTCGAGACCTGGAAGCTGGCTCACCCCGCGGGAACGACCGGTGCGGATCCCAACGGCGCCGAGGCGGTGACCCGGCTCGCCATCGGCCTCTTGAGCAAGCTGGCCAACGGCAAGAAGCCCTACTTCCTCTGGGTCCACTACCTGGACCCCCACTTCCCCTACTCCCCGCCGCCGCCGTACCGCGACCGCTTCCAGGGCGACCCGATGTTTCGCGCCGACTCCCGGAAGATCGACGTCGCGCCCGACAAGCCGGGGCAGCAGATGTTCGGGATCGGCAGCGACCACGTGCTGGAGGGGAGGAGCGACCTCGCCTTTTACATTGCCCGCTACGACGCGGAGATCGCCTACACCGACGCCCAGATCGGCAAGCTCCTGGCCGAGATGAAGCAGCGAAAACTCTTGGACCACACTCTGACCGCCTTCACCGCCGACCACGGCGAGTCGCTGGGCGACCACAACTACTACTTCGACCACGGGCGCTTCGGCTTCGACACCTGCCTGCGGGTGCCGCTCCTCCTCCACTATCCGGGGGTCCTGAAGCCGCGGGTGGACGCCGACCCGGTCGAGCTGTTGGACCTCGCCCCCACCCTCCTGGAAGCCGCCGGGGTCGATCTCCCCCAGGGAGTCTGGATGCAGGGACGGAGCCTGACCCCACGCCTGCGCGGCGAGAAGACACCGGTCCCCAAAAGGAAGGACGACGCCAAGCGCGGCCCGGTCGACCACCCCGGCCTCGCCTTCTCCGAGGCCGGCTGGGAGGCCAATAACAAGTGGCAGAAGATCGTGCGCGACGGCCGCTTCAAGCTGATCTTCGCCCAGACCCGCCCGGAGCAGCGCTGGATCGGCGGCGAGGGGGTGCGCTTCACTCTCTACGACGTGAAGAACGATCCCCAGGAGACGAAGAACGTCGCCGACCGCTACCCCGACGACCTGAAGCGCTTACAGAGAGAGCTCTCCAACTGGGCCGGAGCTCCCCGCTTCCCGGTCGAGATCGACACCCAGGGCGGCACCTGCGGCGGCGGCCAGCACCCGATGGACGAGCAGACCCGGGAGCTGCTGCACTCGCTGGGGTATCTGTAGCTTCTCAGCCGCCAACCTTCAAGTGCACCAGTCCGAGCGCCGCCAGGGCTGGGTCCTGGGCGAGGTGGGCCCAGGCCGCGTACTGCCTCCCCGAGGGGTGGAGGCCGTCCCCGGCGAAGGCGGAGCGGTCTCCCGCTGACCGCCGCGACTCGGGCGTGACGTCCACCCAGCGCGCCCCGGCGCGGGCGGTTTCCTCTCGGTTGATGGCGTTGAAGCGGTCGATGTCAGCCGCGATCGCCGCCCGGTCGCGGCCCTCGGCGAAGGGGGTCACCCCCCAGTCGGGGATGGAGAGCACGAGCACCCGGCCGGGCTCGCCGCCGGCCCAGCCGACGGCGCGCCGCAGCAGGTTGCGGAAGCGCTCCCGGTAGGCGGCGTCGGCCGGCGCGTCCTGGTACTGATCGTTGACCCCGATCTGGAGGGAGACCAGGGCAAACTGCCCGCGCGGCGGCTCGCGGTCCAGCGCCGCCGCCAGGTCTTCGGTGGTCCAGCCGGTCCGGGCGACGAGCACCGGCGGCTCGAAGGGCAGACCGTGCCGGGCGAGCAGGGCGGCGAGTTGCGCCGGCCAGCGCTCCGCCGGCTCGACCCCCTGCCCGATCGTGTAGGAGTCGCCCAGGGCGAGGAAGCGGGGCCGGCTCGCCGCCCGCTCCGCCCCCCGGCCGAGGCCGGAGGCGAGGAGCAGGAGCGCGGCGACGAGGGGGGCGGCGGTACGCGGCGACCTCACGATGCGATGCTCCCGCCGTTCCCCCGGCCGGCTACTTGGCCGCCTTCTGGGCCGCCGTTTGTGTGCCGCTCACCTGAAGCGTCCCCAGGGACTGTTGGAGCGCCGTATCGTAGGCGGCGAACTTCTCCTGCGGCGCGATGAGCAGGAAGATCAGGACGTCGGTCGAGCGCGGGATCGCCACCCAGTGCTGCGAGGTGGGGACCGTGCCCTTGCCGTCGATCGCGGCGCCGTTGCCCTTGCCGGTGACCACCATCCACATGGCGCGCATGCCGCCGACGTCGCGCACCTCCTGCTGCTCAACCGTGGCGCCCAGGCTGGTCTGGAAGGCCTTGACGCTGCCGGTCAGGAACGCCCGCGGGTTGACCGGCTTCGGCGGCTTCTGCCGGAAGACGGTCAGGGTGGAGGTGCCGTCCGGCGACCAGGCGCAGCAGACCTCGCCGGGGACCGAAATCGTGCTGGTGTCGGTCGCCTGGGTCCAACCGGTGGGCGCGGTGAAGCTGAAGCCGAAGGCCGCCATTCCCGTGCCGCCGGGGGCCGGGGCAGGTGCGGGGGCCGGGGCGGGAGTGCCGGCCGGCGGGGCCGGGGCAGGCGCCGGAGCCGGCTCCGGGTTGGCCGGCGGGGCCGGCGGCGGAGTCTCCGGCATCGGCGGGCTGGGCGGGGTCGGCGGCTGGGTCTGCGGGGCGGGCTGGGTCGGGGTGCTCCCCATCTGCGCCATCGCGCGCCCGGCGAGGCCGGGGCCGACGGCTAAGCCCGCCGCCAGGACAAGGGTCAAGGCTCTCTCACGAAATTGCTTCATCGGGTCCTCTCGGCCGGGGGAAAAGCGGCCCCGTTCCTTCCGGGCACCCGCGCAGGGCTCCGGCCGTGCCAGATCGCATGCAGGGGCTCTGCCAACCCGGGTCCGCTTCCGGTCCAGCGGGAGAGGATACCTCACCCCAGGGCCTCGTAGGCACTCCGCACGGCCTCCATGCCATAAAGACGCTCCAGCCGGCGGACGACGAAGTGGCCGCGCGCCAGCTCCTGGAAGTGACGCGTGAAGAGGACGTTGATGGCCGCTCCAGAGGCCGCCCCGAGGATCGGCATGGCCTCGGCGGCCACTTTCTCCGACACGGTAACGCTGAAACGGGCGGCGATCCGGGCGACGTAGCGCACCAGGACCGAGGAGCTTTCCTTGGCGATCTCGCGCTCGGCGACGACCTGCGCCGCCTCGGAGAGCGCCTTGGCGAGGAGCGAGCGGACGGCATAGTAGCTGGTCTCGGCCCCCTCCTCCTCCGGGTCGCGGGAGCGCGGCGGGCCGCCGAAGGCGAAGACCGCGAGGCAGGCGAGGCGGGTTTCGACCTCTCCCAGGTCCTCCCCCTCGCGGCGGGCGATCTCGGCGATCGAGCGCAGCATGAGCGTGGTCGAGACCGGCAGCTCGACGGCCAGGCCGGCGAGGCCGAAGAAACCGCCCAGGGCGCCGGTCACCCCGGTCAGAATGCGGTGCACCCGGTCGGCATGGCGGGGCACCGGCCGCCCGGCGGGAATGGTCTTGAGCGCCGCGTCGAGCGCCCGGTCGAGCGCCCCCTGGGCCGCCTTGTGGATCTGCTGCGACACCGCCTCCGGCAGCCGGTCCAGGGCCGCCTCGATGGGATTGCCGAGGACGGTCGCGAGCTTCCGCGCAAGACCCGGGCTCTCCAGACGGTCGCGGGCGGCCTGGAGGGATTCGAGGTCGGCGGTGGAGAGGGGGAGCGGCATGGTCGCCTATTCTACGGTAGGGGCGTCGTCCGTGGAGGCAGGGCAGGCACAGGGGCACGGCCCCTACGCTGCCCTGCCTGGACCGTCCTCCCCGAGAAAATAGGCAAAGTTGGTTTGAGCGATGAAGGTAGCAGCAGGGCAGGTAGGGGCCGTGCCCCTGTGCCTGCCCTGCGCGGGCACTAAGGGAATGCCTAAGGGACGGTCCCGTGGCAGTACGGAGCCGCCCCTACGTCCCGCTCTCCGCCTCCGGCGAGAAGAGCGACAAGACCGGCAGACCCAACCGGCCGCGCATCGCCTGGAGAAATAACCGGTCGCGCGAACGCTCCAGTTCCTCCGCGGGGAGACGGCCAGCAAGCGCCGCCAGGGTGCGCTCGACGGACTCCTTGACCGCCCGCTTGGTCGGCCCCTTGAGACCCCCCCGGGCGGCTTCGAGAAGCTCGCGGTCGAGGTCGGCCAGCCGCTCCTCGACCGCCGGGCTGCCGCCGGGGAGGGCGGCGAGGGCGGTGATCCGCTCGGTCCACTCAGGGCCCTCGGCGAGCGTCTCCGGCAGGGCGGCGGCAAGCGCGGCGAGGCGGGCGGGGATGTCGAGATCGGCGGCGCGCGCCGGACCGCGCTCGCGTTCGGCGGGGCCGGTCAGCTCGCGCAGGTGCGCCCAGGCCGCCTCGACCACCGGGGCGCAGTAGCGCAGGGAGGAGATCCGCCCCGTGGCGCCGCGCTCCCGGCGTCTCGCGAAGGCCTGCTCCAGGGCGTCGCGGACGAGGTCGAGCGGCACCCCCTCCCGGCGCCAGCGGCGGGCGACGTGCCAGTCGGCGGGCGAGAGGAGGAGCGGCGCGCCGCGCAGGGCGACGAAGATCTCCTCGATCGTCCGGAAGTAGGCGCGCTGCTCCTCGGAGTCGTCCGGCTCCGCCGCCTCGTCCGTCATCCCCGGTTCTTTTCGTAGATCAGCTTCAAACCCGCCAGGGTGAGCAGCGGATCGACCTCGCGGATGTACTTCGAGCCCGCGGCGATGAGCGGCGCCTGGCCGCCGGTCGCGACCACCGAGCGCAGGCCCGGCAGCTCGACGGTCAGCCGTTCGAGGATGCCGTCGACGAGGCCGATGTAGCCGTAGTAGATCCCCGCCTGCATGGCGTTGGCGGTGTTCTTCCCCACCAGCTCGGGGGGTTTTCGCACGTCGACCCGGTAGAGGCGGGAGGCCTGGGCGAAGAGGGCCTCGGCCGAGATCAGGATGCCGGGGCAGATGATCCCTCCCGCGTACTCGCCGGCGGCGTTGACCACGTCGAAGGTGGTGGCGGTGCCGAAGTCGACCACCACGACCGGCGAGCCGAAGCGCTCGCGCGCCGCCACGGCGTTGACGATGCGGTCCGCCCCCACCTCGGCCGGGTTGTCGTAGCGGATCGGCATGCCGGTCTTGATCCCCGGCTCGACGAACAGCGGTTTCTTGCCGAAATACCGGCGCGCCATCTGGTCGAGGGTCAGGTGAAGGGGCGGCACGACCGAGGAGATGACCACCGCCTCGGCCGCCTCGGGATCGATGCCGGCGCGGGCGAAGAGGGGGAGGAGGAAGGCGCCGATCTCGTCGGCCGTGCGCTCGCGGTCGGTCGACAGCCGGAAGCTCTCGACCAGCTCGTCGCCCCGGTAGACCCCGACCACGGTGTTGGTGTTGCCGACGTCGAGGAGGACCAGGAGGCCAGCACCGCCGGCATCGCCAGCATCGACCGGCTTCTGCGCTCGTCCCGTCATGCCGTCTCCTCCTCTCCCGCGTCATCGGCTGGGGCTGGAATCACCTCGCCGGCGGAGAGGCGCAGCTCGCGGCCGTCGACGTCGAGGAGGAGCCGGCCGTGCTCGTCGAAGCCGTGGAAGCTGCCGGTGACCCGCTCGCCTTCGAATTGGGCGGAGAGCCGGTCGCCCGGCTGATGGAGGGAGCGCTCGCGATAGGCCGCGACCGCATAGGCGGCGTCCCCCAGGTGGGTGAGCTCGCGCTCGACGGCGGCCACCAGGTCCCAGGTGAGCTGGGCGAGGGAGACGTCCGGTCCCCCTTCGAGGCGGAGCGAGGTCGCCTTGATTTCCCGCTCCGGCGGCAGCTCCTCCGCGCCGTGCCCCAGGTTGACTCCGAAGCCGAGGACCGCCAGGGCGCAGTCGCCAGGGCGAATCAGGGTTTCGATCAGGATGCCGCCGATCTTCTTGCTGGAGGCGAGGAGGTCGTTCGGCCACTTCAGGCGGGCCGGGGTGGGGAGATACGGATCGAGGCCCCGGCAGAGGCCGACGCCGACGAGGAGCGGCAGGGTCTGCAGGCGCTCCGGCTCGACCGAGAGGGTGCGCGAGGCATAGACCCCCAGGCCCGGCGGGGAGGACCAGCTCCGCCCCAGCCGGCCGCGGCCGGCGGTCTGCTCGAAGGCGAGGAAGAGCGCGTCGGGAAGCGCCTGGCACTCGCGCTCGTAGTCGGCGATCACGGCGCGGGCCAGCTGGTTGGTGGAGCCGGTCCGCTCGAGCACCATGAGGTTGTCCGGTATCTCCGGCGTACCGTGAGGCCGCAGGCGGAGGAGCTCTGCCAAATAATCGGGGAAGTCCATGCCGGCGCTCAGGCCTCTTTCCCCGCCGGCTCGCCGAGGGTCGCCTGGAGGCGCGCCCGGCGCTCCTTGAGCTCGGCGAGCTTCTTGCGGTTGCCCTCGACCACCTGGGGCGGGGCCTTGCCCACGAAGGCCTCGTTGCCGAGCCGCTCCTCGGCCCGGGCGATCTCGGCGGACAGCTTCTCGATCTCCTTCCCGAGCCGGTCGCGCTCCGCCTCGCCGAGACCGGCCGCGGTATCGGCGGCCGCCGCAGCCGCCGCCACCCCGATCTCGACTCCGGCCACCCGGTCGTGCCGGGCTCCCTCGCGCGGCAAGGTGTGGGTCGCCACCCGCTCGGCGCGGCAGAGGAAGGCGAGGAGCGGCTCCTGCTCCGCCAGGAAATCACTGAGGGAGCGGCCCGCCTCGCCGTCCTCGGCCTTCAGGGTGAGGTCGATGCCGGCCTTGGGCGAGAGCGCCAGCTCGGCGCGCATCGCCCGCACCCGGGTCACCACCTGGATCAGCACGTCCATCCCCGCCTCGACCGACGCGTCCTCCCAGGCCGGCACCCGCTCGGGGTAGGGGGCGAGGCAGATGGTCTCCGGGTGGATGGCCTCGTGGCCGGGGAGGCGCTGCCAGACCTCCTCGGTCAGAAACGGCATGACCGGATGGAGCAGGCGCAGGCTGCGGTCGAGGACGGAGAGGAGCACCTCCCCTACCCGCGGCCGTGGCGCCTCGCCCGAGAGGGCCGGCTTCGACAGCTCGATGTACCAGTCGCAGAGGTCGCCCCAGAAGAAGTGGTAGAGCCGGTTGCAGGCCTCGTCGAAGCGGTAGGTGGTGAGGCGCTCCTCGACCTCCCCGGCGACCTTCGACAGCCGCGAGAGGATCCAGCGCTCGGGCGCCGCGAGCCCGGTCGCATCCAGGTTCGCCGCGACCTTCGCCTCCCCCACCCGCGCCAGGCCGAAGCGCGCCGCGTTCCAGATCTTGTTGCCGAAGGCGCGGTAGCCGGCGATCTGATCGCGGTTGAGCGGGATGTCCCGTCCCGGGCTGTCGAGCGCGGTCAGGGTGAAGCGCACGGCGTCCGCCCCGTACTCGGCGACCAGGTCGGCGGGGTCGAGGACGTTCCCCTTGGTCTTCGACATCTTCTCGCCCGCCGCGTCGCGCACCAGGCCGGTCAGGTGGACGGCGGAAAACGGCACCTGGTCGGTGAAGTGGAGGCCCATCATCACCATCCGCGCCACCCAGAAGAAGAGGATGTCGTGGCCGGTGATCAGCACGTCGGTCGGATAGAACGTCGCGAGATCCGCCGTCTTCTCCGGCCAGCCGAGGGTCGAGAACGGCCAGAGGCCGGAGGAGAACCAGGTGTCGAGCACGTCCGGGTCCTGGGTCAGCCGGTCGGTACCGGCCTGCTCGGCCGCCTCCGCGGCGGTGCGGGCGACGAAGCAGCGGCCCGTCTCGTCGTACCAGGCGGGGATCTGGTGCCCCCACCAGAGCTGGCGCGAGATGCACCAGGGCCTTATGTTCGACAGCCAGTGCTCCCAGGTCTTGCCGTAGGTGTCGGGCACCAGCCGGAGCCGGCCGTCGTGGAGGGCGGCGAGCGCCCGGCCGGCCATCCCCGAGACGTCTAAGAACCACTGGGTCGAGACCAGCGGCTCGATCGGCTCGCCGCTCCGCTCGCTGTGGCCGACGTTGTGCACGTGGTCCTCGATCTTCACCAGGTAGCCCTCGGCCTTCAGCCGCTCGACCACCTTGGCGCGGGCCGCGAAGCGGTCGAGGCCGGCGAAGCCCTCCCCCGCCTCGGCGGACATGTGACCGGTGCGGTCGATGACCGAGATGCCGGGCAGGCCGTGGCGGCGGGCGAGCTCGAAGTCGAACGGGTCGTGGAACGGGGTGATCTTGACCAGGCCGGTGCCGAACTCCTTTTCGACTGCCGGATCGCCGACGAAGGGGAGCCGCCGGCCGACGAGCGGCAGGAGCGCGGCGCGGCCCTCTAGGTGCCGGTAGCGCTCGTCCTCGGGATGGAAGGCGACCGCGGTGTCCCCCAGCATCGTCTCCGGCCGGGTGGTGGCGACGACGATGTGCTCCCCCTCCGCTCCTCCCTCGACGGGATAGGCGATGTGGTAGAGCTTGCCCTGGACGGTCTTGGTCTCGACTTCCAGGTCGGAGACTGCGGTTTCGAGGACCGGCGACCAGTTGACCAGGTACTCGCCGCGGCGGATGAGCCCCTCGTCGTAGAGCCGCACGAAGGCTTCGCGCACCGCCTGGGAGAGCCCCTCGTCGAGGGTGAATCGCTCGCGGCTCCAGTCGCAGGAGGCGCCGAGGAGGTCGAGCTGCTCACGGATGCTGCCGTGGTACTGCCGCTTCCATTCCCAGGTCCGCTCGAGGAAGCGCTCCCGCCCCAGCGCCTTGCGGCAGGTCCCCTCGCTCTGCAGCAGGCGCTCGACCATGAGCTGGGTGGCGATCCCGGCGTGGTCGGTGCCGGGGAGCCAGAGGGCATTCTTTCCCCGCATCCGCTGCCAGCGGGTGAGGAGGTCCTGGAGGGCGGTCTGGAGGGCGTGGCCGATGTGGAGCTTCCCCGTCACGTTGGGGGGCGGGATCATGAGGCAGAACGAGGGCTTCGAGGACGGCGCCTCGGCGACGAAGTACCCCGCCGCCGCCCAGCGCCGCTGCCAGGTGCCCTCGTAGCTTCGCGGATCGAACCGCTTGTCCATTTCTTCGCTCGTGGTGCTCACGCCGCCCGTCCTTTCCCGTGAAGGGGGATCATACTGCCGCCCTCCCGAGAGAGCGAGGAGGGTGGATTCTATCCTCGATCTCCCTGTCGAGGTGGGGGCTTCCCGGTGGCACGGGGTAGAGACGCCCAGCCGCTACCACCGGCCTTTCCTTGACCTCGAACGCCAGGGCGTCTCCAACGCCGCCGGCTCGGAAGCGTCCCCGGCCTGCGGAGACGCCCTGGCGGTGGTGGTTGCGGGGAGGGCTGTGGTCGGATAGGGGTATACCCGCGCTAGAATGCCAAAGCGCGAACGTAGAGAGTATGAAGAAGGGTAAGACCCCAGAACCCGCGGTTGCCGATGTCGGCGCGGACGACATCCTTCCCGAGTACGACTTCAGTCGTGCCCGCCCCAACAAGTACGCCGCGCTGTACCAGAAAGGCAGTCTGACCGTCACGCTCGACCCCGAGGTTGCAAAGGTGTTCCCGAGCGCGGCCGACGTCAACGAAGCCCTACGGTCGCTGGCGAAACTCCTCCAAGCGCAGCAGAGGCGCAGCGCGAAGAAGCCACGGCACGCATGACTGCCGCCCTCCCGAGAGAGCGAGGAGGGTGGATTCTATCCTCGATCTCCCTGTCGAGGTGGGGGCTTCCCGGTGGCACGCGGTGGCACGGGGTAGAGACGCCCAGCCGCTACCACCGGCCTTTCCTTGCCCTCGAACGCCAGGGCGTCTCCAGCGCCGCCGGGTCGGAAGCGTTCCCGGCCTGCGGAGAC
>DASQPA010000061.1:0-11306 GCA_035644215.1 Thermoanaerobaculia bacterium
AGAAGGACGACAGGTGAATGCGGGCGAGCAACGAAGGTATCGAACAGGCGAGCCGCTGTCTCCCGAGATCGCAGCGCTAGGTTCTCCACAGCTTTGTAGATACCCCCACCGACCGGATCAGCAGCTTCCAGAGCATCGACAAGAGTCTCGGGCTCGAAGCTCAGCTCTGGGAGCACTTTGCAGAATGCCTGATAGAAGGCCCAGCACCGGTGTTGGCCCTTCCCTCCTCCCTGTGCCCATCGCCCAATCTCCGCCAGCCGCGCGATAAGATCCTTCTGGTACTCCTTGGCTAACGCGCGCAGGACCTCTGCGGAAACATCTCTCTTATTGGGGTGCCCCTCAGGTGCGGCTCTTTGCTGGATCGCGGAGAAGGTTTCGAGAAATTGTTCGATCTCGGCCCAGTCACGTGCCGCAAGCGCTGCAGCTTCTTGGACGAATTCATCGACCTGAGTCGGCTCTAGCTCGGCCATGTCCTTCAAGACTCCTTCCTCAGCTTCAAGATAGCACGCGGGTAAGAGCATGCAACCCGGTCCGTACCGTCGCCCCTTCAGGGCTATGGAGATCTGAGGAGACACCTACCTGGGGTTGGCACCCCAGGCTACCGACCGTCGCCCCTTCGGGGCGGGTAGAATCCTCAGGATCTTCGACTTTGAAGAGGCCCTGCCTCCAGATGGAGATCGATCTCGCTCATGCCGCCGGGACGGCCTGGCGAACCGTGTACAGGAAGGGCGGCTCCGCTTTCGAAGCGAGGCGGGAGGTGGGGTCGGGGAAGCAGATATCGGTGCCGACCGCCGGGTTCAAGCTTCGGCCAAGAGCTCTTCGGGAGTGACGGCGGGGACAGGAGAGCCCGGGAAGTCTGCGACGTTGCGGGTGACGATCCGCTCGCACCCGGCGGCCTCCGCGGCGCTCGCGACCACCGCATCCTCGAAGTCGGGGAAGGCGAGGCTTCGAGCCCGCAGGAACTGAGCTTTCCCCTCCGGGATGATCTCCATGGAGGACAGCATCCAGTCGATGACCTGATCCGCCTGTCGTTTTCCCGCATGCTTTTGCACGACGTAGTAAAGCGTCGTCAACAGGTGGCCTGGAAGGTAGCCGGTCGCCGCGCGGTCGGCGACCCGGCTCAGCACAGCGGCGGAGGCGGGATAGAACGGCTCACGCCGTTGAATGACGTCCAGGAGGACGTTGAGATCGAGGAGCAGCTTCAACGGTGCTTTCCCAGGATGTGCTCGCGGTACTCCCTCTCGGCATCCACCGTGGAGGGAACGAGGCCGCTGATCTGCTCGACCGCGGGATGGATCCTCACCTCCGGCACGCTCTGCAGGGCACGGAGGTAGCGGTCGATCAACTCAGTTACGGTGATCCCGTGCTCGCGGGCGTAGCGCTTGGCGAACTCCAGGTCATCCTTGGGGAGCCGCACCGTCAGTTTCGTCGTTTCCATGGGCCTTGCCTCCACCGTACGGCTAGAGTAGCAGTCGCGTACGGCTAGGGCAATGCGCTGCGGCTCAACGCTACGGCCGGATCACCACCGGATTTGACCTGCAGCCAGCGATCGGCTAGCGTAATGACTGACTGGTCATTCGCCGTGCCGATCCCCGCCCAGCCCCCTCGAAAAGGTTCCCGTTCCCTCGATACCCAAGTCGCCGCCCGGCTGTTGGCGGCCGGGCGCAAAGCCTTCAGCGAGAATGGGCTCTACGCGACGCGAGTGGAGGAGATCACCCAGCTCGCGGGCATCGCCAAAGGCACCTTCTACCTCTACTTCCAGAGCAAAGAGGACCTGATCCACGCCATCGCCGACGAAGCGGTGCAGGAGCTCGGGCTCGTCTGCCGGCGCGCTGCGGCATCGACGGCGTCCTGGACGGAACGCCTGGCGGCGGTCGCCCGCGCCCACCTCGATTTCTTCCGCGCGCACCCCGATTGGATGCGCATCCTTCACCAGCTTCGCGGAATGCTCAAATTCCAGCTCCCGGAATGGCAGGCGCTGCGCGACTCGCTGGAGAGGCACGTGGGAGAGCTGGCGGCAATTCTGGGCGCGCCTCCGGCGCCACCGAAGCTGGAGGACGGCGCGGTGGGCCTTGCACGCGTCTACTTCGGCGCCATCTCCGGCGCGGTGTCCGTGTGGGTCTCGTGCGAGGGACCCGGCGGCGAGCATCCGTCCCCCGAATCGCTCGTGCCGGCTCTCGTCGCTTTCGCGACGGCCTACACGGGAGAGTCGACGAGGGCCTGGGCACCCGAGGAAGGATAGCGAGGAGGGGGTAGCAAGCCATGGGATCGGCGGTGGAACCGGCAGGGCTCACGACGGGCGACATCCAGCGCGAGATCCGCGACGTCGCCCGCCGGCACGAACGCCGCCGCCGGCTGGCGCCGCGGGCGGCTCTGGTCGGCATCCTGGCCGGGCTGCTGGCCGCCGCCTTTCGCCTCACGCTCGCGGCTTGCGATCGGGGCCGCGACGCCTTTTTCCGTTTCGCGCACACCCTGCCTGCCCCCCTGGGGTTCTCCCTGGCCGTCGGCGCCTGCGGTCTTGCCGCGGGGAGCGCCCTCTGGCTCGTCCGGCGGTTTGCGCCGGAGACCGCGGGGAGCGGCATTCCCCATGTCAAGGCGGTGCTCCACCGCCTGCGCGGGATGAAGTGGCGGCGGGTGCTGCTGGTCAAATACGCCAGCGGCACCCTGGGGCTCGGCGCCGGCCTCGCCCTCGGACGCGAGGGGCCGACCGTCCAGATGGGAGGAGCCGTCGGCCAGATGGTGAGCCGCTGGCTGCGTTCGCGGGCGCGCGAGCGCAACACTCTGGTCGCCGCCGGCGCCGGGGCCGGCCTCGCCGCGGCGTTCAACGCGCCGCTCGCCGGGGTCATCTTCGTGCTCGAAGAGCTCCGCCGCGACTTCGCCCCCGGCGCCCTGACCGCGGCTTTCATCGCCTCGGTCAGCGCCGACGTGGTCGCCCGGCTCCTCCTCGGGCAGCAGCCGGTCCTCCGCGTCGCCGGCTCCCCGGTTCCTCCCCTCGCCAGTCTGCCGCTCTTCCTCGTGCTGGGTCTGGTCGCGGGACTCCTGGGGGTCGCCTTCAACCGCAGTCTCCTCGCCAGTCTCCGGCTGTTCGAGCGGGCGTCGTGCTGGCCGCTCGGGCTGCCGGCCGCGGGGGTCGGAATCGGCATCGGGGCCATCGGCTGGTTTGCCCCCCAACTGCTCGGCGGTGGCGGCAGTCTGGTCGAGACGACGCTCACCGCCCAGGGCTCGCTCACCCTCCTCTTCGGCTTCCTCCTGATGCGTTTCGTCATGACCATGCTGAGCTACGGGACCGGCACGGCGGGAGGGATCTTCGCCCCTCTCCTCGTCATCGGCGCCCAGGCCGGCCTGCTCATCGGCCTCCTCGGGCATGCCGTGTGGGCCGGCGCGGTCGGCTCCCCGGCGACCTTTGCGGTCGTCGGCATGGGCGCCCTGTTCGCGGCGATCGTGCGCGCTCCTCTCACCGGGATCGTCCTGATCCTGGAGATGACGGAGAACTATCAGCTGATGCTGCCGCTCCTCCTCGCCTGCTTCAGCGCCTATGCGCTCGCCGACCTGCTGCGGGAGGAGCCGATCTACGAGGCGCTCCTCGAGCGGGACCTGCTGCGGGCCTCGCGGACCCGCGAGGAGCCGGACGAGACTCTCCTGCTCGAGCTGAAGATCGAGGAGGACGCGCCGTTCGACGGCCGCCGCGTGGGGGAGCTGGGGCTTCCCCCCGGCTGCCTCCTGGTGACGGTGCACCGGGGAAGCCACAGCGAGGTCCCGACGCGGGACACCGTCCTGCGCTCCGGGGACCGCATCGCCGCGGTCGTCGCCCCTACGGCCGCGGACGCGGTCGTCCTCCTGCGCCATGGCGCCGAGAAGCGCGGTCGCCCTCCCTGAGGCCCGTGCTGTCGCCCTACGGCCGGATCACCACCTTCAACGCCTCCCGCCGCATCATGCTGCGCAGAGCCGCCTCCACCTCCTCCAACGGCCGCTCGGCGGAGAGGAGGAGGTCCGGCCGGAGCGACCCGGCGGCCAGGATCTCCAGGGCGCGCCGATAGGTGGCGGGGCGGTGGTGGTAGGCGCCTTTGACGGTTAGCTCCGAATAGTGGAGGCGATGGGCATTCAGGGGGACCGTGGTGGCCGGGGGGTAGCCGCCGAAGAGGAGGGTGGTGCCGCCGGGACGGACGGCGTCCATGGCGTCCTCCCAGGCGGCGGGGGAGCCGGTGGCTTCGAGGGCGGCGTCGAAGCCGTCGCCGTGGGACGAGCGCGCCCGGACCCTCTCGACCTCGCCGCCGTCGCGGCCGACGACGACGGTGGCGGCGGCGCCCAGGCGGAGGGCGACGGCGAGCCGCACCGGGTTGGGGTCGGCGACGGTCACCCGGTGGCCGGCCTGGGAGAGGAGGTCGACGAAAAGGAGGCCGATGGGACCGCTGCCGAAGAGGACGATCTCGGCGCTCGCGCTCAAAGACAGGATCTCGATCCCGTGGAGGACGCAGGCGAGCGGCTCGGCCAGGGCCGCGTGCTCGGGGCGCAGGCCCTCCGGACAGGGGTAGGTGCTGCGCTCGACGAAACGGCGGGGGACGAGCAGGTACTCGGAGAAGGCGCCGTTGACGTAGTGGAGATCCGAACAGAGGTTCTCGTGCCCCTGCCGGCAGGCGCGGCAGCGGCCGCAGGAGGCGGAGTTGGCGACCGCCACCCGGTCGCCTTCCCGGAAGCGCGCCACCCCTTCCCCGGCGGCGGCGATCCGGCCGGCCATTTCGTGGCCGAACGGGGTGGGGACCTTGAGCATCCGCGGGTGGCCGCCGCGGCGGAAGACCTTGACGTCGGTGCCGCAGGTGGTCGCGGCCTCGATGCGGACCAGGATCTCCCCCGGGCCGGGGGCGGGGACCGGCACCGTCCGCACCTCCAGCCGCTCGGGACCGAGGAGGAAGGCGGTGCGCTGCTCGGCCGGGAGGCTCATCCGGCCCCGGGGGCCGCGTCCGGGGTGAGCAGCACCTTGAGGGCGCGCCGGTCGCGGGCGAGCTCGACCGCCTCGGCGAAGCGGGAGAGAGGAAGGCGGTGGGTGACCAGGGGCGTCGGGTCGAGGCGACCGGTCACCAGCAAGCGGAAGACGTCGCGCTGCTCGACGAGCGAGCCCGAGTAGGTGCCGACCAGCCGGCGTTCGGCTTTGAAGAAGGCGTTGAGGTCGATCTCCGCGACATCGCTGCGGTTCCCCAGGGGCGCATGGGCGAAGAGGACCGTCGTGCCGCCCGGGCGGGTGAGCTCCAGGGCGGCGGCGAGCGCCGCGGCTCCCCCGGCGGTGTCGAAGACGGCGTCCGCCCCGTGGCTCCCGGTATTCCCGGCTCCGGCAGCGAGGGCGGCGACCGCCTCGCGGGCCGGCTCGCCGGGCGGGACGGCGGCGTCGGCCCCCAGGGCGAGCGCCCGTTCCCGGCGCTCGGGGAGGGGGTCGACGAGGGTGACCGGGACGGCCGGCCAGAGGGCTTTCAGGAGCAGCAGGTGGAGGAGCCCCATGCTGCCGGCGCCCAAGATGGCGGCGGAGGCCGCCCCGCCAGTGCCGGCGGGCGCCACGATCTCCCGGAGGCCGGAGCGGTAGAGGCCGCGCAGCACGCAGGCGCCGGGCTCCAGGAAGACCGCCGCCTCGTCGGACAGGGAGTCGGGCAGGCCGCAGGCGGCGAGGCGGACGGCGGGCTCGCCCACCCGGATGAGGTCGGCGAATCCCCCCGGGGCGAGCTGGCTGGCGCGGAAGGCGGGGCAGAGCGGCTCGCTCCCCCGGCGGCAGGCGTCGCAGTCGCCGCAGGCCACGTGGTGAGGGGCGGCCACCCGGTCGCCGACGCGGAAGCCCCGGACCCCCGGGCCGATCTCGACCACCGTCCCCACCACCTCGTGCCCGAGCTCGCTGCCGCCCGCCGTGCCGCCCTGCGCCAGCTTCCACAGGTCGGTGCCGCAGAGGCCACAGACGCGCAGGGCGAGGAGCATCTCGCCGGGACCCACCGCCGGCCGCGGCAGCTCGGCCTGGCGGAATCCGCCCCCGGGGGCGAGGACCACCGCCTGGAGGGGGCGGGCGATGCCGAGGATATTGGCGGTGGTGGCAGGGGCGGAGAGGGCCATGGGGATCGAAGGATAGCAGCGCGATGCGGAGGGGAGATACAATACGTCCCAGATGAGCCGCCGCAGGAGCGCCCGCCGCGCCCGCCGGGTGTCGGTCACCTTCTGGAAGCAGGGCGACCTCCATCCCTACACGGGCTTCACCACGAACATCTCGCTGACCGGGATGTTCGTCGGCACCAATAGCCCCCTGCCGGGGGGCACCCGCCTGCGGGTCGAGATCCATGGGGAGCGCGGCTTCGTCATCGAGGGAGTGGTCGCCCACGCCCGCAAGGTGCGGGGGGAGATGGCCCGGGTCACCCAGTCGGGCATGGGGGTGCGCTTCCTCACCGCCGAAGAGCTGGTGCGGGAGCTGATGCCGAGCGTCGTCCCCCCGGGCCCCCCCGGCACGGCCGCCACCCTGTCGGAGTCGGTCTCCACCGCCGAGGAAGCCTTCGGCGAGGAGCCGATCCCACCCGCGCCTCCGGCCGAGATCGCCCCGCCGCCTCCGGTCCGGCCGGTGCCGCCCCCCGCCGCCGCGTTCCCGGCCCCGGTCCGGCCGGTGCCGCCCCCGGCCGCGGCGTTCCCGTCTCCGGTCCGTCCGGTGCCGCCGCCCTCGTCGGTGTCGCCGCCGGCGTCTCCGACTCCGATCCCGCTGCTCTCGTCCTCCTCCTCGGCCGCGCCGGTCGCCGACGGCGGGACGTTCAGCGTCGACTTTCCCAGCCCGCGCCACTTTCTCGACGTCTTTGAGCGCGACATCAAAAACGGCGGCCTTTTCGTCTCCACCCGCTACCCCGGGCGCCTGTCGGAGATGGTGACGATCGAGCTGCACCCGCCGGATTCGGAGCCGATCCGTGTGCGCGCCCGGGTCGTGCAGCGCTTCGAGCCGCAGGGCGCCAGCCTGCTCTCGGGGATGGGGGTCGAGCTGTTCGACGCCCAGAGCGTCTGCGATCGACTGCGGCCGATCGTCGCCCGGCTGTCCGTCCGGTGAGCCCCCCGAGGAGACCCCATGAAACCAATTGAGACCCACCGGGGCCTCGACCGCCGGCTCTGCGGCGAGCCCGTCGAGCTGGGGGAGGGCACCGCCACGGTCGCCTGGACGGCGGTGCCGGAGACGGCGGCCGACGCGACCGGCCTCGTCCACGGCGGTTTCGTCTTCGGCGTCGCCGACCATGCCGCCATGCTCGCCGTCAACCTGCCGACGGTGGTCCTGGGGAGTGCCGAGGTGCGCTTCACCAAGCCCGTCCGGGTGGGCGAGCGCCTCCTCGCCCGGGCGCGGATCGAGGAGACGGCCGGACGCAAACGGATCGTGGCGGTCGAGGTGGTCCGTGCCGAGGAGGCGGTCTTCGCCGGCCGCTTTACCTGCCTGGTTCCCGACCGTCACCTGCTGGCGGAGGCCGTCCCGCTATAATCCCCCCGCATGAACGGCGGCGATCGGGTGGCGGAGGTCTTGGCGCGGCGCGGGGTGCCGTTCCTCTTCACTCTCTGCGGCGGGCACATCTCGCCGATCCTCGTGGGGGCCAAGCAGCGCGGCATCCGGGTCGTCGACGTGCGCCACGAGGCCGACGCGGTCTTCGCCGCCGACGCCGTGGCTCGGCTCTCCGGGGTGCCGGGAGTGGCGGCGGTCACCGCCGGGCCGGGGGTCACCAACACGATCACGGCGATCAAGAACGCCCAGCTCGCCCAGTCGCCGGTGGTGCTCCTGGGCGGCGCCGCGGCCACCCTGCTCAAGGGCCGCGGAGCGCTCCAGGACATCGACCAGATGGCCCTCATCGGCCCGCACGTCAAGGACGCCATCGCGGTCACCACGGTGCGCGACCTGGCGCCGGCGGTCGAGCGCGCCTTCGAGACCGCGCGCTCCGGGGTGCCGGGGCCGGTCTTCGTCGAGTGCCCGGTCGACCTGCTCTACGACGAGCCGCTGGTCCGCCAGTGGTACGGCGCCAGCTCCAAGGGGGGCGGCCTCGCCGGCCGGGCGCTGCGCTTCTACCTCCACCGCCACGCCAACCAGCTCTTCCGCGGCGCCGGGCGGACCCCGCCGTCCCCACCGGCCCCGGCGGCCGACCCCTGGCCGGAGCGCGCCGCGGTGAAGAAGGCCGCCGCCCTCCTCGCCCGGGCGAAACGGCCGGTGCTCGTCGTCGGCAGCCAGGCCCTGCTGCGGGCGACGGTGGCGCCGGCCCTGGCCGCGGCGCTCGCGGCGCTCGGCGCTCCGGTCTACCTCGCCGGCGGCGCCCGCGGCCTCCTCGGCGCCGGCCATCCGCTCCAGATGCGGCACCGCCGGAAGGAGGCCCTGCGGGAGGCCGACCTGGTGCTTCTCGCCGGCATCCCCAACGACTTCCGCCTCGAATACGGCCGCCAGATCAGCCGTCGCGCCCGTCTCCTCACGGTCAACCGGAGCGAGCGGGACCTCACCTTGAACCGCAAGCCGGTGCTGGGCGTCCATGCCGACGCCGGGCTCTTCCTGGAGGCCCTGGCGGAAGCGCTGGGCGAGACGGGGACCGGCAGGAACCCGCGGTGGGGGGAGTGGCGGGAGACCCTGGCCGAGCGCGACGCCGAGCGCGAGCGGGAGATCGCCCTCCAGGCGGCCCAGCCGACCGAGTACGTCAACCCCCTCCACCTCTGCCGGGAGATCGACCGCTCGCTCTCTTCCGACAGCGTGATCGTCGCCGACGGCGGCGACTTCGTGGCCACCGCCGCCTACACGGTGGCGCCGCGCCGGCCGCTCTCCTGGCTCGATCCCGGGGTCTTCGGCACCCTCGGCGTGGGGGGCGGTTTCGCCCTGGGAGCCAAGCTCTGCCGGCCCCAGGCCGACGTCTGGGTGCTCTACGGCGATGGCTCGGTCGCCTACAGCCTGGCCGAGTTCGACAGCTTCGCCCGCCACGGCCTGCCGGTGCTTGCGGTGGTGGGCAACGACGCCGGCTGGACCCAGATCGCCCGCGAGCAGGTGACCGTCCTGGGCGACGACGTGGCGACGGTCCTCGCCCGCACCGACTACCACAAAGTGGCCGAGGGATACGGCGGCCGGGGCCTGAAGATCGAGCGCCCCGAGGAGGTCCGCCCGGTCCTCGACGAGGCGCTCCGCCTCGTCCGCTCCGGCGTCCCGGTCCTCGTCAACGCCCTCCTCGGCAAGACCGAGTTCCGCAAGGGCTCGATCTCGCTTTGAGCGCGGAGCCCCGGCCCGCCTCTCGTTCCGCCGCCCTCTGGCTGCTGCTCCCGCTGCTCGCCGGGGCGGCCCTCCGCCTCTATCACCTCGCCCCCCAGATCCTCGACGACGACGAGGTGCACGCGGTGCGCGCCGCGGTCTCCCTGCCGCTCCCGGTGATCTTGACCACCTACCAGGAGAGCGACAACTGCATCCCGCTGACCGCCCTCTTCCGGCTGCTCCTCGATGCCGGCGTGCGCCTCGGGGAGGGGAGCTTCCGCGCTCCGTCGATCCTCTGTGGGCTCCTCCTCCTCGTGCTCCTGCCGCTCCTGCCGCTGGACATCTTCCTGCGGGAGCGGCGGCGGCCCGGGGGGACGATCCTGCCGGCGATCGTCTTCGCCTGGCTCTTAGCCCTTTCGCCGCTCCTCGTCTTCTACAGCCGGATCGCCCGCTCCTATCTGCCGATGACCCTCTTCGCCCTCGTCGCGGCGGCGGCCTTCGCCGCCTGGTGGCGGACGCTGTCGCCCGCCTTCGCCGCCGCCTACGTGGTGGCGGGCGGGCTCGCCGTCTGGCTCCACCTGGGCGCCGCGCCGATCGTCGCCGCCCCGTTCCTCTTCGCCGCCCTCGATCTCCTGTGGGGAAGAAAAGAAGAACGCGGCCGGCGGCTCTCCCACCTGGCCCTCCTGGGCGGCGCCATCGTCCTCGCCCTCGCCACCTTCCTGGTGCCCGCCCGGGATTCGCTCTCCGTCCTGCTGACCGAAAAGCAGCAGACGCAGACGATCCCCGGGGAGACGATCGTCGACGTCCTGGATCTCCAGGCGGGGACGGCGGTCCCTGCCCTGGTGATCCTCTTCTGGCTGGCGGCCTTAGGCGGCCTCGCCGCGCTCCTCGCCCATGGCCGCGGACATCGCCGGCTCGGCGCCTACACCCTGACCCTCGCCGCGGTGCAGCTCGTCGGCATCCGCCTCCTGTCGCCCCTGGGGCTCGCCAACCCGCTGATCCTCGACCGCTACCTCCTCCCCGCCCTCCCCCTGGTGCTCCTCTGGGTGGCCTGCGCCTTCGCCCTGCCCTGGCGGCCGCTGGCGCGATGGGGGAGAGCCGGAACGGTGCTCCAGGGAACCCTCGCGGTCGCCTTCGTCCTCGCCCTGACCTGGGGCGGCCCGCTGGTCGATCGGCAGCTCTGGGCGAGCTCCTTCCTGCACCACAACGACTTCCTCCGTTTCTACCAGCCGCGGCCGCGGCTCGCCCCGGAGGCGGTTCCCGGGCCCTACCGGGAGATCGCCCGGACGGCGGGGAAGGGCGCGGTGATCGAGTATCCCTGGAGCTCCTTCGCCGGCCTGCGCACCCCTTATCTCTACCAGGAGGTCCATGGGCGGCGGGTCCAGGTCTCCGGCCCGCAGCGGCTCCTCGTCTCTCCGGTCCTCGCGCTCGCCAACGTCGTGGCACCCACCCCCGAGGCCTTCTGCGCCAGCGGCGCCCGGTTCCTCGCCGTCCACCTCCACATCGCCCGCGAGGAGGACCCTCTCTTCGTCCGCGACGAGGAGCGGCTCGGCGAGCGGGAGATGCGCCCCGACCTGCGGCGCACCCTGCGGCAGCAGGCGGAGGCGATGGAGCAGAACCTGACCGGCCTCTGGGGCGCTCCCACCTGGGCGTCGCCGGGGCTGCGGGTCTGGGATCTCGCGATCGCCTGCCGGCGCGCGGGGGGTGGACGGTGAAGCGGGAAGAAGCCCTCACCCCCGACCCCTCTCCCGGCCCCTCCTCCCGCACCCCCGGGAGAGGGGAGCCTGGCGGGGCAGCACCGGAAGTGGCTTCGAGACGGAAGGGCGGGTCCCTCCCCCCTGGGGGGGCGGCGGTTGGGTCAGGGGGGAGGCCAGGAGGGGGGCATTTCCTGAACCTCGTCCTCCTCGCCTGGGCCGCCCTCGCCGCCCTCCTCGCCTGGCGCTTCGCCGGCAAGGCGACGGACGACATCTACGTCACCTACCGCTACGCCTGGAACCTCGCCCACGGCCTGGGCTTCACCTTCAATCCGGGGGAACGGGTCTTCGGCCTGACCGACCCCGGAGTGGGGCTGCTCCTCGCCCTCGCCCATCGGTTGACCGGCCTG
>DASQPA010000062.1:0-14076 GCA_035644215.1 Thermoanaerobaculia bacterium
GAATCGCGTCGGCCGCCTCGACCATGTCGAGGAGGTAGAGGCGCTCATGCCGCATAGAGGACCCGCGACTCGGCGAGCACGGCGTCGCGGATGGCGGGTTTGAGCCCACCTTTGGGAACGAGGTCCACGGGGCGCCCGAACAGCGCCTCCAAATCCCTCTGGACCCTGGCCAGAGTGAGGAAGCCAGGGCGGGTCTCTGGCTTGAAGGTGACCAGGAGATCCACGTCGCTCGATGCCTGGAAGCGGTCGGTCAGGAACGAACCGAAGAGCGCCAGCTCCTGAATTCCATGACGCACGCAGAGTGCGGCAATCTGCTCGCGCGGAATGGTAGCCGATGGGATTTCCTCTCGCATCGCCATAAAGCGTACCACGTGCGTCCCCGTGACCTGACCCTCTCGAGGAACTCCTGCCGCCCCGGAGGGTTCCAAGAAGCATGGGCGCCAAAACCCGGAAACCCGGCGGCCGGCCCTGGCGTTACCTTCTCGCCCTGCTGGCGATCCTTCTCCTCCTGGGAGACCGGGCGAGCGCCCCGGTTCCGCGGCCGGCGCCGCCGCCTTCCCGGCCGGCGCCGCCCTGGCTGCCGGTCCACTCGGAGCGGCTGGCTCTCCTGGGCCATCAGCCGGTCTATGCCGTCTGCTTCCACGGCGTTCCGCCGCGAGCGCTCGTCCATCCCTCCCTTGACCTGCCGCTCGGACATCCGCTCCGGCGGCTGGGCGGGATCGTCATCGCGCACTGCCTGATCGATCCGCAGGGCTGGGTGGTCCAGGCGCAGATCCTGGCTGGCCCCGACCGGCCGGTCCTACGGGAGGCGCTCGTCCGCGCGCTCGCCCGGTGGCGCTTCGAACCGGCCCGGCGGCCCAACGGCCAGCCGGCCGCCGTCCACTACGCCGTGTCCCTGCGGGTCGAGCCGGGCTCCTGATTCCATGTTCCGAGCATCTTCGCCCGGACGGCTCGCGCTTCCAGGCGGGCGCGGGACGTACTCCCGCATCTGCGCATACTCCGGTTGCATGGCGACGATCTCGCAGGAGATCGGGGTGATCGCGTAGGTGGTCGCGAAGTCCTCGACCGTCCCGGCGCGCCACAGTCGGCCTTGCGGATCGACCACGATCGAGTACCCCAGGCCGCCGCGGAAGATCCGCGAACCGTCCGTTCCGGTATGCACCGAACAGGTCCAGGGGCGCCGGCCGGAGCCCGGGGCGGTCGCCAGCGCGATCTCGCCGGTCAGCCGCTCCAGGAGATCCGCCCGCTCCTGCGGCGGCGCCGCGAGCGCCCGTTCGATGGCCTGGCCGAGCATCGCCTCGCCCGTCGAGTCGATCTCGTCGGCAGAGGGGTCTTGCATGCCGACAAGGCTACCATCGCCGGCCTCCGCGTCGTCGGCCGAGGAATAGGCGCTCCACGAGCTTCGTCGTAGAATGAGCCCATGCCCGCCGTAAGCCAGCCCAAAGCCCCCGGCTCTCTCACGGCACGAGAGTACCTGGAGAGCGAGCCGTCAGCGGAGCTCCGTAGCGAGTACATCTATGGCCGTATCGTGGCCATGGCGGGAGCCAGCCGAAATCACAATCGACTGGTGGCGAACCTCATGACCTCGCTCGGCCTGGCTTTCCGCGCCAAGGCCTGCAACCACTACGGGAACGACATGCGGGTCGGCGTCTCCGGTGACAAGGCCTTCCTCTATCCCGACGTCGTCATCACCTGCGGAGAGGAGCAGTTGCTCCCCACGACGCCCGAGACGCTGCTCAACCCCATCGTCATCATCGAAGTCCTCTCTCCGTCGACCGAGGCTCGCGACCGCGGCGAGAAGTTCCTCTGCTACCAGTCGATTCCCTCCCTGCGAGAGTACGTTCTGGTCTCTCAGTGGCCGCACCGGTTCGAGACCTATCGGAAGCAGGACGGCGGTACCTGGGAGTACCGCTCCTCTGCAGAGGACCCTGCGGAGCTCTACTTCGCAGCGTTGGATCTCGCGATTCCCGCCACCGAGATCTACGCGCGAGCTGCCGACGAGAGCGTCTAAACGGTTTCAGCCCTGGGACTGCGATCTACCCTCTCGCAGCGCCGGGTCCTCCTCCCGCGGCGGCAGCGGCCGGCGGTCGAGGTGCCAGTGGAAGTTCCCCTCGATCTCCTTCCTCTGCTTCTGGCTCAAACCCCGGAAGCCGTAGGGCGGCCGGCGCAGGCGGCGGGTCAAGGTGAGGAGCGGCCAGCCGAGCGGGAGGTAGAAGCCGAGGAGGTCCCAGTCGCGGAGCACCCCGTGGAGCCAGTTCTTCGCCGGCGGCCGGCGGCGGTCGCGCTCGTGGCGGACGAAGATCCAGGGCCAGCCGCAGGGGAGCATCTTCCACCAGTTGCGGCCCGACTTCAGGAGAGCGCGGAAGAACGAGCGCGCCTGGTAGGGCCAGCGGCCGTAGCGCTCCACGTAGCGGTCGAGCTCCTTCTGGCACTCGTCCCGCACCTCGTTCGCCACCTGGCGGACGACGTCGCGGTCGGGGTTCTCGAAATCGGTCATCCCCGCCGCGGTCACCCGCTGGCGCATGTCGATCGGCTCGCCGACCACGAAGACCATCCGCGCCGGCAGGGCGAGGTACCAGAGGAAAGGAAAGAGAATCCCGAGCGGCGCCGCGGGGAGCGGCAGGAAGGGGACGTGGAGGAGCTTCTGCACCAGCGTGTCGACCGGTTTCCAGGTGAAACAGAAGGGGATCACCCACTCGGCGTTGACGATGTAGATGGGGTAGACCGGGGCCTCGTGGCGGGCGGCCATGATCACGTAGCTGGTCGAGAAGCGCTGCAGCTGGTAGCGGCGGTAGAAACCCTTGCCGATTCCCGGCACCCCCTCCGGGTAATAAATCAACCGCTCGCCGCGGGCCAAAAGCTGATCGAAATTGGGAAAGGTGAGATCGATGCCGCCCGCCCGTCGCCAGAAATTGTCGATGCCGAAGGGGCGCATCCACCAGGTGACCGCGAGCTCCTTTTCGAACACCGAGCGGAACTTCGCCTCCGGCCGCTCCCCGGTACGCTCCCAGAGGAGGCCATCCAGAATCATGCCGTCGTAGGGGAAGGCGTTGCCGCTGTGGTTGGGGGCGAGGATGAGCGGCCCCTTCGCCGGGATCTTCTCGCCGCCGATCAGGGCCGGCCGGAAGTAATGGCCGAGGAGCGGCTTGAACAGGTCGTTCATCACCGCCTGGCTGTAGGCGGGGTCGAACGGCTCGTAGTGCCGGGGCTCTTCCGGGCGTTCTTCCGGCATGCTCAGCTCCTTCCCCGCGAGAGGGCGGAGGCGATGCCCAGGATGAAAAGGGCGATCCAGACCGGCCACGGTCCGTGCGCGCCGGCCAGAACCGCACCGGCGACCAGGCAGAAGCCGCCGAAAATGGTGCCGCGCAGGCCGGCGAACGGATTCTCCGGCGGCCGGCGGGTCACCTGCTCGATGAGCCGCACCCCCTCGGTGATCACCGACGGCAGCTTGGAGAGCGCCTCGAGGATTCCCGGCACCCCGCGCATCAGCTGGCGCCCCAAGGCCACCGGTTTGAACTGATCGAGGAAAATCTGGTTGGCGTGCTCGCGCGACACCACCGCCACGTCGAGCCCCGGCTTCAGGATCTGCCCCACCCCCTCGAAGGTCACCAGCGCTTTGACCATCAAGACCATCTCGACCGGGAAATACATGTTGTGCCCGGCCCCCTGGTTGACCGATTGGAGGATCAGCTGGGCGAGCGAGAAGTCGCGGAAGGTGGCGCCGCGGCTGAAGCGGTGGAGGATCTCGGTGACCTCGCGGCGGAACCCCACCGGGTCGGCCCCCGGCCCGGGCTGGGCGACGGAGGCGAGGTACCCCGCGGCGCTCTCCGCGTCCCCCATGACCAGCGTGTAGTAGTAATAGAGAAGAGTCCGCCGCAGCTCGTTGTCGAAGCGCCCCACCATGCCTAAGTCGATGAAGCCGAGCTTCGGCCCCTCCGGCCCGGGGAGGACGAGGAGGTTCCCGGGGTGGAGGTCGGCATGGAAGAAGCCGTCCCGGTAGAGCATGCGGATGATCGACGCCGCGCCGAGGTCGACCAGCCGGTCGCGCTCCGCCTCGGAGAGCGCCAGGGCCTCCGGGGCGCTCGGCTTGAAGCCGGCGAGGAACTCCATGGTGAGGACGCCCGGGCCGCTGTACTGGCGGTAGATGCGGGGGAAGACGACGCCGTCCAGGTCGGTGAAATTGGCGGCGAAGCTCTCGGCGTTGTCGGCCTCGCGCCGCAGGTCGACCTCGCGGCGGGTGTACTCCACGAACTCGGCGATCACCCGCTGCGGCTGGTAGCGGGGGATGACCTGCTGGAGCCCCCAGCCGAGGAGCTTCAAGAGCCGCGCGTCGCGGGTCAGGGTCTCCTTGATGCCCGGCTTCACCACCTTCAGAATGACCGAGTCGCCCTCCCGGGTGGTCGCCCGGTGGATCTGCGCGATCGAGGCCGAGCCGGTGGGGACCGGGTCGATCCAGGTGTACATCTCGTCGATCGGCCGGCCCAGGTCCTTGACGATGATCTCCAGATAGCGCGGGAAGGCGACCACCGGCAGGCGGTCGAGGAGGTTCTTGAGCTCCTCGGTGATGGCGGCGGGAAGAAGGTCCTGGCGGAGGGCGAGCACCTGGCCGAGCTTGATGTAGGTCGGCCCCAGGATCTCCAGCCGCCGCCGCAGCTGGACGGGGAAGGGGCGGCCGACCAGGCTCTTGTCGAGGAAGGGGCGGACGAGGGCGGCGAACAGCCGTTCGAAGCTCAGGAAGAGGCGGAAGCCCCGCCCGGTCCCTCCCTGGGGACCCAGGCTGTCCTCGCCGCGGGCATGGGCGACGAGCCCGCCGAAGAGGAGCCCCAAGAGATGGCGGTGGATGGTGAAGAGGCGCCGGACCTGTCCCGCCGGGGGGGTGTCCGGCATCAGCTCGAACCCTTGGTAGGGGTCGGGCGGCGGCGGGGGCGCCGGCAGGGCCGCCGGAGATTCCGGCGGGGTCGCCGCGGCTGGGCTCTCCAGGGGCGCCGCTCGGGGTTGGGCCTCGATCACGAGGGAGAGTCTACCTCCTGGGCGGTCCCGGGGTCACCGATGTCTGTTGCGGTGCGACTTTGGAGCCCTCTTTTCTCTGGCATCTCTTTCCGGTATATGATCTGGCTAAGGGCAGAAAGCCCGGAAGTCCCACTGCCCCAGAGACTTATAGGTGAAATCAAATAACAAAACCGGAGGGTTGGGGTCTTCTAAGAACGGAGCAGCTCTAATCCTTTCAGCTTCGCTTATACTTGAAGAACCTGGTTTGCCCCTGTTGGGGGGCGCGCGAGAGGGAAGCGACCGAGAAACCACCGGGGCTCTGGAGGTGAAGAGATTCGAGCGAGCGGAGGCAGTTCAGTCGTCGGAGGTGGGTATCGTGGTCGGATCGGGTCACTCCGCGGCTGGACTAGCGTCTCTATTGTCGGCGCCAGGGGCTTGACGAGACCGTTTCCGAGGGGGCTTCCCCTTGTGCAAGAAACTAGGATATGCTGTAAGTCGCTTCACGATGTCACAGGTATAGGGCTGAGCGGCACCTTGGTTGTAGCAGGTGTCTTTGCCCAGGAGGATGAGGTATGGATCGTCCGCCGCTCGGCTCCGCGGTGTCCCTTGGTCTCGCTGGTCGCGGGCCAGGCATGAGAAACCTCGTTCTCCACTCGCCTGACCGGACCGGGTGTAGGCGATGGAGGGTTCATCGACAACGTTCTTACCGGAGGGGGGAGAATGGCAAGGAGACCTGCTGTCCAGCGAGTCAAGGTGCTGCTCGTTTGCTTCTGTCTAGGATGCCTGGCGATCCCAGTCTATGCAGCGTTGGGGAGCACCTCGGCCTGCGCGGCGTCTGCGGGGAGCGTCCATGAGATGGGAGGGCCTGACGCCGCACCGCGGCACACTGTTTGTCCGGCAATTGGCGCGGGCGGGCTGTCTTACGACTCGAACTCCGACCGCTGTGTCCAGGGCGGTGGTGGGTGCGATCTTCACACGCTTTGACGGCGTCCAACCTCAGGAGGGTCAAGGTATGTCGAGGAATCGCAGCATCATCGGATTCGTGACGGGTTGGATCGCTTTGTTGGTCGTGGTTCTCGCAGGCTTCGCCCAGGTCGGTTCTGCCGCCCCCTCTCTTCAGGCCGAGGTACGGAACTGCTATCGCGTGGCTCTCCAGGAGACCCCTCGCTGGATCAGCAGCGTCACCTGGATCGTGGACAGCTCGCGGCTTCTGGTTGTGGACCCGCATCGCGACGCGCTCCTCTCCTACGACCCTCAGGGTCGCTCCACCTTGCTTCGGCCCGTCCAATCGAGCGGCACGGCGAAGGTCCTGCCGGCCATGGTGGCGAGGACCGAGGAGGGGTTTCTTCTAGAGAAAGTAGATGGTCATTTCTTGGGTCTCGATGGTCAGCTCCGAGCCATACGGGAAAATGTTCCCCTATGGAAGAGCGCCGCCGCGAGCGAACACGTGGGTTCGCTTTACCAATGGACAGTGGCAGGGGACAGTCTGGTGGGCTTCGGCACCCTTACGAGGCCCGACCAGAGCTTCAATCGGGGATTCCTCCGCGCCCCCCTCCGGCTGGACGGCAAGGCCGAGATGTTGAAGGCCTTCGCCAACGAGGACTTCTACCTGCTCTCGGGCTACTCCTATCTGGCAAGCCTCGGCGACGAGGCGTACTTCGTGCTGATGGACAAGCGCCCCGCCATCTACCGGGCTGCGCCGGGGAGCGGGGTCGAGAGACTCAAAGCGTTCCCGGACGAGTACCGGATCCGGCCGGATTTCCGTACCCGCATGACCGGGCCGAAGACCGCGCCGGACCATTACGCGGAGGTCAAGGGCTTCGCGATGCCGGCCGGACTCTACGCTCAGGATGGCCTCCTCTACCTCCTGACCCGCCGCCCCGACGGCCCAGGCAAGACCGCCTGGTGGCTCTACCAGATCGACCCGCAGCGGGACGTGATCCTCGGCCGGGTACAGCTCCCCACGTCGGCGGATCACCTGACCGTGGTGCCGGGCGAGAGGAACTGGTTCGTCTTCGAGCGGGGTCCGGTAGTGGCGAATTCTTCCGTGTTGCAGAGGATCTCCCAGAAGATCTCTTCGATGGTGGTGATCCAGAGCTCAGCAATCCGTTCCCTCGCGGTATCGGCGACCTGCTCGGACGCCGGGAAGTGAACGGTTCGGAGAGGCGGCACCCCAGGCCAGCGTGGCGATGACCCACGAGGCCGAGGTGCCGCCGCCCTCGTTTCCCCCGTAAGACGCGGTTTGCGGGCATCCCACAGGGCTGTCATCAAGGACAGATGAGAATCTTCCTGTCATACGCTTCCGAGCAGACTCGGGAAGCAGATCTTCTGAAGCCTAAGCTTGTGAACGAGGGCCATCGGGTCTTTTTCGCTCCCGCCAACCTGCGTTCCGGCGATGCCTATGAGAAGCCCATCCGTAAAGAGCTGCGGGAGAGCGACCTCCTCCTCTTCCTCATCTCTCCCGAGTCGGTTCAACCAGGCTATGCCCTAACCGAGTTAAAGTCCTACGAGGAATTCCATCCCAAGTCGCACGGCCGCGTTCTCCCCGTCGTGGTGAAGGAGACGGAGTTGGAGCTCATCCCGGGCTATCTGCAAGCCGTCACTCTCTTGAAGCCCCAGGGGGACATGGTCGCAGAGGTCATCAAGCGAGTGAGCGAGATCGCCGCGGAGCGAAAGCGGCGGGTGCTGTTCCAAGCTCTTGCGGTCGTGGTTCTCGCCGCAATCGGCGCCTGGAGCTGGGTGTGCGGCGTGCTCCCTCGCCCTTACCATGCTCTGCTCCTGGTGCCCTGGACCGGGATCTACGATCACCTGTCCGCCGTTTCCGATCCGTCAGGTTCTCCGGTGACCTCTCTTCGAGTACACTTCGGGAAGAAGCTCTATACAGTGACCGACCTCCGGCAGCAGACGACCTGCTTGGCGCCTGCCCAGCAGCTCGCTCGCGCCATAAAGGATGCACAAACGAGGCGGTGGACCAAGGACGTCGGGGCCCTTTCGGGAAGTCCGTTGACCGACCAGGACCAGGAGATCCTGAAGGCGCTTTCCCATGAAACTCCGCGGCCGTTGAAGATCGAGGGAATGCAAGGCAACGAGACGATCGAGGTCGGGCTCGTCAGCTCCAAGGACGGGAAGGAGACCGTGGTGGACCGCTTCACGATGGATGGGCGGCGGCCGGGTCTTCAAATCCACTTGCTGAGCCTCCGCGGGGGAACGCGGTGACCCGGCCGTGGCGCCTGGCCGTCCTCGGCCTCCTCCTGTTCGGGTTTCCCTTGGCAGCCGAGACCAGAGCTCCCTACCCGCGGGTCCAGATCGTGGTCGGCTTCCATGGCGACATCTTCGACGCGATCCCGGAGGCCGAGCTCGGCAACCTGAAGAAAGACCTCCAGGAGGAACTCAGGAAGGACGCACCCAGGATCGCGCCCTGCATGGAATGGGTAACCGCCGAGGTGGCGTCGGGCTCCCGACCTCAGCTCCTCGTCGATCTGACCCGAGAGCAATATGGCAATTTCTGGCGGGTCTCCCTGTCCATCACGGGGAAGATCGGCAGGGCTGAGAATAAGCTGTTGTACGTCAATACCGGGCTCTCGCCCCTGGGCTGGCACCCGCGATACCGCAACAAAGACGAGAAGCAATGGAAGCCGTTGTTCAAGACCATCGACGCTCAGTTCTCGGAGGAGCTCCGCAAAGTCCTGGATTCCAGCTTCATTGCCGAAATCCCGATCGCCGAGAGCGCAGAGGCCAAGCCGACGATGCAGAGGATCATCGTCCCCCTGAGTGCCCGGCGTCTCTCCCTGGAACCGGGGACATCGCTCAAGCTCTTGGTCAAGGCCGCACTTTGCACGAAGGACCCCAATATGTGCAGAATCGACATGCGGAGTGACGGCAACTTCGATGCTTCGCTAAGGTGCCAACTCAGTATGAATTACTGCTGCCCCGGGTTGAACCTCACTCCTGAGCTTGCGGAGCGGCTGAACAGTGCCAATTGGAAAGAGGTCTATCTTTTCGGGAATCATCGGCATTGCCCCTACGATCCGGATCACTGTCCAGGGCCCGATGGCCTTTTGCCAAACCCCTGATGCGATACCGCGCGGCACTTTTGATCCTGGTCGTTGCGCTCACCGGTCGCCCGGTCGGGTCGGTGGAGCCGCCGGTCTGCAGCCCCGAAGCGCAGGAGGCCCTGATCGCCGGGGAACTGGAACAGGCTCGGCAGGGATTCCTTCAGGCGGCCGCGGACGCGAGTCACGGCCGGAGCCCGGCGGAACGCGCGAGCTGCTCGTTCTTCCTGGGGCTCGTCGCCCAGCGAGAAGCGCAGAGTGGCGAGACCCCCCAGGGGTGGCGGGAGCGGCTGGCGGAGGCCGCGCGGTGGTATGAGGCGGCCTGGAAAGCCAACTCCAGCTCTCCCGGCGCGGTCGTCAACCTGGCGCACGTCTACTCCGATCTCGGCGGACGGAAGCGAGCCGGCCAGCTCTACGCCGAGGCGTTGCCGAAGATGGCGGGCGAGGATCGCCTGGTGCTGGCCCGCAGCTACGCCCGATTCCTCGAGGGGGAGGATTGGAAGAAGTCGGCCGAGCTCTATCGTGAGGTCCTGAAGGCCAAGCCCACCGACGATCAGGTCTGGACCGATCTCTTCTCTCTTTTGGCGCGGAGCGCGCCCAGCCAGCTGTCCGGAGAGATCTGGAAGGCCGTCGAGGCTGGAGCGACGCTGGCGGGCCAGCAGGCGGCCCTCACCGATCTGACTTCGTTGAATCTGCCGGACCCGACCCGGGTCGAACTGCTCTCTGCTCTCGTCGCCGCTCTGGCAAAACAGCATTATCCGCTGAAGAGCTTCGCCGACAGTGAAGCCGGTCGAACGCTCCGCCGCCTCGCGACCGATCCTGCCATCGGCCGAGGTGCGGAGGAGATCCTCCTGGCTCATGAGGCGACCGCCCCTCCTGCCCAGGGCTTCTATTTTTGGGCCGCCAAGCCAGGCCTGGACCGCCGATCCCCCCTCTACTCGTTCCGGTCCCTGCTGCGCTCGCTGGCCGTGCGGGCCGACGAACCTCTCGTCGCACGATCCTATCTGGAGAGCGCCGAGAATCTGAGCCTCGGCACCGCCGATCCGCTGCTTTTCCGGGATCTGGCGGCCAACTATGCGGCGACCGGTGAGGACCAGAAAATCGCCAGCCAGAAGCCGACCTGGGATCGCCTGCTGAAACAGGCATCCGGCCAGCTCGATCGGGCGGACGTCCACGAGTATCGGCTCACGATGGAGGCCATTCAGAAACGAGCCAAGGACAAGGAGGCGCATGAACCGCCTCCCAGGGGTGGCGTCGGCGGTGGCGGCGGAGGAGGCGGAGGCGGCAAATTGGCCTACGACGCAGACATGGGTCGGTGCGTTCAAGGTGGAGGTGGCTGTGATTTCCACGTCATGCTGTTCATCCCTGATCTCTTCCCACAGCAGAAGGGCCGGCGCGATGCCATCGCCAGAACGGCTTTAGTCGAGATCGGATGCAACGGGCGCCACCTCCTCGGTTTCCAGACCTCGTCGCCGGCTCTTTCCTCTTCCTCTGCCGGAGAGGTGCGACCTGCTCGGTTCGAGCTCTCGCCCTTCCCGTCAGCGAAAATTCCGCGTTCTCCCCTGGCCGAGGATCGCTGCCGCCGCGTGCCGCTCGGCGCGCAGCCGGCCTGGCTCTCGTCCGCGGCCTGGGCGGGGAGGGAGAGGTGGATCCTCGCCGATTCGTTGCGCGGTCAGCTCCTGGGCTTCGGAGAGGATGGGGCTCTCCTGGACGCGGCGCCGGCCACTCTTCCTTCCGGCGAAGCGGCCTACGTGCGAGTCCAGGCCTCGCCGGCGGGCGTACCGGTGGCGGAGGATCCCTCCGGCCACCTTCTCTGGCGGGGGGAGCCCACCGGGAGGCGAGAGGCGAAGCTCGTCGGCCGCACCGGCCCGGACGGCACGCTCCGGTCCGTCTTTCAGTGGTCTCTCCTCGGAGAGGACGAGGCCCTGGCGGTGGCCAACCTCCTCGGCCCGCAGGGGACCTGGACCACCGCCATCGTGCGGCTCCCTCTCTCGTCTAACCGGTACGAGGTCCTCCACCGGATCGACATGAGCCGGCCGGAGGCCCTCCTCTATCGCGCCGGCATCCCTGTCCTCGCCGGAGTCGGGGGAGTTGGCTACTTCCTGGCGCTGGAGGAATCTCCGGTCGGTCTCTATCGGGTACCCCCCGGGGAAGCGCCCCAACGGCTGATCGCCTGGCCCGGGGTCGCGCCGGAGCTGCGTGGGGAGCTGGCGCGCGACCAGGGCATGGCGCAGACGCCGGACCTCTTCCGGCTCCTCGAGCGGGCGAGCCTCCCCGGCGGGCTGTACGGAGCCGGCGACTCCCTCTTTCTCCTTCGCCGGACAGGAGGGGGAGGCGGGTCCATGCGCTCGTGGGAGCTCCTCCGGCTCGACCCGCGAACCGGGAGGACCCTACACGCCCTGGAGATCCCTACGACGGCTCACCACCTGACGGTCGCCCCCGGCGAGCACCACTGGGCCTTCTTCGAGAAGGGGGAGGTCACGGCGATCGGCCACCAGTCCACCCCTACGGTGCTACTGGTGCCCACCTCCTGGATCGCGGGGAAGGTGGCGTTGGCGGCGACAGAGGCCGGCTGCGGCGGCTGAGCTCCCTGGCGTCGGCAGAGGCCGCGTTGCAGAATGCTGCGGGCAAAAAAAAAGGCGGTCATCCTTCCCGGATGAAACCGCTCGAGAGGGTATCGGCAGATCCGTGTGGAGGACTGTTGCCAGCCTCGGGGGTCACCCGGATCTAACCCTGAAGAGAAGTGTAGAGGCCGGAGATTACGGTCAACATTACGCCGAACGCAAAGATACGCGGGCAAAAAAAGAGGCTCCACCTACGCGATGGAGCCGCTGGAGAGGATTTGGGGCCGGGCCCCCCAGACGGAGACGGGATCCAATCTGGAGGAGTCCGGCGACCTATCCTGAAGACCATTCTGACTACTGAAGATTACGCTCCTGATTACGGACCTGAGTCTGCCTGGAGCTATCTTTCCATTGCTCACAAAGAATAACTGCATATATTCGAGAGTCGAGGCGGTCGCCCCCACCGGAGACACGATCCCCGGCGACCGCGAGGCCGGGCAGGTAGGGGCAGAGCCCCCGTGGGGGCGGGAGGGCAAGGGCTGGGGGCTCGCCGGGATAGGAACAGCGTTTCGACGAAGGAGGTAGAGACGTCCCAGGTTCTGAACGATATCCGTCTCAGGCCACGGGGACTGCGGGACGTCTCCGCATAGGGTTGGCGTCCCCTACACGCGACATCCCCTGTCTTGGTGGTCCCTTGCGGTCTCCCGCGATTCCGACCGGCAAACGGGACAAACGCGCCGGGGCGTTGCCCGGCGGAGACGGCCCGCGGTCCCCGTGGACTGCGTGTCGATATCGTTCAGGACTTGGGCACGTCTCTACCGCCTCCGGCGACCGTTGAGGAATTCGGCAAGGGCGTTGTCTCCCCCGGAACCAGCCGAAAACTCCGTCCGTGGGTCCAAAATCCCTGGAAAGCCTTCAAAAAGGTCTCCGGGTCGACTTCCAACGCCTCCGGCTCGACTTCTGGTCTCTCCGGCTCGACTTCCGACCCCTCCAGGTCGACTTTCAACCTCTCCGGCTCGACTTCGGACGCCTCCGGCTCGACTTCCCATGCGTGGAAAGTAACTTTCCATGCGTCCGGGAAGACTTTTCATCCCTCCGGCTCGACTTCCAAGGCGTGGAAAGTGACTTTCCGCGCGTCCGGAAGCGTCCGGAGAGCGTCTGGAAGCTCCCGGAGAGTTTTTGGAAGGTCCCGGAGGGATTTTGAAACCTCCCGGAGGGTTTCCGGAAGCCCCCGGAGGCGGTCGGGAAGGGTCCGGAGAGATTTCGGGGCCTCCCGGAGACCGTCCGGAAGCGGCCGGAGGGAATCCGGAACCTCCCGGAGACGGTCGGGAAGCGCCCGGAGGGGTTTCGGAAGCGGCCGGAGGGATTCGGGATGCTCCCGGAGGCGATTCCGGCCGGCCCGACGACGGCGGGATCTTTTCCCGCCGCCTCGGGAAGCTTCCCGAAGGCTCGGGATGCCTTCCCGAAGGCTCGAAGACGCTGCTCGAAACCGGAGAGACGCTGACGACCCCCGGCTCCCTGCGCCACGTGGACGGCCGCCTCGATGTCCCCCAGCCGGTCGCCTGAGCCTCTGCACTCCGCCTCGCGGCCTCGCGTGCTGGTTCTCGGCCCCCATGTGCCTGCGCGTGGTGACCGCGCACCTGCACGCAGCGACCGTGTACCTGCACGCGACGATCGCGCACCTGCACGCAGCGACCGTGCGCCTGCACGCGACGATCGCGCGCCCGTACGCGGTGTCTGGTTGCAGGCACGCCATCACCGCGCGCCTGTACGCGATGACCGTGTGCCTGCACGCGATGACTGTGTGCCTGCACGCGATGACCGTGCGCCTATACGCAGAGGCCGTGTGCAGGGCTCCTGTCAGGGTCCAGTCGATGCCGAATTTCGACCGCGGATGCTTGCGGGATGCTGCGGGACGATGCTGTAGAGACGCCTAGCCGCTACCATCGACCTCTCCGGAACCACCACCGCCAAGGCGTCTCCGCAGGACGGAAACGCCTGGGTCCCGGCGGCGTTGGAGACGCCCTGGCGTTCGTACGCCTCCGCCTCGATCGCCGTGACGGGGAGCGCTTGACCCTCCGCGGCGAACCAGCCGGCGAGCGCCGGCAGAAGGGGCAGGGGAGCCGGGGTCCGCACCAGGACGGCGGTGAGGTCGGTGGCCACCTCGGTTTCCAGACCGCCGCCAAAAGCGAAATCACGGCGGGCCTCGACGCCCTTGGGGAAGCGCGCCTCGACCGAGAGCAGGTGCGGCTGCTCCGGCGGATAGGCGGGGAGGGCGACCCGCCGCTGCCGGACGGGGAGGGTCGCGCCATCCAGGGTGGCGGAGACCGCGGTGGGGGAGTCGAGGGTGCGGCTCTGGAAGGAGAGGCGGACGGCGGCGATCCGGCCGCCGGCATCCGTCTCGGGAGCCAGGTCGACCGCCGCCGGCGGCTGCGGCAGATTGATCCACTGCTCGGCGCGGGCGACCTCGG